>JBDIBD010000482.1:0-3842 GCA_039812725.1 Vicinamibacteria bacterium | reverse complement strand
CCGAGCCCCCGTCGGCGCCGCCCGCCACGAGCAGCCTGGAGCGGCTGCAGCAGCGCCTCTTCCAGCCCACGGCCGCCGGAGACGAGGCGCCGCTCGACGGCAGCGTGCGCGTGCTCTCGGCCGCGGGCGAGTCGCTCGAGGCGGTCGAGATCGCGCGGCTGCTGCAGCGCGCGGCCGGCGAGGGCTTGCGCTTCCACGAGATGGCCGTGCTGCTGCACGATGGCGCCGCCTACCTGCCGGCCCTGGCGGCGGCGCTCGAGCGGGCCTCCGTCCCAGCGCTCTTCCTCGAGGGCGTGCCGCGCGTCGACCCGGCCGCGCGTGCGTTGGGGCTGCTGCTGGGCCTGCTCGAGGCCGACCTCGACCGCGCGCGCGTGATGGAATTCCTGACCACGGCCCAGGTCCCGTTCGACGAGCTGCTCGGCGCCGGAGCCGAGATCAGCCGGCAGCGCTGGGATTACCTGTCGGCCCGTGCCGGGATCGTGCAGGGGTTCGACTCGTGGCGCGCGCGCCTGGCGGCCGCCCGGGCCGAGCGCGCGGCGCGCGGCTTCGACGACGACCGCGACCTGCGCCTGTTCGACAGCCTGCGGGCGCTGGTGGAGCTGCTGGCCGCCGACCTCTCGGCCTTCCCGCGCGAGGGGGGCTGGGGCGACTTCGTCGGCGCCACGCAGCGGCTGCTGGCGCGCTGGGTGCAGCGGCCGCAGCTCATCGCCGAGCGCCTGGAGCGCCTGCTCGGGCCGCTGGCGCGCCACGCGCCGCCGCCCGCGCCGGCCGAGGTGCTGGCGCGCGTGGAGGAGCTGATCGCCTCGCAGGTCTACCGCGAGGGCGAGCTGGGCGAGGGGCGCGTGTTCGTGGGCGGGGTTGCCGGCGCGCGCGGGCTGCGCTTCCGGCTGGTGGTCGTGCCCGGCCTGGTCGAGGGGCGCTTCCCGAGCCGCTCGCGCCCCGACCCGCTGCTGCTCGACGACGAGCGCAAGGCGCTCTCGCCCGCGCTGCGCACGGTCGAGGACGGCGTGGAGCGCGAGCGGCTGCTGTTCCGCGAGGCGGTGCTGGCGGCCGGCGAGCGGCTGGTGCTGTCGTTCCCGCGCCTCGACGCGCAGTCCGGGCGCGAGCGGGTGGCCTCGTCTTTCCTCGCACGCGCGCTGCGGGCGGCCACGGGCCGGCGCGTGGGGGCCGACGAGCTGCTGGCCCTGGCCAGTGGCGGCGAGACGGCGCTGGGCCGGCCCTTCCCGCTGGCCCCCGACCTGGCGCTCGACCGGCTCGAGCGCGACCTGGCCCTGGCCGGGCTGGGCGCCGCGCCGAACCTGCTGGAGGACGCCCCGCACCTGCGGCGCTCGCTCCTGGCGGAGAAGGCCGCGGGCGAGCCGCTCCTCACGCCCTGGGACGGGCTGGTCGACGTGCAGTCGCGCCCCGAGGCGGCCGAGCGGCTGGCCCTGACGGCGCGCGAGACCTCGGCCACCGCGCTCGAGGCCTTCGGCGCCTGCCCCTACCGCTTCTTCCTCAAGAACGCGCTGCGGCTCGAGCCGTGGGAGGAGCCCGAACGCCGCTACGAGCTGCAGGGCAAGGACGCCGGCACGCTCTACCACGACGTGCTCGAGGCGCTGTTCGTCGAGTTGCGCGACGGCGGGCGGCTGCCGCTCGACGCGGCGGCGGTGCGGTGGGCGCTGGGTCGGATCGACGCGCTGCTGCAGCCGCGGCTCGACGGGCTGGTGGCCGAGGGCCTGGTGCCGCACCGCGCGCTGCTCGAGCCCGTGGCCGCGCGCCTGCGGGCCGACGTGGGCGAGCTGCTCGAGCGCGAGCGGCGACGGGCCGCCGGGGGTTACGTCCCGACGGCCTTCGAGCAGACGTTCGAGGGCGTGCGCCTGGCGCTGCCCAACGGGCGCGAGCTGCGGCTGAGGGGCAAGATGGACCGGGTGGACGCGGCCCAGGGCCCCGACCGCGTGCGCGTGGTCGACTACAAGACCGGCGCGGCGCCGAAGAACAAGGCGGGCGGCCTCGAGGGCGGCCGCGCCCTGCAGCTGCGGGTCTACAACCTGGCCCTGCGCCAGGCCTACCCGCGGCACCGCGTGGAGCAGGCCGAGTACGACTACCTGACGGCCAAGGGCGGCTACCTGCAGGTCGCCGCGCCGGCCACGCCCGAGTCCGAGGCCGAGCTGGCGCGGGTGGTGGCCGACTTCGACGAGATGGCCCGCGCGGGCCTCTTCCCGCCGGTGGCCGACACCTGCGACTTCTGCGACTACCAGGCCATCTGCGGCCCCGGGCGCGAGGCCCGCGCGGCCCGCAAGCGCGACGACCCGCGCCTCCTGGGCTGGCGCGTCCTCCGGGAGCTGCCGTGACGCGCCCGCTGCCCGACGACGACGTCCGCCGGCGCGTCACCGCCGACTTCGACACCACCTTCCTGCTCGAGGCCGGGGCCGGCACGGGCAAGACCACGGTGCTGGTGGCGCGCCTGGTGGCGCTGGTGCGGACGGGGCGCGCCACGCTCGACCGCGTGGTGGCCATCACCTTCACCGAGAAGGCCGCGGCCGAGCTGAAGCAGCGCCTGCGCGAGGGGCTCGAGGAGGCCCTCGAGACGGCCCCGCCGGGCGAGCGCGAGCGGCTCGAGCGCGCCGGCGACGACCTCGAGCGCGCCCACGTCAGCACGGTGCACGCCTTCTGCTCGGCGCTGCTGCGCGAGCGGCCGTTCGAGGCCGGCCTCGACCCGGGCTTCCAGGTGGCGGCCGAGGTGGCCGACGACCGCACCTTCGACGAGGCCTGGGACGGCTGGCTCGACCGGCACATGAGCGCCGGCCACCCGCTGCTGGTGCGGGCGCTGCACCTGGGGCTCAAGCTCGACTCGCTGGGCGCGGCGGCCCGGGCGCTGGTCAGCGAGCGCGACGTGCTGGCCCGGCCGGCGGCCGTGCCGGCCTTCGACCCCGACAGCCTGCTGGACGAGATGCGCAGGGCCGTGAAGGCCCTGCGGCCGATGAAGGGCTGCTGCCTGAAGCCCGACGACGGCGCGCTGCTGGCGATCCTCGAGCTCGAGACCGACCTCGAGCGCACCGAGCGCCTGACCGGCGCCGCCCGCGAGGAGGCCCTGCGCGGGCTGAAGGTCACCACGAACAGGGGCGCGCAGCCGGCCTGGAAGCCCAAGGAAGTCTGCGGCCAGGTCAAGGACTGGCTGAAGGCCGTCAAGGCCGCGGCGGAGAGCTACCGGGAGGCCTCCGACGCCCACCTGGCGGCCGAGCTGCGCAACCTGCTGTGCGGCTTCGCGCAGGCCTTCGAGGACGCCAAACGCGCGGCGGCCCTGGCCGACTTCCAGGACCTGCTGCTGCGCGCCCGCGACGTGCTGCAGCAGTCGCTGCCGGTGCGGCGCTACTTCCAGGGGCGCTTCGACTACCTGCTGCTGGACGAGTTCCAGGACACCGACCCGTTGCAGGTCGAGGTGGCCTTCCTGCTGTGCGAGGACCCGGCCGCACCGGCCGCCGACGGCTGGCGCCAGGTCCGGCTGCGTCCCGGCAAGCTGTTCCTGGTGGGCGACCCGAAGCAGTCGATCTACCGTTTCCGGCGCGCCGACCTCGGTGTCTACGAACTGGCCAAGGCCAGGGTCACGGCCTGCGGCGGCGAGGTGCTGGCGCTGCGCACCAACTTCCGCACGGTGCCGTCGCTCTTGGCCTTCGTCAACGAGCGCTTCGGCGAGGTGTTCGTCAACAAAGGCGACCCGCAGCCCATCGCGCTCGAGCCCTGGCGGCAGGAGGCCGAGCCGGGCGGCGCGCGAGTTGTGGCCGTGCCGGTGCCCCAGGAGCGCCTGGCCGGGACGCGCGCCGACGAGGTGCGCGGGGCCACGGCCGAGACGCTGGCCGCGCTGA
>JBDIBD010000481.1:0-3856 GCA_039812725.1 Vicinamibacteria bacterium | reverse complement strand
ACCGGCACCACGGCCTCGCGCTCCTGGCGCTCGCCGCGCCCGGCCAGCAGACGGGCCAGGGGCTCGCGCACGTCGGCCCACTCGGGCGTGGCCAGCACCTCGGCGGCCGGCCGCCCGGTGGCCTCGGGATCCAGGCCCAGCAGGCGCTGGGCGGCCGGGTTGAGGGCGGTCAGGCGCCCCTGCGCGTCCACCACCAGCACGCCCGTGCCGACGCTCTCGATGACGGTCTCGACCAGGCGCTGGCGCTCGAGCAGCTCGCGGTTCTTGCGGGCCAGGTCCTCGCGCCCCTGGCGGATCTCCTCCTCGCTGCGCTGCAGGCGCTCCGACATGCGGTTGAAGGAGTCGATCAGGGCCGCGAACTCGTCGCCGCCCGACGGGAACTCGACCCGCACGCCGCGCTCGCCGGCGGCGATGCGCTCGGCCCCCTCGGCCACCATCCGCAGCGGCACCGTGATGCGCCGGGCCAGGTAGAGCGCCAGCCAGGTCGAGCCGAACAGCACCAGCAGGCCGGCCAGCACGTAGATCGAGAGGTAGACGGCCTTGATGGGCTCGCGGAAGGAGAGCGTCTTGCGGAACTTGACGTAGCGCTCCTGCACCTCGCGGGCCTCGGCCAGCAGCTCGGCCGGCAGCCAGGCGGAGGCCACCACGGCGCCCACCACGCGCCCCGAGGCGTCGGTGACGGGCACGGCCACGCGCTGCAGCTCGCCGCCGCCGTAGGGGGCGCTGGCCAGGATCTCGCGGCCCGGTCCGGCCGAGGCCTCGGCCAGCAGCGCCTCGGCCGAGGCGGCCGAGGCGGGGGCCGGCGGCAGGCGCGGGTCCACCACCGCCAGCAGCTCGCCCTCGCGCGTGCCCACGCTCACGAGGTCGAGCCCGAGCTCCCGCGCGCGCCGCTCCACCAGCCGCTGCAGGCGCCCCTGGCCCTCCCCGGCCAGCAGGCCGCGCAGGTGCAGCTCCGAGGCCAGCAGGCGCGCGCCGGTGCGGGCCCGCTCGGCGTGCGCCTGTCGCAGCCCCACGCCCAGGGCCTGGGAGGACGACAGCAGGCGCTCCACGTCCACGTTGAACCAGCGGTCGACCGTCTGCTGGATCAGGTCGCTGCCCACCAGCACCAGCAGCACCGAGGGCGCCACGGCCATCAGCAGGAAGACCCACAGCAGGCGCATGCGGAAGCGCGCCCCCAGCACGCCCCGCCGCTGCTCCATGACCACCTTGACGAGGTTGCGGCCGAGCACGAAGAGCAGCACCAGCAGCAGGGTGACGTTGAGCACCGTCAGCCCGTACAGCAGCACCGAGGCCAGGAAGTCGGGGGCGAAGTCGCGGCTCTTGCGCAGCAGCAGCTCGACGGCCAGGAGCAGCGCCAGGGCCCCGGCCGCGGCCCCGGCCACCAGGCGGGCGTTGTTGCGCAGCGGCGTGCGGCGCCTCACGTCCGGCCTCCCGGCCCGCCTACGAGATGCTCGTGTCGAGCAGCCCCTTGAGGGTGGCCATGAACTGGTCGACGTCCTTGAAGTCGCGGTAGACCGAGGCGAAGCGCACGAAGGCCACCTTGTCGACGTCGCGAAGGCGCAGCATCAGCAGCTCGCCGACCTCGCGCGAGGCCATCTCGCGGTCGGGGCTCTCGTGCACCTTGGCCTCGACCTCGTCGGCGATGGCCTCCAGCGTCTTGGGCGAGACCGGCCGCTTCTCGCAGGCCTTGAGCAGGCCGGCCAGCACCTTCTCGCGCTCGAAGCGCTCGCGCCGGCCGTCCTTCTTGACCACCATGTGCGGGATCTGGTCGATGCGCTCGTAGGAGGTGAAGCGCTTGCCGCACTTGAGGCACTCCCGCCGGCGGCGGATGACCTCGCCCTCCTTGCTCTCGCGCGAGTCCACGACCTTGTCCTCGAGGTGCGAGCAGAACGGACACTTCATGCGGCTTTCTCCTCGGTCAGGCTGGCCACGCGGCCCAGCGTCAGGTCCTCGCCCGGCAGGCAGGCCAGGCCCAGCAGCAGCACCGGCAGGTTGGTGAGGGCGTGGGCCGCCACCGCGGCCGCCGTGGCGGTCTCGCGCGGCACGCCGAAGGCCTCCACCAGCGCCACCACGTAGGCGGCGTGGAAGCCGCCCACCATCCCGGGCGTCGGCACGGCCACGCCCACGGTCAGGAAGCCCAGCATCAGGAAGGTGGCGTGGAAGGGCAGCCGCACGTCGAAGGCCAGGTTGGAGAGCTGCAGGCTGGCCGCGATCAGCAGCCAGACCAGGAGCGACTGTCCGGCGATGGCCAGCAGGTGCCCCGGGCTGGCCTTGAAGATCGCCAGCCCCTCGCCGAAGGAGCGCAGCAGCCCGAGGAAGGGCCCGGCCAGCCGCTCGGGCAGGCGGGCCAGCAGACGCTCGGCCAGCGCCAGCAGGGCCTCGGCCCGCCAGTGGAAGGCGAGCAGCACGGCCAGCGCGCCGAGCGCGCCGAGCGCGGCCAGGGCGCCGCCCTTTTCGACCGCCGCCATCAGCGGCTGCCCCGCGCGGGCGGAGCGGTCGCTGAAGACGAAGAGGTGCAGGCCGAACAGGATCAGCACCGTGATCAGGTCGAGCAGCCGCTCGACGATGATCGAGGCGAAGGCGGCGGCCGTGCGCAGGCTGTGGCGCCGGGCCACGAGGTACGGCCGCAGCACCTCCTGCGCGCGCGGGATGGCCAGCCCGGCCATGAAGCCCACGGCCGTGGCGGAGAAGGCGTGGCCCAGGGGCACGTCGGCCAGCGGCCGCAGCAGGTAGCGCCAGCGCCAGGCCCGGGCCGTGTACATGACCACGGTGAGCAGCGCGACGCCGGCCAGGTAGCCCCAGTGGGCGCGCCGGAAGGCGTCCCCCAGCGCGGTCCAGTCGAGCCCCCGGAAGACCAGCGCCAGCAGCCCCAGGGCCACCAGCCCGCCCACGGCGAGGCGCGCTCCGCGGGACTTCACGCGGCCCCCGCTCTTGCGCCCAAAGTATTCTTGGTCATGGACTTGCCTGGAATCGAGACTGTACTACAGGCGGCCGAAGCGACAAAATGGAACCGCGCCCGCCCGGCCTGCGTTGCCGGGGATGAGTGGCGTGGAGCCCGCCTCATTTGACCATCGCCGACGGCGATCTCATCGTGCGCTGCCGGGCCGGCGACGAGGCGGCCTGGCGCGAGCTGGTCTCCCGCCACGCGCGGCGGGTGTTCGGCGTGGTCTACCGCTTCACCGGACGGGTCGACGAGGCCGAGGACCTGACGCAGGAGGTCTTCCTCAAGGTGTTCCAGGCCCTGGGGCGCTACCAGTTCGAGAGCGGCACGTTCGCGGCGTGGCTGGCGACGGTGGCCCGCCACCACGCCATCGACCACTACCGCCGCCGGCGCGAGGAGCGGCTGCAGGCCGACGTCGAGACCCTGGAGACCCTGCCGGGGACGGGCGACGGGCCCCTGCGCCTGGCCGAGCGGGCCGAGCGCGCCCGCCTGGTGCACGCGGGGCTGCGGGCCCTGCCGCCCGACCTGCGCGCCCCGATCGTGCTGTGCGACCTGCAGGGGCTGCCCTACGAGGAGGCCGCGCGCCTCCTGGGCGTGCCGCTCGGAACGGTCAAGAGCCGCCTCAACCGCGGCCGGCTCGAGCTGGCGCGGCGCCTCGAGCGCCGCCTGGGCGGGCCGAAGCTGGTCCAGCAGGAGGCATCGTGATGGACTGCCGTCGAGCCGAGGAGCTGCTGTCGGATCACGTCGAGGGCCAGCTGGGGCCGCCCCTGGTGGGCGAGCTCGAGGGCCACCTGGCCGGGTGCGCCGCCTGCCGGCGACTGCGGGGCCGCCTGGAGGAGGTCCTGGAGGCGCTGGCCGAGCTGCGGCGGGCCGAGGCGCCCGTGCCCGCCGGTCTGGCCGAGCGCGTGGCGGCCC
>JBDIBD010000480.1:0-3867 GCA_039812725.1 Vicinamibacteria bacterium | reverse complement strand
GGGGCGGACTCGATTGCCCTCGGTGCGCGCCAGAGCATCGCAAGCTCGTAGGTGAGGTGGTCAGCGATCGCATTGCGCTCAGTCTCTGTTCGCATCGGCACCCTCGCGGCCCGCAGAACACCGAAGTCTGCTGGAATGATAAACGGTAAGTGCTTCGTGGCAACGAGGCAAACGAGCCGAGCAACATCCTGGCGGACTGATCCCGATGGACTTGAGGGGGAGGCCCTGCCGCTGGCCGGCGTACCTCGAGGCGATAAGGGATAAACGCCGCGAGGCGCGGTCCGGGACGGCGCCGAGCCCTCGGGCCCCCCCACCCGCCGTCAGTCCTCCTACGGGACGAGGTCGAGCGGGCTCGTGGCGCGCCTCGCGCCAATCCTCGCCACGCGGGCGTAGATCAGGGTCGTCGCCAGATCCTCGTGCCCGAGCAGCTCCTGAATCGTCCTGATGTCGGTGCCGTTCTCGAGCAGGTGGGTGGCGAAGGCGTGCCGAAGCGAGTGGCAGGTGGCGGGGCGGGTGAGCCCGGCCTTCAGGACGGCGTCGTGGAACGCTCGCTGGAGGAGGGAAGGGGCCGCGTGCGGCCTGCAGAGCCGGTCGGTCCGCGAGTCGCGGCGGATGCGCGCGCCTGGGAAGACCCATTGCCACCCGGGCCGACAGTGGGCCTCGGGATCCCTCCGTTCCACGTCGGCGGGCACGTCCACCGAGCCCGCGCCCTGGCGCAGATCGAGCTCGTGCTGCCGGGCCACGCGCGCCAGGTGGGCGCGCAGCGGTGGCGCGAGGCGACGGGGGAGGAGGGTCAGCCGGTCCTTGTCGCCCTTGCCCCTCCGCACGTGCACTTGGGCCTGCGAGAGGTCGAGGTCCATCACGCGCAGCCGAAGGCACTCCATCAACCGCAGGCCGGAGCCGTACAGCAGCGCGGCCATCAGCCAGGTGCTGCCGCTCAGGTGGCCGAGAATCCGCCGGACCTCATCGCGTGAGAGGTCCTGCGGGAGATGGAACGGCCTGCGCGCCCTCGGCACCGGATCCAGGGGATCGAGGGGTTGGCCCAGGACCTCTCCATAGAGGAACGTCAGGGCGCTGAGCGCCTGGGTCTGGGTCGAGGCGGAGACGCGGCGCCGCACGGCCAGGTCAGTGAGAAAACAGGTGATCTCCGGGGCGCCCATCTGGGCGGGGTGGCGCTTGGCGTGGAAGACGACGAAGCGCCGCACCCAGCGGGCGTAGGCGCGCTCGGTGTGGGGGCTGTAGTGCAGCGCGCGAGCGCGGTCGCGCACTCGGTCGAGGAGCCTCGTGGCGTGAGGCGGGGCGTCGCCAGGCGCAGGGATGAAGGGGTCGGCTGCCCGGCGGGGGAGCGCGGGCTCCGGGAAGGGCCAGTCCGATTCCAACGAGGCAACCTCGAGGTTCCGGGGAGAGGGCTCGACGATAGCCTGCGGGCCGGGCGCGCGGGGACCGACCGCGGCGAGGCCCGAAGGCGGGGAACTTCGGCTCCACCGAAACCGTCCTACGGCGCATGGCCCTGTGGCGGTTCCTGACCTGGCAGCGCGTCCCGGCCCGGGCGATGCGGGTGGACTCGCCGCGGGACGAGGCCCGCCTGGCGCTGGCCTTCGCGCTGGCCTACGTGGCGATGTCGGCCGTCACGGGGCTGGTGCAGCGAGCCTGGCCGGCGCCGCTGATGGGGGCCACGCTGCTGACGTCGGACGCCTGGTACGTCTTCGGCTACAAGATCGGCCTGCTGCTGGTGGTCCCGCTGGTGGTCCTGCAGCGGGCGGGCTACCAGGCGGGCGACTTCCTGCCGGGCTGGCGCGCCACGCCGGGCTCGCTCCTGAAGGTGGCGCTGGGCTTCGGCGCGGGCCTGCTGGTCAACGCCGGCAAGCTCGACGACATCGGCGGGGCCGTGGCGACGATGGCCGGACCGGAGGCGGCCGCGCGGGTCCTGGCGGGCGGCGGCCTGATGCTCTTCACCGCCGGCCTGCCGGAGGAGATCGTCTACCGCGGCGTGCTGCAGACCCGGCTGGAGCTGCTGTGGGGGCGCTTTGCCGCGCTCGTGGTGACGGCGCTGCTCTTCACCGCCTGGCACCTGCCCTCGCGCTACCTGCTGGCCCGCGGGGCGGAAGGGACGGCTGGCGACCTGGGCTCGGTGCTGCTCGGCACGGGCCTGCCGGTGCTGGTGGTGGCCCTGGTCTTCGGCTGGGCCTGGGACCGGTGGCGCAACCTGCCGGTGCTGGTGGCGGTCCACTGGGGGATCGACGTGCTGCCCTCGGTGGCATCGTTCCTGAAGCTGCCGCCGGGGACGCACTAGGCGAGGTCAGGCCACGATCAGGTCCGCGGCCGCGCGCGCGCCGTCGCGGGCGCGGTAGCTGGCGCTCACGGCCTCGAGCCGACGCCGCAGGTCGTCGCGCGGGTCGAGGGCCCGCTGCAGCGCGGTCCGCAGGGCCTCCACCGTCGGCAGTCCGTCCACGAAGGCCTGGCCGCAGCCGGCCCGGCGCACGAAGTGGGCCTGCAGATACTGGTCGTTGCAGACGGGCAGGAGCACCAGCGGCACGCCCAGCGCCAGGGCCTCCATCACGGAGTTGGCGCCGCCGTGGGAGACGAAGGCGGCCGCGTGCCGGAGGAGCTGCAGCTGCGGCGCGTACTCGACCAGGAGCACGTCGCCGGGCAGCGAGCGGGGGAAGTCCGTGCGGGCCAGGTCGCCGCCGCTGATCACGACCTGGGCCCCGAGCGGGGCCGCGGCCTCGGCCACCAGCGTGAAGGCCTCCGGCTGCCAGGAGATCTGGCTGCCGTACGAGGCGTAGACCACGGGGCGGTCGCCGGCCAGGTGGTCCCACGGGAAGGGCGGCTCGTCGCCGCGCGGCCCGGGCGGCAGCGCAGGGCCCACCAGGCGCGTGGCCGGGGGCAGGGGCGCGTCGGGGCCCACCAGCTCCTCGGTGGCGAAGATCACGTTGAGGTCGGGCGAGAGCGCCTCGCAGGTGCGGAACGCGGGCGAAAGCCCGTGGGCCGCGAACAGCGCCCGGCGGTCGTCGGCCAGGGCGCGCACGTGGCGCAGCAGGGCCAGGTCGAGCCCGGCCGGCTCCAGCAAGGTCAGGGCCGACGACACGCCCGTCCAGCGGCGGCCTTCGAGGTGCGCGGCGATGACCGCGGCGTACTGCATGCCGTCGAAGGCCAGACGGTCGGGGCGGAAGTCCCGGATCAGCTGGCGCACGGGCTCCACCTGGGCGGGGACGGCGTCGAGCAGCAGGCTGCGGATCCAGCGCCGCAGGGTGTCCTCGGCGCGCACCAGGCGGGCCAGCTCCGCGCCGCCCGTCACGTGCTCGGGCGCCGGGACGCGCCCGCCCAGGCGCAGCACCTCGAGGCCGTGCTGGGCCAGCGCCTCGAGGGGCTCGGGCAGGGTCAGCCAGCCCACGTGGTGGCCGGCCCGCAGCAGGTGCTGGGCCACCGCCAGCAGCGGGTTGACGTGCCCGCGCTCGGCGGAGGAGGCCAGCAGGACGCGCATGCGCTGTGGATCTTAGTCGACTGGCGGGCCGCCCGCGGCGAATGTGCCTATGATGGCGGCGTGAGCGTCTTGGAGCTCTCCGGCGGGGCGGTTTGCCTCGACTTCGTCAACACGGTCGAGGGGCGGCCCGGCCTGTCGCCGCGGGAGCGACTGGCGAGCTACGCCGACCTGCTCGACTGGGCGCGGCAGGCCGGGCTGCTGGGCGAAGGCCAGGCGCGGGCGCTGGCGCGCGAGGCGCGCGGCCAGCCGCTGCAGGCCGAGAACGCCCTGGCCCGCGGGCGGGCGCTGCGCGAGGCGCTCTTCGGGATCTTCTCGGCGGCGGCGGGCGGGCGGGAGCCGGCCGCCGCCGACCTGGGCGCGCTCAACGAGGCGCTGTCGCGGGC
>JBDIBD010000479.1:0-3871 GCA_039812725.1 Vicinamibacteria bacterium | reverse complement strand
GGGGTGGGCGAAGCTGAAGCCGCGCGCCCCGCGCCCCAGCAGGCGCGCCGCGGGCAGGCGGGCCTGGAGCGCGGCCACCAGCGCGGTTTCGTCCAGCTCCGGGGGCGCGTCGTACAGGAGCTCGACGGAGTAGGTGCGGGAGCGGAGCTGTTCGTTCGTCAGGGCCGTCACCGGGCGGCGGCCTGGGGCTGCGCCAGCGGCAGGCTGCGCCCCAGCACCGGGGCGATCACGCGCAGCTCGCCCATGAGCTGGTCGAACTGCTCCGGGCGCAGGCTCTGGGCGCCGTCGGACCAGGCGTGGTCGGGGTCGTTGTGGACCTCGATCAGCAGGCCGTCGGCCCCGGCCGCCACCGCGGCGCGGGCCATCGGCAGCACCTTGTCGCGCCGGCCGGTGCCGTGGCTGGGGTCGACCACGATGGGCAGGTGCGAGAGCTTCTCGACCACCGGGATGGCCGAGAGGTCGAGGGTGTTGCGCGTGGCGTTCTCGAAGGTGCGGATGCCGCGCTCGCACAGGATCACCTGGTTGTTGCCGCCGGCCAGCACGTACTCGGCCGAGAGCAGCAGCTCCTCGATGGTGGCCGAGAGCCCGCGCTTCAGCAGCACCGGCCGGCGGGTGCGGCCCAGCTCGCGCAGCAGGTCGAAGTTCTGCATGTTGCGGGCCCCCACCTGCAGGCAGTCCACGTAGCGCAGCATCATCTCGGTCTGGCGCGCGTCCATGATCTCGCTCACCACCGCCAGGCCGTGCTCGTCGGCGGCGGCCCGCATCCAGCGCAGGGCCTCCTCGCCGTGCCCCTGGAAGCTGTAGGGCGAGGTGCGCGGCTTGAAGGCCCCGCCGCGCAGCACGCGCGCGCCGGCCCTCGCCACGCGGGCCGCCACGGCCGCCACCTGCTCGGGGGTCTCCACCGAGCAGGGGCCCGCCATCACCACCACCTCCGGCCCGCCCACGCTCACGCCGCCCAGCTGCACCAGCGTGTCGTCGGGCTTGAAGGTGCGCCCGACCAGCTTGTAGGGGGCCGAGATCTTGACCACCTCGCGCACCCCCGGCAGCAGCTCCAGGGCGCTGGGCTCGACCGGGGCGCGCGGCACGCCCACCGCCCCCAGGACCGTCTGGTTGACGCCGGTCGAGCGGTGCACGTCGTAGCCGGCCTCCACCAGGCGGGCGATGACCTGCTCGATCTGCTCGTCGCTGGCCGTGGCTTCCATCACGATCACCATAGTCCGTCTCCCTGCCTGCTAGCGCCTGGTGGCGTCCTGCCCGCCGGCGTCCCGGGCGGTCCCTTCCGGCTCGTGCTCGCCGGCGATGCGCTCCAGCCGGCGGCTCTCGTCGATGATGCGCTCGAAGACGCGCCGGACCGCCGTGCCGTCGAGCGGCCCCGGGCACTCGCGCGTGACCCGCTCGAGGATGGCGGCCTCGCGCTCGGGCGAGTAGACCGGCAGCCCGACCCGGCGCTTGACCCGCCCGATCTCGAGCGCGCAGGCCGAGCGGGCGTTGAGCAGCCGGTTGAGCTGCGAGTCGATCTCGTCGATGCGCCGCCGCCAGCCCTCGATCTCCTCCGCCGCCGTGGGCTCCACGTCGGGCTCCTGCCGCGGCGCGGGCCGGCCGAAGGCGGCCATGCGCGCCCGCGCCTGTGGGCTCACATCCGGCTCTTCAGCCATCGCACCCGCGCCCCGACGTCGCCGCCGGGGTGCTCCTCCAGATAGCGCACCAGCGCGCTGCCCACCACCGCGCCGTCGGCCACCGCCGCCGCGGCCGCCACCTGCTCCGGGGTCGAGATGCCGAAGCCCAGCACGACCGGCTCGCGCGTCAGCGCCCGCAGCCGCGCCACCAGCGGGGCGGCGTCGCCCGAGAGCGCCTGCTGCTCGCCGGTCACGCCGATGCGGCTGACCGCGTAGACGAAGCCGCGCGAGGCCTGGCTGACCAGCTCCAGCCGCTCGTCGGGGCTGGTGGGGGCCGCCAGGAAGATCGTGTCGAGCCCGGCCGAGCGGGCCTCCGGCAGCCAATCGCCGGCCTCCTCGGGCGGCAGGTCCGTGACCAGCAGCCCGTCCACGCCGGCTGCCGGGGCCTCGGCGCACAGCCGGGTGATGCCGTGCTGCAGCAGCGGGTTGAGGTAGCTGAACAGCACCACCGGCAGCTGACTGCGCAGGCGCAGGCGGGCCACCAGCTCCAGCACCCGCGCCAGGGTCACGCCGCGCCCCAGGGCGCGCTCGCTCGAGCGCTGGATGACGGGCCCGTCGGCCAGGGGGTCGGAGAACGGCACGCCCAGCTCGAGCACGTCGGCGCCCGCGTCCTCCATCTGCAGGGCCGCCTCGAGGGTCCGCTCGAGCGACGGGTCGCCGGCCGTCAGGAAGGCCACGAAGGCCTTGCGTCCCCCGGCCTGCAGCTGCTCGAAGCGCCGGGCGATGCGGCTCACGGTCGCGGCTCCCGTGGGGACGAGCTCGGCGGCGCGCCGGACTCGTCGACGATTCCCAGGTCCTTGTCGCCCCGGCCGCTCAGGTTGAGCAGCACGGTGCGTCCCCGCAGGGACGGCGCCTCGCGCACCAGCCAGGCCACGGCGTGGGCCGACTCGAGCGCCGGTAGGATCCCCTCCAGGCGGCTCAGCAGGTGGAAGGCGGCCAGGGCCTCGTCGTCGCGGACCGCGGCGTAGCGCACGCGCCCGCTGTCGTGAAGGGCCGCGTGCTCCGGCCCCACCGCCGGGTAGTCGAGGCCGGCCGAGATCGAGTGGGTCGGCAGCACGTTGCCGGCCTCGTCCTGCAGCAGGTAGGTGCGCGTGCCGTGCAGCACGCCCACCCCTGCCCCGCGGCCGAGAAAGCGCGCGGCGTGCTCGCCCGGGCGGTCGGAGCGGCCACCGGCCTCGACGCCGACCAGCTCGACCGGGTCGTCGAGGAAGGCCGCGAACAGGCCGATGGCGTTCGAGCCGCCGCCCACGCAGGCCACCGCCAGGTCGGGCAGCCGGCCGGCCTGCTCGAGCACCTGCCGGCGCGCCTCGCGCCCGATCACGGCGTGGAGCTCGCGCACCATGGTCGGGTACGGGTGGGCCCCCAGGGCCGAGCCGAGCAGGTAGTGGGTCGTGCGCACGTTCGTGACCCAGTCGCGCATGGCCTCCGTGATGGCGTCCTTGAGCGTGCGCGCCCCCGCGTCCACCGCGCGCACCTCGGCCCCCAGCAGACGCATGCGCCGCACGTTGGGGGCCTGGCGCGCCATGTCCTCGCTGCCCATGTAGACCACGCACTCCAGGTCCAGCAGGGCGCAGACCGTGGCGGTCGCCACGCCGTGCTGGCCGGCGCCGGTCTCGGCCACCACGCGGGTCTTGCCCATGCGCTTCACCAGCAGGGCCTGGCCCAGGGCGTTGTTGATCTTGTGCGCGCCGGTGTGGCACAGGTCCTCGCGCTTCAGGAAGATGCGGCAGCCCAGCCGCTCCGACAGGCGCGTCGCCCCGGTGAGGGCCGTCGGCCGCCCGACGTACTCGCGCAGCAGGCGCTCGTACTCGGCCTGGAAGGCTGCGTCGGCGCGCGCGCCGGCGTAGGCGCGCTCGAGCTCGCGCAGCGGCTCCACCAGCGTCTCGGGGACGTAGCGCCCGCCGTAGGGGCCGAAGCGCCCCGTCCCCAGCGTGTCCGCCGCCACCACGCTCATCGCTCCACGCTCCCGGCGGCCGCCACGAAGGCCCGCACCCGCGCGGGGTCCTTGCGCCCCGGCGCGCTCTCCACTCCCGACGAGACGTCCACCGCGTGCGGCGCCACCCGGGCCACGGCCTCGCCCACGTTCTCCGGCGTCAGCCCGCCGGCCAGCGCCACGAACGGGGCGCGCTCGCGCAGCCGCCGCGCCCAGCTCCAGTCGCAGGGGCGGCCGGTGCCGCCCGGGGACGAGCCGCCGC
>JBDIBD010000478.1:0-3886 GCA_039812725.1 Vicinamibacteria bacterium | reverse complement strand
GCGCCAGCGAGAGCTCGGGCGGGGTCTCGATCAGCGGCAGGTCCAGCACCGGCGGCGCCTCCGGTGCTGGCGGAGGCAGCCGCACCGGTGGCGGGGGGGGCGCCGGCGGCTCGGGGGCCGGGGTTGGAGCGGCTGGCACCGAGACGATCGCGGGGGCCTCGAAACCGATCTCCTCGATGCCGATCTCGAAGCCGCCCGTGCCGCCGCCCGGCGGCGTCAGCGGCAACGACGTGGTGGCGAAGCGCTGCTTCTCCTCGATCAGCTCGGCCAGGCGCTGCTCGATCTCGCGACGCCCGGGGTCGAGCTTCTGGATCTTCTTCAGCACGGCCACGGCCTTGGCGGCGAAGCCTTCCTTGGCGTACTCGTCGGCCACCGGCAGGAGCACCTGCACGGCGTCCTTGGAGCGGCCGGCCATGATCAGCACGTCGCCGAGCTGCATGCGCAGGCGAGCGTCGGGGCGGCCGCTCTTGAGCTGCTCGCGGATGACCTCGATGGCCCGCGAGTAGTTCTTCTTGGCGATCAGGCCCGCGACGTCTTCAGCCTTGGTGGCCCCGAAGCGCAAAACCATGAAAGTCTCTCAGGCGTTGCAGCTTACGGCCCGCCCCGCGGAAGGTCAAACCCGGGCGCCGCGGGGCGGCGCCCGGGTTCGCGGCGGCTAGAAGCGCAGGCCGACCGTGATCGGGAAGAACTGCGCGTTGGCCTTGCGGGAGCCCGTGGGCGTCTGGTACTCGTCGCCCCACACCTGGTGGAAGCGCGCCTCGACGAAGAGCGTCACGTCGTCGCCGGCCTTGAGGGTCAGGCCGGCGCCCACGTTCACTCCCAGGTCGGTGTTCGAGCGCTGGCCGACGATGCTCTCGACGGGCACGGTCGAGCCGTAGCAGAAGCCCAGCCACGGGTCGCAGACCGGCACCGTGACGCTGCCCTCGAAGCGCGTCACCTCGACCTCGCGGAAGTAGAGCCCGCCGCCGGCCACCAGGTAGCCCCCCAGCCCCCGGTCGCGCGGCGTGCCCAGCACCAGCGCCAGGCCCAGGTGGTCCATCTTCTGCGTGGCCTCGAGGGCCGTGAGGTCGAAGAAGTCGGACTTGGCCCCGAACTCGTGGTGGCCGTAGCCGAGCTGCAGGCCCAGCGAGGGCGTGGCGTGGTAGGTGAAGTCGGCCTGCAGGTTCCAGCCGGTGTCGAAGCGGTCGCCCAGGTCCGACGAGGGCAGGCTGGCCCCACCGCCGACGCCGAAGCTCCAGGTCTTGTCGGACGCGGACGCCGGCAGCGCCAGCGCCGCCCCCAGCGCCAGCCCCGCGGCGGCGCGCACGAGTGTCGCTCTCATCTCATCCTCCTCCGGGCCGCCGGCCCCCGCTCCCGCGACTCCGCTGTCCACCATACACGAGCGCTGCCCGGGAACGGTGCGTGGCCGGCGTCACGAACCCGGCGGGCGGGCCTAGAATGGGCCCGCCTGGAGGTTGCCATGCCCCTGCTGAGCGTCAACCCGGAGAACGGCGAGCAGCTGGCGGCCTACGGCGAGCACGAGCCGGCCGAGGTCGGGCGCATCCTCGACGAGTCCGCGGCGGCCTTCAGGGCGGGGCGCGAGACGCCCTTCGCCGCGCGCGCGGCCTGGCTCGCGCGGGCGGCCGCGCTGCTGGAGGAGCGCCAGCACGACCTGGCCCGCCTGATGGCGCTCGAGATGGGCAAGCCCCTGGCGCAGGGCCGGGCCGAGGCGCTCAAGTGCGCCTCGGCCTGCCGCTACTACGCGGCGGAGGCCGAGCGCGCCCTCCACCCCGAGCCGGTCGCCACCGACGCCGCGCGCAGCCTGGTGGTCTACCGGCCGCTGGGCGTGGTGCTGGCGGTGATGCCCTGGAACTTCCCGCTCTGGCAGGTCTTCCGCTTCGCGGCCCCGACCTTGATGGCCGGCAACGCCGGCCTGCTCAAGCACTCCTCCAACGTCACCGGCTGCGCCCTGGCGATCGAGGAGCTGCTGCACGCCGCCGGCGTGCCGCGCGGCCTGTTCCGCACGCTCCGGCTGTCGTCGCCGCGCGTGGCCGGGCTGATCGCGTCGCCGCAGGTGGCGGCCGTCACGCTGACCGGCAGCACCCCGGCCGGTCGGGCCGTGGCAGCCGCGGCCGGGCAGGCCCTCAAGAAGACCGTGCTCGAGCTGGGCGGCAGCGACCCCTACGTGGTGCTGGCCGACGCCGACCTCGCGGCCGCGGTCGAGGCCGGCGCGGTGGCGCGCCTGGTCAACAGCGGCCAGAGCTGCATCGCCGGCAAGCGCTTCATCGTGGTGGCCGAGGTGGCGCAGCGCTTCGAGCGGCTGATCGCCGAGCGGCTGGCGGCGCGGCGACTGGGCTCGGCGCTCGAGGAGGGCGTCGACGTCGGCCCGCAGGCCCGCCTGGATCTGCGGGACGAGCTGCACGGGCAGGTCGAGCGCAGCCTGGCGCACGGCGCGCGGCTGGTGATGGGCGGCCGTCGGCCGGCCGGCCCCGGGGCCTTCTACCCGGCCACGCTGCTGGCCGGCGTGGCCCCCGGCATGGCCGCCTTCGACGAGGAGACCTTCGGGCCCGTGGCCGCGCTGACCGTCGCCCGCGACGAGGCCGAGGCCCTGGCGCTGGCCAACCGCTCCGCCTTCGGCCTCGGCGCCGCGGTCTTCACCGGCGACGCGGCCCGCGGCGAGCGGCTGGCCAAAGACGCGCTCGAGGCCGGCAGCTGCTTCGTCAACACCTTCGTGCGCTCCGACCCGCGCCTGCCCTTCGGCGGCGTCAAGGAGTCGGGCTACGGCCGCGAGCTCGGCCCGTGGGGCCTGCGCGAGTTCGTCAACGTGAAGACGGTGTACGTGAGGTGAGACCGGGCCTCAGCGCTTGAACAGCTTGAAGACGCCCGAGCCGCCCTCGGGGGGCTTCGGCCCGGGCCGCCGCGCCAGCGCCTCGAGCAGCGCCTCGCCGCCGATCGTGCGGGCCACGTTGACGGCCTGCAGGCCGCCCGGCAGCTGGCGCGCCCGGCCGGCCTCGATGGAGTTGTCGGCCCGGTAGCTCACCAGCAGCGTGGCCTGGGGCAGGTCGGCGCGCCAGGCCTTGAAGCGCTCGACCATCTCCTGGTCGTTCTTGAAGGCCATCACGTCGGCCATCAGGGCCGTCAGCGTGCGCGCCTCGGGGGTCTTGGCGAACAGGGCTGCCTCGTCGGCGTAGTGCGCCACCAGCACGTGGGCGCCGTGCTGCTCGAGGTCCTGCGCCAGGGCCTCGAGGCTGAGCGGGTCGCGGTCGAGCAGCAGCAGGCGCGTGACGCGCGGCCCGCGCTTCGGGGCGGCCTCGCCCTCGAGGCGCTCGGAGACCGCGTCCAGCCAGACCTTCAGGGTGGGCGGCACGAAGGGCGTGCGGTGCCAGGCGGCCAGGGCGCTGTGCAGGGGCTTCTGCAGCCCCTCCCAGCGCTCGCGCAGGGCGCGCAGGGCGGCCTCGGCGTCGAGCGCCCGGCGCCCGGCTTCCTCCAGCTCGCGCGTGCGCTCGTCGACCTCGCCGCGCAGGCGGTCGAGGTTGCCCCGCAGCGTGGCGTCGCCCGGCGCGGCCTTGAGCTGCGCCTGGGCCTGCTCGCGCTCGACGTGGATCTGGCGCTGCAGCGACTCGATCGTCCCCCACAGCGGGCTGGTCTCGGCCTTGGCGCGCTCGCGCTCGGCCTCGGCCGCCTGGCGGGCCTGCTCGGCCGCGTCGAGCCTCTCGTTGAGCAGCGAGCGCTCGGCCTTGAGCGTGGCCACCTCGTCCGACAGGCGCGTCAGCAGCCCCTCGTTGGTGGCCAGCAGGCTCTGGCTGGCCGCCAGCTCCCGGGCGGCCCGGTCGGCCTCGGCGACGGCCGCGGCCAGCTCCGGCTCGACCTGCGCGAGGCGCTGGCGCGCCGCGGCCAGCTCCTGCTC
>JBDIBD010000477.1:0-3909 GCA_039812725.1 Vicinamibacteria bacterium | reverse complement strand
CCCACGGCCGCCCCGCGGCCCGCCGCGCCCGCGGAGCGTCCCCTGCCGGGACCCGCCTGGCGGCGGTGCGTCCGGCACCCGGCCAAGCCCTCGACCTGCGTCTGCCGGAGCTGCGGCAAGGGCTTCTGCCTCGACTGCGAGCAGCGCGTCCAGACGGTGCTGGTCTGCCCCGAGTGCGAGGGGCTGTGCGCGCCGGCCTCCGAGTACCTGGCCGCGGTCGAGCGCGACCGCCAGCGCCAGCGCTCGCTGTTCCAGGAGCTGCCCGAGATCGTGGCCTACCCCCTGTGCGACCGCATGGCCTTCGTGCTGCTGGCCATCGTCACCGGGGTCTTCGGCTTCATGACGCGCATCGCGGCCTACAGCGGCATGGGCGCGGCCCAGGCCGCCGGCGTGCTGCTCTCGACCGGCATCCTGACCTGGTACGCCTTCACCGCGGCGGCGCGCGTGAGCAGCGGCAACCGCAAGAGCTACATGCCCGAGTTCGGCGACGTGACCGACATCGCCAACGCGCTGCGCCTGGCCGGCGGGGCAATGCTGATCAGCCTGGGGCCGCTGATCCTGGCGCTGGTGCTGCTGGGAGTCGACGTCTGGCAGATGATGCCGGGCTCGTCGGGAACCGACGCCGTGAGCGAGGCCATCGCGACCTCGGAGTCGCCGGCGCCGGGCGCCGCCGCGGCCGTCGCGCCCGAGGTGCTGCAGGACCTCGACGGCGACGGCCAGGACGAGTCGGCGCCCGAACCCGCGGCCGAGCCCGCGCCGCACCCCGCCGAGGAGCCGCGGCCGGAGGGCCCTGGGACGGGCCGGCTCGTCCTGCACCTCGCGCTGATCGGCCTGGCAGCCGTCTGGGCCCTGGCCTACGCGCCCGTGGCGTTGACCGTGGCCGCGGCCACGCGCAGCCTGCTGCAGACCATCAACCCCGTGCTGGGGGTGGCCACCATCCTCCGGATGGGCTCGACCTACTGGCAGGTGGCGGGGATCTACGTGGTCATCGCGCTCGTGTCGGGCGCCATCAGCTTCGTGCTGGGCCTGATCCCCTACGCCGGCTCCCTGGTCAAGGCCTTCGTGGACGCCTACGCCTACCTGATGGTGGGCTGCTTGATCGGCCTCGGGATCGAGAAACGCGCGAAGGAGCTGGACCTGGAGTGACGCCGGGCGGGCCACGGCCCGCCGACCGCTCGTCGCGCTCCGGGCTCAGGACGCCGGGTCGATCTTGTCCACCCGGCGCTGGTGGCGGCCGCCCTCGAAGGGGGTCTCGAGGAAGGCCTGCAGGATGCGCTCGGCCTGCTCCGGGGGCGTCACGCGCGCCCCCAGGGCCAGCACGTTGGCGTCGTTGTGCTGGCGCGTCAGGCGCGCGGCGGCCTCGTCGTGCGGCAGGGCCGCGCGCACGCCGGCGTGGCGGTTGGCGGCCATGACCATCCCCTGGCCGCTGCCGCAGATCAGCACCCCGCGCTCCGCCCGGCCCTCGGCCAGGGCCTGCGCCAGGCGGTGGGCG
Organism: Vicinamibacteria bacterium; assembly: GCA_039812725.1. Lineage (GTDB taxonomy): Bacteria > Acidobacteriota > Vicinamibacteria > Fen-336 > Fen-336 > JBDIBD01. Next base: position 2,417 of record JBDIBD010000477.1, on the reverse strand, counting down.
AAGTCCGGGTAGTCGACCGAGGCCTCGGAGTCGGTGCCGAGGTCCTCGACCGGGAGGCCCAGGCGCTCGAGCACCTGGCGCAGGTGCTGCTTGAGCTCGAAGCCGGCGTGGTCGGAGGCGATCAGGATGGGCAGGGTCATGCCCGAAAGCTAGCTCAGGGGCGGCCGCGCGCCAAGCCGGGCGGGCCTCAGATCCAGCTGCGGAACCAGGCCCAGGTGGTGAGGTGCACGTCGAGTGGCAGCGCCATCGCGGCCAGCACCGGGTAGAAGAACAGGAACAGGACGGCCACGGCCACCACGTAGCCGCGCGCGGCCCAGTCGAAGCGCGTCTCCCAGGCCTCGTCCAGCAGGAGCCCCAGCGACAGGCAGGCGTAGGGGATGGCCTCGAAGAGGTAGTGGCTGAAGTTGAGCTTGCGCGGGGAGAACGCCCAGGGCAGGTACAGCAGGAGGAAGCCTGCCGCGGCGAACAGGCGACGCCGGTCACGGCGGAGCAGCCCGGTCACCAGCGCCCACAGCGTGACCGGCACGGAGGACCACCACAGCAGCGGGTTGCCCAGGGCGATCACCCCCTGCACCACGCCCTCGGCCTTGTAGTGGTACCAGGTCGGCCGGACGAGCCAGGGCCACGTGTACCAGGGGCTGAAGTAGGGGTGGGTGGCGTCGAGGTGGGCGTGGTAGCCCCAGACGTTCTTCTGCTCCTGCCACAGCTCTCCCAGGAAGGGGCCCAGGCTGCCCGCCTCCAGGCCCCACTCCGGGTGGCGAATGTGCATGAACGGCACGTACGAGAGCGCGTAGAGCAGGGCCGGCACGACGACGAAGGCCAGCGCCACCAGCGCCAGCTCGCGCGGCCGGAAGGCGCGCAGGCGGCGCTCCGCCAGCACCAGCAGGCCCAGGAAGCCCCAGCACCACAGGCTGGTCCAGCGGGTCGAGAGGGCCAGCCCCAGGAACAGCCCGGCGGCCAGCATGCCGTCGAGCGGCAGCCGCTCCCGTCGCACGGCCTGCAGCACGAACAGCGCGGCCCCGATCTGGAAGGCCACCGCGAAGATGTTGGTCATGGCCACCCGGCTCTGCACCAGGTAGACGCCGTCGCACAGCAGCAGCACGGTGGCCAGCACGGCCGGGCGCTCGGCCTCCAGGGCCCGCCGCGCCAGCAGGTAGAACAGGAACGCCAGCAGGCAGCCGAACAGGGCCGGCATCAGGCGCCAGGCCCAGGGCTCGTAGCCGAAGGCCGCAATGCCGACCGCGATCAGCAGCTTGGAGGTGGGCGGGTGGACCCAGTCGACGGGCGGCACGCCCTGGTAGTACTGCAGCGCCGACTTGGCGTGGTAGACCTCGTCGAAGATCTCCTCGTTCGGCACCCCCAGCCGCGGCAGGCGGAAGGCGCCGGCCACGAGCGCGAACAGGAGCGCCACCAGGAGGTCGCGCTTGAGGCCCGGGGGCGGCAGGCGCATGGCGCCGGGCAGTATAGACGAGGCGCAGGGCGCAGGGCTTACCATGGGGCCAGACTCGCATGTCCCCTCTCTGGCTGGCGTTCGCCGGCGTGCTGTTCCTGAACGGGCTGCTGGCCGTGGCGCTGGCCTGGCGCACCGCCCGGCTGCGTCACGCCCCGGGCGCGCGCGAGTTCGCCGGTTGCATGGCCGCGGTGGCCGTTTGGACCGTCGGCTACGGCTTCGAGACGGTGGCGGCCAGCCTGCCGGCCAAGTTGTTCTGGCTCCGGGTCGAGAACGTCGGCATCGTGGCCCTGCACCCGCTCTGGCTGCTGTTCGCGCTGCGCTACGCCGGCCGTGGGCGCTGGGTCACTCGGCGGCTGGTGGCGGCCCTGGCGGTCGTCCCGGTCGTCACCCTGTTCTTGCTCTGGTCCGGGACCGGCAGCCAGCTGCACTACGCCTGGGCCCGGCCCTTCTCGCCCTCCGGTGGGCCGCTGGTGGTGGGACGCGGGCCCTGGTACTACGCGCACCTGGCCTCGGCCTACGCCTGCATGCTGGCCGGCACCGTCGTGCTGTTCCAGGCCCTGCGCCACCGGCCCGGCCTGCGGGCCGGCCAGGCCTCCCTGCTGGTGGCGGGCGTCTCCGTGCCTCTGGCGGTCAACCTCTACTACCTCCTGAGCGCCCTGGGGCCGGGCTGGGCCCTGCCGATCGACCTCACGCCGCTGGCCTTCGGCACCCTCGGGCTCTTCTTCGGCGTGGGCGCCTTCCGGCTGCGGCTCTTCGACCTGGTGCCGCTGGCCCGCGACGCGGTGCTGGAGGGGCTGGCCGACGCGCTGCTGGCGCTCGACCGCGAGCAGCGGCTGGCCGACCTGAACCGGGCCGGGGCCAAGCTGCTGGGGCGCCCGGCCGAGGAGGTGGTGGGCCTGCCGGTCGGCGAGGCCCTGGCGGCCTGGCCAGGGCTGGCCGCCGCCGTGGCGCGCGACGAGCCCGC
>JBDIBD010000476.1:0-3915 GCA_039812725.1 Vicinamibacteria bacterium | reverse complement strand
ACGAGCCAGGCCAGGAGCCCCGCCAGCGCCACCACGGCCAGCGCCGCCGCGACCCAGAAGGCGCGGCCCACCGCGAGGGGCAGCGGTCCGCGGATGTCGGCCGGGGACTGCTCCTTGGGGTCCTTGGGCAGGAGCGTGCCCACCTTCAAGGGCACGGGCGCGCTGCTGGCCTCGCCCTCGCTGCCGTCGGCCAGGCGGTACCTGACGGTCACGGGCGGCAGCTGGGGGCTCTCGAGCGCGAAGACCGCGGCCTGGTAGCTGGCCCGGCCGGGCGGCGGGGCGGGCGAGGCCGGGGCCGGCAGCACGCGCAGCTCGGCCTGCTCGTCGCCGGCCTCCGCCGGGAACGTGTAGGTCGTCCCGGCCGGACCGCTGGCCGTCACCTCGACCCTGAAGGGCTCGCCGACCGTGACCTCGGTCTTCGCGGGCGTGGCGCTCACGGAGACGGGCGCGGCGCCCCCGGCGGCCGTCAGCAGCAGGAGCAGCAGGGCGCTCACCGGCGCTTCTCCCGGGCCTTGAAGAAGGCCCGCAGCGGGCGGTCGTAGGACAGGGCGGTGGAGAGCGGCAGGGCGTCGACGCCCGTGCGGCGGAAGACGTCGGCCGCGGTGGTCAGGGTGGCCAGCTGCAGGCGCCGGCGCACGTCGGGGCGCGAGGTGTCGACCACCGCGCGCGCGCCGGTCTCCGGGTCCTCGAGGGCGAACAGGCCCCCGGCCGGCACCTCGGACTCGCGCGGGTCGAACAGCTGCAGGGCGATCACGTCGTGGCGCCGGCGCAGGATGCCCAGCGGCTTCTCGAAGTCGGCCGACTGGAAGTCGGACAGCACCGCCACGATGCCGCGGCGCTTGAGCACGCGGTGGGCGAAGCGTAGCGCCCCCGGCAGGTCGGTGCCGCGCCCGGCCGGCTGCAGCGCCAGCAGGTCGCGCACGATGCGCAGGGCGTGGTCGTGGCCGCGCGCCGGCGGCACGAAGGCCTCGACCCGGTCGCTGAACAGCACCGCCCCGACCCGGTCGTGGTTCGCCACCGCCGAGAAGGCCAGCACCGCCGCCAGCTCGGCGGCGTAGTCGCGCTTGAGCAGGAAGCGCGAGCCGAAGGCCTGCGAGCCCGAGACGTCCACCATCAGGAGCAGCGTGAGGTCGCGCTCCTCCACGAACTTCTTGACGTGCGGGGCGCCCAGGCGCGCGGTCACGTTCCAGTCGATGGTGCGCACGTCGTCGCCGGGGGTGTACTCGCGCACCTCGGCGAACTCCATGCCGCGCCCCTTGAAGACCGCCTGGTAGGCCCCCACCACCCCCGACTCGAGGATGGCCCGCGTGCGCAGGCGGATGCGCCGCACCTTCTCCACGGTCTCGCGCGTGAGCGCGGGCGGCGGCGTCACGGCCGCCGCGGCCCGGCGCTTCTTCCACAGGCCCAGCATGCTGCCTCGCTGCCCCCGCCCCGCTGTCCTAGGGGACCTCCACGCGCTCGAGGATGCGCTCCACCACCGTCTCGCTGGTGACGTTCTCGGCCTCCGCCTCGTAGGTCAGCAGGATGCGGTGGCGCAGCACGTCCCGGGCGATCTCCTTGACGTCCTCGGGGACCACGTAGCCGCGCCCGCGCAGGAAGGCCACCGCGCGGCTGGCCTCCGAGAAGGCCAGGGTGGCGCGCGGCGAGGCGCCGAAGGCGATCAGGTGGGCCATCTCGGGCAGCCCGGCCTCGCGCGGCCGGCGGGTGGCGTGCACCAGCGCCACCATGTAGTCGCGCAGGCGCTCGTCCAGGTAGACCTCGCGCACGCGCCGGGCCAGGCCGCGCACGTCGTCCCCCGAGAGCACGCGCGCCACGGGCGGGGCCTCGCCCGCCAGCATGCGGTCGAGCACCTGGCGCTCCTCGTCCTTCTTCGGGTACTCCACCCGGGCCTTGAGAAGGAAGCGGTCGACCTGGGCCTCGGGCAGCGGGTAGGTGCCCTCCTGCTCGATCGGGTTCTGGGTGGCGAAGACCAGGAACGGGTCGGGCAGCGGGTAGGTCGTGTCGCCGATCGTGACCTGGCGCTCCTGCATGGCCTCGAGCAGGGCCGACTGGACCTTGGCGGGGGCGCGGTTGATCTCGTCGGCCAGCAGGAGGTTGGTGAAGACCGGGCCCTTGCGCACGTGGAAGTCGGCCGTCTTGGGCGAGAAGACCAGCGTGCCGATCAGGTCGGCCGGCAACAGGTCGGGGGTGAACTGGATGCGCGCGAACTGCAGGTCGAGCACCTGGCCCAGGGTCTTGACCGCCAGGGTCTTGGCCAGCCCCGGCACGCCCTCGACCAGCAGGTGGCCGCGGCACAGCAGGGCCACCATCATGCGCTCCACCAGCCCGCGCTGGCCGACGATGACCTTGCGCATCTCGGCCATCGCGGCCTGGACCTTGAGCGTCTCCTCGCGCACGGCCTCGTTCAGCCGCGCCACGTCCACCTGCGTCTCAGCCATCGCCCTGGCGCCTCCCGCGGAGGTCAGACGAGCCGCGCCGGCCGGTGGCCGCACTCCTGGCCCGCTTTGACATCCGTTGACATTCGAGGGATCGGGCCGGCGTGCCCCGCCGCCGGCCGCCTGGGCCGCGCGGCTCGACACCGCCGGCCCCTCCACCGATGCTACGGGCGGAGGCGGGCGGCGTCAACGCGGGGGGCTGCCGTGGGGTCCGTACTGCCAAGAAGCCGTCGTCCTGAGTGACGCCGTCCGGCTGGGGAGCGAAGGACCTGCCGGGTCGTACAGCCCGAGAGATCCTTCGTCGCCAAGCTGGCCGGCGGCTCCTCAGGATGACGTGTGACCCGCGCGCGGGTCACACGTCACTTCTTCGCGACCTTGTCTTCCTTCAGGATCATCTTCGCGAACAGGAAGACCAGCAGGGCCACGACCAGGAAGTCGATGCCCGAGCCGATGACCTTGCCGTAGAGGATGCCGCCGGCGCTGAGCTGGCGGATGTCGCTGACCTTGGCGGCCTCGAGGGCCGGCTTGAGGATCAGCGGCATCACCAGGTCGTTGACCAGCGAGCCCACGAACTCGTTGAGCTTGCCGCCGATGATCACGGCCATGGCCAGGCCGACGATGCCGTACTCCTTCAGGAACGCCTTGAACTCCGCCAGCATGGGTCCCTCCGGGGGATGTCTCCCGGAAGCCTGGCCCGCGCGGGCGGCCGCGTCAAGGGGCCGGCGAGGGCGGCGGGGACGGCGGCGCGGCGGCCTGCAGCAGGGCCTGGCGGGCCACGTCGAGCACGTCGGCGCTGGTCAGCACCACGGGCGTGAGCAGCTCGAAGAAGTCGCGCAGCCCGCCGCTGCCGCCCTGGGTGCGCGGCGCGCGCCGCACCACCGACAGCCCGACCACGCCGCCGCGCGCGTCGAAGACCGGGCAGCCCAGGCTCTGCATGCCGAGGAAGGTGTCGCTGGCCACGAAGGTGCGCGGCCTCTTCGTGACCGCCCGGGCGCGCTCCAGCGCCACGCCCACCTCGCGGTTGAGCGAGCGCGGCATGGGGTAGAGGAAGACCAGGTCGTCGAGGGGCGCCGGCACGGGGGCGGCCTGGGCCGCGAGGTCGAGGGCCGGCAGCTTCTCGCCGGGCTCGCGCGGCAGCAGGAAGGCCAGGTCGAGGTCCTGGTCGCGCAGCACCACCCGGGCCAGCAGCTCGCGGCCGTCGCGCAGCAGGATCTTGACGTCGCTGGTGTCCACGTCCACGCGGTTGTCGGCGTCGCCGGGGGAGGCGGTCAGCACGCCCGGATTGGTGGAGGCGTCGGAGACCACCGTGAGCCCCTCGGGCGTCAGCAGCGTGCCGGCCACCTCGAGGGTCGTGTCGGCGCTGCCGCGCTCGCGCCCCTGGGCGATGAAGCGCCGCTTGAGCACCAGCCGCACGGTCACCAGCGAGGCGGCGTGCCGCTCCAGCACCGCCCGTCCCGCGGCGGCCAGGCTGGCCGGCTCG
>JBDIBD010000475.1:0-3953 GCA_039812725.1 Vicinamibacteria bacterium | reverse complement strand
TGGTCGGCCCTCCCGCCAGCTGTGGGCGCTGCGCCCCACACCCCGCCTGGCGTGGCGCACCCAACGGCAGCCCCCGCCCGCGCTGCCGCTCGGATCGGGCGGCGAAGAACGGCCTTGCCTACGGCGCGTGGAGGGCCTATGCTATCGGCGTGGATACAACGGACGCAAAGTGGTGCGCGCGCTAACCGAAACTCGGGGGGCGGGTTCGCCCCCCTCATTTCGGGCGCGCCACTTTGGGAGGGGGCCAGCCCCCTCCACCCCCGAGCGCCTCCCGTTGGTCGGCGTGGTGGCGCGGGCGGTGGTGCTGGTGGCGGAAGGTGGCGGTGGGGCCGGCGTGGTGTGGTGGAGCGGATCAGCATCGGCGCAGCGGGAGAGCTGGTGGGCCCGGAGGTGATGGTGAGCGAGCGTGATCGGGAGGGTCGGCCGTCCGTGCGGTTCGCTCGCGACGAGGGGGAGGGCGAGGGTCTGGATCCCCAGCTGGCCGCTGGTGATCCGGACCCGGTCGCCGAGGAGTCAGCGAAGCGCCCGCGAGGTCGCGGTGGACGCCCCCCCAAGGCCCCCGGCGAGAAGCTGACGCGCACACTCGGCGTGCGGGTCACGGACGCCGAGATGGCGCAGGTCGCCGACGCGGCCGAGGCCCTGGGCGCGACGGTGCGCGACCTGGTCCGGCATGTCCTGTTCGGGGACCCGCTGCCGCGGCTGGAAGAGCCCCCCTGGGCGCGTGAGTTTCGGACCAGCCTCTTGGGGGTCTCGGACCGTCTCCTGGAGCTCTCTCGGCAGGGCCGAGTCGGGCCCGAACAGCAGCAGGCGCTGGCCGAGCTGCACGTGTCCTACGAGGCCCTCGCGGACCAGCTGTCGAGGCACTACCAGGTCGAGCGCCGGGAGCGCCGGCGGCAGGCCCGGGGGGGCATGGGGAGTATGGTCTGGCGCTTCAAGCACGGCTGGCGCCCGGATGAGCGCGGCAACTGGGTGAAGAAGGCGACGCTCCCGCCCAGGGCGAAGCAGTGATCGGGAAGATCCTGCAGGCGACCCTCACGACCCTGCGGTACATCATCAGCGGCCGCGGCCGGGAGCTGCTCGAGGTGGTGGGTCTGGCTGGGCAACGCTGGCAGCAGTGGGAGTTGCAGTTCCGCGACCTCGAAGATCGGTTCCCAAAGATCCCCTTCAGGCGTCTCCGGCAGCACTTCGTGGTGAGCCTGTCGCGGAAGGACCCCAGCGACCCCGAGAAGCTCAAGGTTCTGGCCCGGGAGTACCTCGAACGCATGGGGTACGGCGGGCAGCCCTACGCGGTCGCCTATCACACCCACTCGAAGACCCCGCACCTGCACATCGTGACGACCCGGGCGAAGGCCGACGGGACACTGGTGAGCGACTCCTTCAGCGGGTACAAGTCGCGGCGGTCCTGCCTGGCGATCGAGAAGGCCCACGGCCTGGTCCAGACCCCGGAAGCCGGCGAGGGGACGCGCAGCTACTCGCGCCAGGACTACGAGGCCTGGCGGAAGGGTGAGATCACCCCGCAGGTGGCGGTGCGCCAGGCCATCGAAGCGGTCATGGCGCCGGCCGCCCAGGCCAAGAGGCAGGTGCCGCTCGAGGAGTTGCGCCAGCACCTCTCGGAGGCGGGCATCCAGCTCGAGACCCGCACGACCAAGGACGGCCGCGTGATCGGCCTCTCCTACGTGGTGGGGGAGCAGCGCATCAGTGGCTCGCGGCTGCCCGGGCTCTACGGCTGGCGGAACATGCGCAAGCAGCTCGACCTCACGCCGCGGCTAGAGGTCGAAGTCGCCCCGGAGATCGAGGCCGAAGAGGGGCCGGACCTCCCGCAGTTCGACCCCGACGCGCCCGGGATGGCCGACCTCGGACTCGGCCTCGACCAGGGCGGGCCGGAGCGCAAGCGGTAGCCCGCAACCCAGGGCTGGTCGCCGGGTGTGCACGCAACCCCGTACTGCCTACCGGGTCCGCCCGCGACCAGGGGCGAGCCGGACGACCGGCCGCAGCCGGAGCGGTTCGATGACGGAGAGGGGCTCGAGCAACTTGAGCGCACGAGGGGCGACCCCCGACCGTATCCTCATTTATGCCTTCCGTGCACGGTGCCGGCGCTGACGAGCCCGAACGCCACGGCAAGGCGCTTGCGCAGCTCGCCGTGGTCCCCCAAACGGGATACCCCCGTTGCGGCCACGCCCACGGGCGTCCACGCGCCGCGGGTCGGTCTTGGAGCGGGGCAGGGGGATGCTTGGGCAAGCTCAGCCCGCGCCCTCCCTACAGCGTGGGTACCAGGGTTGCGTTGAAGACCTGCTTCTGTGCCGCAATGAGCGCGCTTGAGACACCGAGCCACAGGTATAGGAACTGCATCCCCTTGAGGTCGATGTCCAAGATCCTAGCAAGTCGGACCGCGAGCAACCCAGGGAGCGCGTAGCCTTCGGCTGGAAGCCGAAGCATGGCCCGGCGGTCATGGTAGTCCGCGCGAGTGGTCGCATCCGGCCGACCACGTACGTAGGTGTCGAGGCCGGCCTCGACCGTGGCACCGCTCGTGAAGACCATAGGCACGTAAGGCGGCATGCCGTCCTTCTCGCTCTCGGCCAGGTCCGCAAGCATCAGCGTACCGAAGTTCCGCAGGCGATCAGGACTCAGAGTCCTGCGGACATGAAAGACGGCGAGGCAGTGAAACGCGACCTGAAGCTCTGCGAACGCATTGAGCCAGCGTTCCTCCGAGGCCACCACGCCTTGTTCCGCAAGGCTCTTTTCGAGTCCGCGCGCTGTGGTGTCCGCGACCGACGCAGCCAGCAGGGCCATCGCCTTGGGGCCGACCCGAGTTTTCTTACCGAAAAGATCCTTCAACCGGCCAAGCAGGTTCATAGGCTCTCCGGATACACGGTGCTTTAGCTACGAGGGCTCCTTGCGCCTTAGGGTTCAAGCCACCCGAACCTGTAGAGCACGCGGGCGAGTGTTGTGCACACGACAAACCCCACCGGAAACCACCACACCAAGTGCCACGGACTCCAGCCGATGAACGGCACGAGACCAACACCCACTGCGTGCCATACCCATATCCAGCCACCGGGCGTGGCCAGGCCCCACTTGCCACTGCCGGTCCAAGACCTCGCGGCCTGTAGCATGCCCACTAGCGCGACGACTGCGTTGCAACCCCAGAACAGCCAGCCAAGCAGGCTCATCGAGCCTCCATCACTTCGGGTGGGTCAGGGCCCAATTGTGCAGCACGGCCCAGATCGCGAAGGCGGTGGCGGCCAGCAGGAGTGCCCCAACGCTCTTCAGGAAGGCGCCCGCGAGGAGAAGCCACCCGGCGAACAAAACGCATCCGATGACCGTAAGCCACAGCGCCAACACGAGAGCGTTGAGAACGGGTCGGTTACGGTACGCCTCATTGAAGTCCTGCTGTTCGGTCGATCCGAACCGCTTTCCGGAGGTCATGTGCTGCTCCTCAACCGATACACGGGAGTATGCACGAGCACCGCGCTTCTCGTGGAAATTGGTACGTCACAGCAACCCCGCCGCGGCGTTCTCGAGGAAGAGCGAGCCCTCGCGCACGTAGCGGCGCAGCTGGGCCAGGCTCTTGTGTCCGGTCTGGGCCTGGATGGCGCGCTCGGGCTTGCCGGCCCGGGCCGCGGCGGTGGCGAAGCCCGCGCGCAGGCTGTGCCCGGAGAAGCGCGTCGGGTCGTGGCCGGGCGCGGCCGCGGCGCGCTTCACGATAGTGGCCACGGCGTGCGGCGTCAGGCGCCTCTTCAGCTCGCCGTGGCGCGTCACATGGCGAAAGACCGGCCCGCGCTCCAGGCCGGCCTCGAGCATCCAGGCCTTGACTACCCGCACCGGACAGGTGGCCGGCCCGCCCCCAAACGGGATGCCCACCTTGCGTCCACGCGCCTCGGGGTCGGTCTTGGAGCGACGCAGGTGCAGCTGCAGGCCGTCCTCGACGAAGGCCAGGTCGCCCACGTTCAGGG
>JBDIBD010000474.1:0-3970 GCA_039812725.1 Vicinamibacteria bacterium | reverse complement strand
CCCCCGAGGCCGGCGACGGGTGCGCGCGGCAGGCCTGGGAGCACGAGTACGCGCAGCAGGTCGGCCCGCCCCGCGAGGTGCGCAACCGCTCGGGCCTGCCGGTGCAGCCGCTCTACACGCCCGCCGACCTCGACCCGGCGCGCGCCGCCGAGCGGCTGGCCTTCCCCGGCCAGCCGCCCTACACGCGCGGCATCTACGCCAGCATGCACCGCGGCCGCACCTGGACCCAGCGCCAGCTGACCGGGCTCGGCACCCCCGCGGAGTACAACGCGCGCCTGCGCGAGGTGCTGGCGGCCGGCGCCACGGCGGTCTCGCTACTGCCCTGCAACTCGGTCTTCCGCGGCTACGACGCCGACGAGGTCCCCGAGGAGCTGCTGGGCACCTGCGGCGTGGTGGTCAACACCTGGCAGCAGCTCGAGGCCTGCCTGGCGGGCCTCGACCTGGGCCGCACCTCGATCGGGCTCAACGACCCGCTGCCCTTCGGCCTGCTGGCCTGCCTGCTGGTGGTGGCCCGGCGCCGGGGCCAGGCCTGGGAGACCCTGTCGGGCACCTCGAACCAGAGCGACTACCTCTCGCACTTCGTGGCCAACCACATGTTCCTGCGCCTGTCGCTGGAGGGCTCGCAGCGCGTGCTGGTCGACCAGGTCGACTTCTGCCTGCGGCACGTGCCGCGCTGGAACCCGCTCTCCGTGGTGGGCCAGCACATGCAGCAGGCCGGGGCCACGCCGGCCGAGGCCATGGCCTTCACGCTGGCCTCGGCGCTGCAGCACGCCCGCGACTGCCAGGCCCGGGGCCTGGCGCCCGACCGCTTCCTGCCGCGCTTCACCTTCTTCTTCGACATCTCGATCAGCTTCTTCGAGGAGATCGCCAAGTTCCGGGCCGGCCGGCGCCTGTGGGCCCGGCTGACCCGCGACCAGCTGGGCGCCCGCGACCCGCGCTCGTGGCGCCTCAAGTTCCACGCCCAGACCTCGGGCGCCGACCTGACCCGCCAGCAGCCCCTCAACAACCTGGCCCGCGTGGCCGTGCAGGCCATGGCCGGCATCTTCGGCGGGCTGCAGTCGCTGCACACCGACGCCTGGGACGAGGCCCTGGCCTGCCCGGGCGGCGAGCCGGCCCGGCTGGCCGTGGCCACCCAGAGCATCTTGCGCGAGGAGGCCGGGCTGGCCGACGTGATCGACCCGCTGGGCGGCTCCTACTACGTGGAGGCCCTGACCGACCGGATGGAGGCGGAGATCGCCCGCGTGCTGGCCGAGGTCGAGGCCGCCGGCGGCATGCGGCGGGCGGTCGAGAAGGGCCTCGTGCAGCGCCGCATCGGCGAGTCGGCCGCGCGCTTCCAGGCCAGGGTGGAGAGTGGCGAGCAGGTCGTGGTGGGCGTCAACGCCTACCGCACGGAGGAGGACGAGGGCGCGGCCGTGCGGGTGGAACGCTCGGACCCGGCCGCCCTGCGGCGCCACGTCGAGGAGCTGCGGCGCTTCAAGCGCGAGCGCTCCGCCGCGGCGGTGGGGCGCGCCCTGGACGACCTGGCGCGGGCCGCCCAGGAACCGCGCGCCAACGTCTTCGAGGCCAGCCTGGCGGCGGTCGAGGCCGACGCGACCCACGGCGAGATCTGCGCCACGCTGCGGCGCGAGCTGGGCCTCGGCCAGCCGCTGCTCGAGCCCTGAGGGGCCTTCAGACGGCCAGTCTGTAGAGGCAGACGTTGCGGAACAGCACGCCCAGCCGGCGGTGCGCCAGCACGCGCCAGCCCAAGAGCAGCTCGTCCCACTCGGCCTGGCTGCGGTAGAGGTCGCCGCCGTCGAAGGTCCGCCAGTAGCGCAGCTGGATGGCGCGCTGCCAGGCCACGTCGCTGCGGGTGTGGTCGAGCACGACCACCTCGCGCCGGGCCACCCGCGCTGCCTCGCGCAGCACGCCGGGGACGATCGCGCGCGGCAGGTGGTGCAGCACCGCGATGAACAGCACCACGTCGAAGCTGTCGTCGGCCAGGGGCAGCGGGTCGGCCAGGGAGCCCACCAGGTGCAGCGAGCCCGGGTACAGCCTCTGGGCCGAGGCGATGCAGCGCGCCGACAGGTCCATCCCCAGCCGCAGGGCCGCGCGCTCCGGCCGGTACTGGTACTGGTGCGAGCCGCAGCCCAGGTCGAGCACCTCCGAGCCGGCCGTGACGGGGTCGAGGGTGCCGGGCGGGATGCCGTTGAGCAGGCTCAGCGTCGCCACCTTGAAACCCAGGGCCTGGGGGTGGTCGAAGACGCGCTCGCCAAACGGACGGTGCCGCGGCACGGGAGGGGCGGCGCTGAAGGCGTGCCCGGCCGGGCAGCGCGGGCCGTCGGGGTGCGCGACCCCGGCGCCGCCGCAACGCGGGCAGCGCAGCTTGGCCAGCAGCCGGAGCTGGTCGGACGCCGCGCTCGCCCCGGGGCCGTCCAGGGCGGCCGGCACGGGCAGTTCTGTCACCCTGGTCAAGAGCCTCCTCCCCGTCGCGAGCGCTCGCGCGGAAGGCGGGAGGATACCACGCGCCTCCCGCGGGCCTGGCTACTGCGCGAGGCCCACGCGGCGCAGCAGCGCGGCGAAGCGCGGGTCGCCGCGCAGCGGGTCCACGCTGGGGTCGACGCGCAGGTAGACCAGCCACTCGGAGCGCTCCACGACGGCCCGGTCGAGCCACTCGAAGGCCTGGTCGAGATCGCCGAGCGCCAGGTGCACGGAAGCGAAGCTGTAGGGCGAGACGTAGCCGGTGGCGGAGGCCTCGACCAGCGCCGCCTGGCAGCGGCGCGCCCGGGCCCGCTGGCCGGCCCGGGCATAGGCCTGGGCCCGCAGCACCAGCGCGTGACGCTCGCCGGCCAGGCGCGCCACCGCGTCGAACTGGCGCAGGGCCGCCTCGTACTGCTCCTGCTCCAGGAGCACCAGGCCCAGGCAGACGCGCGCGTAGACGAAGCCCGGCTCCGCCTGGAGCACCTTCTCGAGCTGCGCCGCGGCCTCGCCGTGGCGGCGGGCGAAGTAGAGCGCCCGGCCCCGGTCGGTGGCGTTGCCCGGGGAGAGCGGGTCGAGCTCCGCGGCTGCCTTCAACTGCGCCAGGGCCTCGTCGGGCCGGCCCAGGGCGCTCAGCAGCTCCGCGTACCAGTGGTGGGCCGTGGCGTAGCCCGGTTGCAGGTCGAGGGCCCGCCGGAACTGCCGCTCCGACTCCGTCCAGTCCCAGTCGTAGAGCAGCTTGGCCAGGCCCAGCGAGGCGTGGGCCTCGGCCAGGCCCTCGTCGAGCTCCAGGGCGCGCCCGGCCGAGGCCTTGGCCTTCGGCATGGCCTCGCCCGGCGGGAGGAAGCCGAAGGCGCCGGTCAGCGCGTAGCTGTCGGCCAGGCCGGCGTAGGCCGCGGCGTAGCCCGGGTCGCGGTCGAGGGCCTGCTGGAAGTACCCCACCGCGGCCTCGAACCCGTCGGCCGTGCGCCTGTTCCAGTGGTAGCGGCCCTTGAGGTAGAGCCGGTGAGCCTCGGCGTCGACGACCGGCCGCGCGGCCAGGCGCTGGCGGCCGGCCTCGTCCAGCTCGAGGTCGAGCGCCCGCACCAGCTCGCGGCCCAGCCGCGCCTCGATCGCGGTCAGCTCGCCGGGAGAGCCGGAGTAGCGCCGGCCCCAGGCCCGCGCGCCGCTGGCGGTCTCCACCAGCTCGGCGTCGACGGTCAGGCCGCCGGGACGCTGGGTCACGCGTCCCACCAGCACCGCGTCGACACCCAGCTCCCGCCCCACCGCGGCAGGCTCGAGAGCCTTGCCCTTGTAGCGGAAGACGGTGCTGCGAGCCATCACGCGCAGGCCCGGCTGCCGCGCCAGGCCGTCGATCAGGGTCTCGGTCAGGCCGTCGCCCAGGTAATCGGCCTCCGCGTCGGCGCCGACGCCGCTGGTCCCGAAAGGCAGCACGGCCAGCGACTCGAGGCGCGGCCGGAGCGGGCGCGGGGTCCGCAGCCAGGCGCCGAGGCCCAGCAGCGCCGCCACCGCGGCC
>JBDIBD010000473.1:0-3973 GCA_039812725.1 Vicinamibacteria bacterium | reverse complement strand
CGCACCGACAGGACGAAGTACAGGTCGTTGACCGTCCGGGTCACGAGCCGCACGGCGCCCTGGCCCAGCACGAGGCCCAGCGCCACGGCCAGGGCCGCGCCGACGGCCGAGGCCGCGGCCGCCTCGGCCAGGATCAGCGCCAGCACCTGGCGCGGCTCGGCTCCCAGCGCGCGCAGCGTGCCGACGACGGCCCGGCGCTGCACGACGCTGAACATGATCGTGTTGTAGATCAGGAACATGCCCACCACCAGCGCCAGCAGGCTGAGGGCCGTCAGGTTGAGCTGGAAGGCGGCCGTCAGCTGCTCGGCCGCGCCGGCCTGCTCGCTGGCGGGCGCCAGGCGGGTCCCCTCCGGCAGCAGCGGGCGCAGGCGCTGCAGGGCGGCGCCGTCGGCGATCAGGTCGAGGCGCGTCAGCCGGTCGCCCAGCGCGAACAGCCGCTGGGCCGCGCCCACGTCCATGAGGAGCAGCCCGTCGAGGGCCCGGCGGGTCTCCTCGTCGCTGGAGCGCACGACGCCGAGCACGCGCAGCGTCTCGAGGCGCCCGTCCACCTGGACGCGCAGCGGCTGCCCCGGAGACAGGCCGTGGGCGCGGGCCAGGGCCTCGCCCACCAGAACGGCGCCGGGCTCGGTGAAGAACGGCGCGAACTCCGCCCGGCCCACCGCGCCCCCGGCCAGGTGGCCGCGGAAGGGAGCCTCGGAGAGCGGGTCGATCCCGAGCACGCGCAGCGGGCGGCGGCCGAAGTCGACCGCGGTGACCACGCCCTCGACCACCGGCGCGCTCTCGCGCAGGCCGGCCTCGACCCGCACGCGGCGCAGCAGGTCCTGGGGGATGCCCGAAGGGCCGCCGCCGAGCTGGTGGGTGGCGCGCCCCACCACGGCCTCGCTGCTGCGGGCGAAGCCGCGCCGCGCCGCGCCGTTGGCCAGGTCGATGGCGATCACCACGGCCACCCCCAGCGCCACGCCCAGCACCATCAGGCCGGTGTGCAGGGGCCGGCGCAGCAGGTCGCGCAGCCCGGTCAGCAGCAGCGTGCGCGTCAGCATCGCGGGTGCCGCGTCAGGCGCGCGCCCCGGCTTCGACCAGGTGGCCGTGGTCGATGGCCAGCACGCGGTCGGCGCGAGCCGCCAGCTGGGCGCTGTGGGTCACCAGCACCAGCGTCTTGCCCGCCGCCCGGGTCAGGCGCTCGAGCAGCTCCATCACGCGCTGGCCGGTGTCGTCGTCGAGGTTGCCCGTGGGCTCGTCGGCCAGCAGCAGGCGCGGGTCGGCCACCAGGGCCCGGGCGAGGGCCACGCGCTGCTGCTCGCCGCCCGAGAGCCGGTCGGGGAAGCTCCCGGCGCGGTCCGACAGCCCCACCTCGGCCAGCAGCGCCCGGGCCCGCTCGCGCGCCTGGCGCAGGGGCGTCCCGGCCAGCTCGGCCGGCAGCACCACGTTCTCGAGCACGGTCAGGGTCGGGATCAGGTTGAAGAACTGGAAGACGAAGCCCATGTGGCGGCGGCGGAAGAGCGTGCGGCCGCGCCCGTCCAGGGCGCTCAGCTCGGTCCCGTCCACCATCACCCGGCCCGAGCTGGGCACGTCCAGCCCGGCCAGCAGGTTGAGCAGCGTGCTCTTGCCGCTGCCGCTGCGGCCGCGGATGGCCACCAGCTGGCCCTCCGCGATCTCGGCCGTGACCGCGCGCAGCACGGCCCGGCGGGCCTCGCCCTCGGCGTAGTCCTTCGTGACGTCCTGGAGCCGGATGAGCGCGGGCATGGGGCGCGGGGTGGCCGGCCGATCGTAGTCCCCGTGCCGACCGGCCACAAACGTGACTTCGGTGGCGCCACGCGCCTGGATGTCGCCCGCCGGGAACGAAGTTCGCATGCTCCCTCCCTGGAAGGCCGCCCGGCCCCCCGGAGGCGACGTGTTTGCGCCCGGGGAGCCCGCTCGGGGTAGCCTTTGCGCGCCCGGCCCTTCCCCGATCCGCAGGGCGCAAGGAGACAGCGATGAACCGATGCTGCACCACAGGCCTCGCGCTCGCGGGGCTGCTCGCCTGGGGAGCCGCCGCTCAGGAGGCCAAGCGCGTGGAACCCGTCAACGAGACCTGGAACCTGGCCGACCTCTACGCCACGCCGCAGGCCTTCGACCAGGCCCGGCAGGCGCTGGCGAAGCGGCTGCCCGAGCTGGACGCCCACCAGGGCAAGCTGGGGACCTCGGCCCAGGCCCTGGCCGACGCCCTCGACCTGTACTTCGGCCTGCGCAAGGACCTGCTGCGCGTGCGCGGCTACGCCGAGCGCAGCTCCGACGGCGACACGCGCGTCCCGGAGGCCCTGGCGCGGCGCCAGGAGACGGTCCAGCTGGCCACCCAGTTCGAGTCCCACGCGGCCTGGCTGGCGCCCGAGGTGCTGGCCCTGCCGGCCGGCACCGTGGCGCGCTTCGTGGCGGCCGAGAAGCGCCTGCAGCCCTACGCCTTCTTCCTGTCCGAGATCGAGCGCCGGCGGCCGCACACGCTCTCGCCGGCCGAGGAGAAGCTGCTGGCCGAGGCCGGCGTGCTGGCCGACGTGCCCTCCTCGCTGCGCGGCATCCTGGCCAACGCCGACATGCCCTGGCCCGAGGTCACGCTCTCGACGGGCGAGAAGGTCCGGCTCGACGCGGCCGCCTACACCAAGTACCGCGCGCTGCCCTCGCGGGCCGACCGCGAGCTGGTCTTCAAGACCTTCTGGACGGCCTTCCAGGGCTTCGAGCGCACCTACGGCGTGGCCCTCGACGCCCAGCTGCAGCGCGACCTGTTCTACGCCCGCGCCCGCAAGCAGCCCACGGCCCTGTCGGCCGCGCTGTTCGAGAGCGGCGTCCCCGAGGAGGTCTACCGCACGCTGGTGAGCGAGGCCAACCGCGCCCTGCCGACCCTGCACCGGGCCTTCAAGCTGCGCGCCCGCCTGCTGGGCATCCCGGACCTGGCCTACTGCGACCTCTACCCGCCGCTGACCAAGGGCGTCAACGCCTCCTACCCGATCGACCAGGGCAAGGGGCTCGTGCTCGAGGCCCTGGCGCCGCTGGGCCCGGAGTACGTGGCCGCGGTGAAGAAGGGCTTCGAGTCGCGCTGGATGGACACCTACCCGCGCCCGGGCAAGCGCTCCGGGGCCTACTCCGACGGCTCGGCCTACGACGTGCACCCCTACGTGCTGATGAACTACAACGACGACTACGAGGGGCTGACCACGCTGGCCCACGAATGGGGCCACACCATGCACTCGTACCTGGCCAACGGCGCCCAGCCCTTCCCGCAGGCCGACTACGCCACGTTCGTGGCCGAGGTGGCCTCGACCTTCAACGAGGCCCTGCTGCTGGACGACCTGCTGAAGCACGCCAAGACCGACGACGAGCGCCTGTTCCTGCTGGGCAACTATCTCGAGAGCCTGCGGCTGACCTTCTTCCGCCAGACCATGTTCGCGGAGTTCGAGCTGCGCACCCACGAGGCCGCCGAGCGCGGCGAGTCGCTGAGCGGCGCGCGCTTCACGCAGATCTACGGCGAGCTGCTGCGGCGCTACCACGGCGCCGACCAGGGGGTGGTGCGCATCGAGCCGCGCGAGCAGCTCGAGTGGGCCTACATCCCGCACTTCTACTACAACTTCTACGTCTTCCAGTACGCCACATCGCTGGCCGCCTCGTCGCAGCTGTCGCAGGAGGTGCTGGACGGCAAGCCCGGCGCGAAGGAGCGCTACCTGGGCCTGCTCAAGGCCGGCGGCTCGCGCCTGCCCCACGAGCTGCTCAAGGAGGCCGGCGTCGACCTGGCGACACCCGCCCCGTACCGCGCCCTCGAGGCGCGCATGAACTGGGCCATGGACGAGATCGAGAAGGTGCTGGCCCGCCGCAAGTAGAGACGTCAGGCCCCGTCATCCTTCTCTGAAGCGGCTCCCCCGCGTCAAGTGGATTCGGGGGAGTCCGCTTGGCGGGGCCCTGGAGGCGGGAGGGGCGACGAGGGCCGTTGAGGGGGGGCGGGCTGGGA
>JBDIBD010000472.1:0-3978 GCA_039812725.1 Vicinamibacteria bacterium | reverse complement strand
GGCGCCGCCTGCGGCTCGGGGGCCGCCGCGGCGCCGACCTCGAGCACGGCGTCGCGTCCGCCCGCGACCGCCTGCGCGTCGACGGCCAGCGTGCGCACCGGGAGGCCGCCCGTGACGACCATCAGGGTCAGCAGGCTCTTCGAGCGGCGCGCCACGTAGTCGAGGTCGAACTCGAGGAGGAGCTGGCCGGGCCGCACGCGCTGCCCGGCGCGCACGTGGGGCAGGAAGCCCTCGCCCTTGAGGGCCACGGTGTCGAGGCCGACGTGCAGCACGATCTCGACGCCGCCCGCGGCCATGAGGTTGACGGCGTGAGAGGCGGCGTGCACCTGCAGCACCTCGGCCTCGCAGGGCGCCACGAGCCGCCCCTCCAGCGGGTCGATCGCCAGGCCGTCGCCGGCCAGCCTCTGGGCGAAGACGGGGTCGGGGACCTTCTCGATCGGCAGCACGGCGCCCGAGACGGGAGCCAGCAGCCTGAGATCGGGCGGGGTGGTCATGGGGCGCGGCCGATGCTACACCGGGCCGCTCAACGCAGGAGCCCGAGGCCGAAGCCCAGCCAGAGCGGGATGGTGGCGAGCGCGGCCAGCGAGGTGGAGAGCACGATGCGCACGGCCGTGGCCGGGTCGCCGCCGTAGTACTTGGCCAGCACCACGGGCAGCATGGCGGCCGGCATGGCGGCCTGCAGCACCAGCACGCGACGTAGCTCGAGGGGCAGGGGCAGCAGCGCCGCCACGGCCACCATGGCGGCCGGAAGCAGGAGCAGCCGCAGGCCCAGGGCCGCCGCGACCACGCCCGCCGCGTGGCGCCAGCGCACCTGCCTCAGCTCGTCGGCCACCGTCGCGCCCACCAGCAGCACCGCCAGCGGAATGGCGCACTGTCCCAGCAGCACCAGGGTGCGGCGCAGGGCGGCGGGGAGCGCGTCGCCCGCACCCAGCAGGTTGAGCGCCAGCCCCAGGGCCACGGCCAGGCTGGGCGGGTTGAAGGCCCTCTTCCAGGCGCCGCGCTCCGCGCCGCCGGCCAGGAGCAGCACGCCGGCCGTCCAGAGCACGAGCTCCGTGCCCACGTTGAAGACGAACAGCACCCCGAGCGTGCCGGCGTCGAAGAGCAGCTGCGTGAGCGGGATGGGGAGATAGGAATAGTTGAAGAGGCCCACCCCGAGCGCAAAGGTGCGCCGCTCGGCGCGCGCGGCGAGCAGGCCGCGCAGGGGCGCGAAGTGGGCCAGGGCGGCCGCGACGGCGAAGCCGGCCAGCACCGTGGCGGCCCCGAACAGCGGCGGCAGCAGCAGGTTGGCCGGGTCGGCCAGGCGCGGGTTGCCGAGGATCGTGTCGAGGATCAAGGCGGGGTAGAGCACCCGCACCACCAGGTCCATCAGGGCGCCGTCGGCCCCGCCCGGCAGCCAGCCACGGCGGCGGGCCAGGGCGCCCACGAAGGCGACCAGGAAGACGGCGGTCACGGCCCCGAGCACCGTCGCGCGCGCGCTCACGCGCGGATGGTACCGCCGGGCGCGGCGCCCGGCCACGCGCGGGGCGAGCTTCGGCTAAGATCGGGCCGTGCTCGTCGACCGGCTGGTGCAGGAGCGCTGGGAGGAGGAGCGGCTGGCGCCCTGGGCCATGCGCTCCGGCCGCAGCCGCGGGCGGCTCCATCGCGAGGACGAGCACCCCCTGCGCACGCGCTACCAGCGCGACCGCGACCGGGTGGTGCACAGCTCGTCCTTCCGGCGGCTCGAGTACAAGACCCAGGTCTTCGTCAACCACGAGGGCGACAACTACCGCACGCGCCTCACGCACACCCTCGAGGCGGCCCAGATCGGCCGCACGGTGGCGCGGGTGCTGGGCCTCAACGAGGACCTCACCGAGTGCCTGGTGCTGGGGCACGACCTGGGCCACACGCCCTTCGGCCACTCGGGCGAGCGCGTCATGGCCGAGCTGATGAAGGCCCACGGCGGCTTCGAGCACAACCGCCAGACCCTGCGCATCCTCGAGACCCTGGAGCGGCGCTACCCGGACTTCCCGGGGCTGAACCTGACCTGGGAGGTGCGCGAGGGCATCATCAAGCACCACCCCCACGCCGACCACCAGGCGCCGGCCGCCTTCGCCCCAGGGGAGTCGCCCACCCTCGAGGCCCAGCTGGTCGACTTCGTGGACGAGATCGCCTACAACAATCACGACATCGACGACGGGCTCAGCTCCGGCATGCTGACCGTCGATCAGCTGCGCTCGGTGCGCATCTTCCGCGAGGCCCACGACGCCGTGCGCGCGGCCGAAGGCGGCGACCCCAACGTGCTGCGGCACCAGGTGGTGCGGCGCATCATCGACCGCTGCGCGCGGGACCTGATCGCCACCACCTCGTCGCGCCTGGCGGCGGCGGGCATCGGCAGCTGCGACGACGTGCGCCGCAGCCCGCGCCAGGTGGCCTACTCGGGCGAAGTGGCGGAGCAGGTGCGCGAGCTGAAGGCCTTCCTCTTCAAGAACCTCTACCGCCACTACCGCGTGGTGCGCATGGGCGACAAGGCCGGCCGCATGCTGCGCGACCTGTTCCAGTCCTACGTCTCCGAGCCGCTGCAGCTGCCGCCGCACTACCAGGCCCGCATCCCCGAGGACGGCGTGGAGCGGGTGGCCTGCGACTACATCGCGGGCATGACCGACCGCTTCGCCCTGGACGAGCACCGCAAGCTCTTCGACCCCCTGGTCCGGGTCTGACCTCCTCCGCCGCCGCCTGCTGACGCTGCTGGCCGCCTACGCCCTGCTGATGGTGGCCGCCGGCGCCTGGGTCAGCCGCCGCGTGCGCCGGGCGGGCGACTTCTTCGTGGCCGGCCGGCAGCTCTCGGCCGGCCTGGTCTTCGCGACCTTCCTGGCCGCCAACATCGGCGCGGGCTCCACGGTCGGAGCGGCGGGACTGGGCTACCGCTTCGGCCTGTCGGCCTGGTGGTGGTCCGGCTCGGCCGCCCTGGGCTGCCTGGCGCTGGGCCTGTGGGTGGCGCCGCGCCTGCACCGCCTGGCCGAGCGCGGGGGCTTCCTGACCCTGGGCGACTTCCTCGAGGCCCGCTACGACCGCAGCGTGCGCGGCCTGGTGGGGGTGGTGCTGTGGGCCGGGACGCTGCTGATCCTGGCGGGGCAGCTGATGGCCATGGCCTGGGCGCTCCAGGCCATCGCCGGGCTGCCGAAGCTCTGGGGCTGCCTGCTCTCGGGCCTGGTGCTGGTGACCTACGTGGGCGGCGGCGGCCTGCTGGCCTCGGCCTGGGTCAACCTGCTGCAGCTGGTGGTGCTGCTGCTGGGCTTCGCGCTGGCGCTGCCGTTCGCCTGGCAGCAGGCGGGCGGCTGGCCGGCGCTCGCCTCGGCGGCGCCCGGGTTCGCCCGCTTCGACGGCATGGGCTGGCCCGCCACCTTCGGCCTGCTGCTGACGCTGACGCCGTCCTTCGTGGTCTCGCCGGGTCTGGTGCAGAAGTCCTACGGCGCGCGCAGCGCCAGCGCCGCGCGGCTGGGGATCGTGCTCAACGCGGTGGTGCTGGGCCTGTTCGCCTTCGTCCCGGCGCTGCTGGGGATGGCGGCGCGGGTCCTGCGCCCGGGGCTGGCCAACCCCGAGCTGGCGCTGCCCGCCCTCCTGGCCGAGGTGCTGCCTCCGTGGGTCGGGGCGCTCGGCCTGGCGGCCCTGTTCGCGGCCGAGATCTCGACCGCCGACGCGGTGCTGTTCATGCTCGCCACCTCGCTCAGCCAGGACCTGTACCGGAGCTTCCTGCGGCCCGCGGCCGACGACGCGGAGCTGCTGCGGGTGGGCCGTCGCGCGGCCGTGGCGGCCGGGCTCCTGGGCGTGGCGCTGGCGGTGGCGCTGGAGAGCGTGGCGGCGGCGCTGAAGTCGTTCTACGGGCTCCTGACCGTGGCGCTGTGCGTGCCCTTCCTGCTGGGCCTGTTCAGCTCCCGCCCGCGGGCCGCGCTCGCCGGCGTGGCGGCGGTGGCGGCCGTCGCGGCGGCGCTGGCCGGCCAG
>JBDIBD010000471.1:0-3982 GCA_039812725.1 Vicinamibacteria bacterium | reverse complement strand
ACCGTGGCGGGCGAGACGCCGAGGGCCTGGGCCGTCTCTTCGATGGAGAGGCCGGCGAAGTGGCGCAGCTCGACGATCTCGGCCTGGCGCGGGTCGAGGCCGGCCAGCTCGTCGAGGGCCTGGTCGAGCGCCAGCAGGTCGACCTCGGCGCGGCCCGCCGCCGCCGGCTCCGGGACGTCGTCGAGGCTCACCCGCAGCCCGGCGTCGCGCTTGCGCGCGCCGCGCGCGCGGGCGTGGTCGACCAGCACGCGCCGCATCATGCGCGCGGCCACCGCCAGGAACTGGGCCCGGTTCTGCCACGAGGCCCGCGACTGGTCCACCAGCCGCAGGAAGGCCTCGTGCACCAGGGCGGTGGGTTGCAGCGTGTGGGAGGAGCGCTCGCGCCGCAGGAAGGCCGCGGCGCGGCGGCGCAGGTCGCCGTAGACGGCCTCGAGCAGCCGGTCGCGGGCGGCCTCGTCGCCGCGCCCCCACGCCAGCAGCCAGTCGGTGACGGGCGCGTGTTCGGGGAGGGACATCCTGCGAGTCTACCGCCCCGCGCGGCCCTCAGGCGGCGGCCGGCCGGTCCAGGGCCCGCGCGCACAGGGCCGCCAGCACGTAGAACAGGCTGCCCACCACCAGCGCCAGCCGGAAGCCGGCGTTGACCGCCAGCGCCATGGTCGCCACCGAGCCGACCACCGACAGCACGCCGTTGAGGCCCCAGTAGAAGGGCGCGGCCGGGAACGGGCCCTGGCCCACGCGCGCCAGCCCCGACGGGAAAGGCATGCCCATGGCGAAGCCCAGGGGCCCCACCAGCGCCACCGCCACCGCGATGCGCGCGAAGAGGGGCAGGGGCAACAGGGCTGGCACGAGCAGCGGCAGGGCCAGGGCGTACAGCACGGCCAGCCCCGCCACGGCCAGGCAGACCCGGCGCCGGTCGAAGCGCGCGCTGAAGGCGCTGCCCAGGCCGCCGGCGGCCAGCAGCGTGAAGAGCAGGATCGAGAGCGTGAAGATCGGGTGCCCCAGCAGCAGGGTCAGGTTCTGCAGCAGGCACAGCTCGACCATGATGAAGCCCACCCCGAGGCAGGCGAAGTAGGCCACCGAGGCCAGGTAGGCCGGGGCCCCGCCGTCGCGCGGCCGGCCCACGCCGACCAGCACCGCCAGCACGCCGAAGAGCGGCAGCACGATGGCGCCGATCGAGCGCATCATGGCGGGCGGCACGCCCCAGGGCTTGTACTGGGCGAAGTAGAAAGGACGGTCGTCGAAGACCGGACCGACCAGCTTCGTGGCCGCGGCCTCGTACTGCGCCAGGGTCTGGCGGCCCGAGAGCAGGGCGTCGAAGGGCGGCTCGGCCGCGCGGCCCGGCACGATCACGGGCCGGGCCTCGCTCCAGGAGAGCACCTGCTCGACCTCGGCCGGGGTGAAAGGCCGGCGGCGCAGCATGAAGGTCATCTGGGGCGGGTCCTCGGGGGTGCCGCGCCGCTCCATCAGCACCACCACGCGCTGCGCGGCCTCCTGCCAGCCGAGCAGGGCCACGGCGTTGGCCACCAGGCGCGGGATGTCGGTGTCCCAGCGCATGATGGTCAGCACGCCGTCGGGCGAGAGGTGGTCGTAGTAGGCCCGGAAGGCGTCGGTGGTGTAGAGGTAGTTCTCCGACAGCGACAGGCCGCCCGAGGCCACCGCCGCCCAGGAGTCCACGAAGCCCAGGAAGATCACGTCCCAGCGCCGGTCGCTGCGGGCCAGGAAGTTGCGCCCCTCGGAGAGGTGCGTCTCGACCAGCGGGTGGTCGTACAGGTGGCCGGCCTCGGCGCCGTAGTGGCGCACGAAGCGCAGCATGAGCGGGTTCATCTCGACCGCGGTGACCTTGGGCGAGCCCGAGGCCAGCGCGACCAGCACGTCCGATCCGCCACCCGGGCCGATCACCAGCACCTGCGGATGCGGCACCAGCTGGAAGGCGCGCGCGCGGTGCCAGTGGCTGAGCGGCTCGAGGCTCTCGACCTTGCCGTCCCAGCGGTGCAGGTTGGTCCAGGCGTCGGAGTCGATGTAGAGCCGGGCCAGGCTGTCGAGGCCCGAGACCGCGTCGATGCGCGAGTAGGAGTTCCAGCCGGTCAGCGCGATGCGCGCGCCGGGCGTGGCGGCCATGTGGCGGTAGAGCCCCTTGGTGGGCGCGCTGCGGATCTTGAACGCGCCGGTCTGCTCGTTGGCGGCCACGGCCAGCACCACGGCGGCGCAGCCCAGGGCCGAGACCGGCACGAGCCGCGGCCAGAAGCAGGCCGCGGCCAGGAGCGGGGCCAGGGCCACCGCCAGCACGGCCCCCTCGCCGCCCAGCCACGACAGCAGGGCGGTCACCGCCAGCGCCCCCAGCGAGGCCCCCAGCAGGTCGGCGAAGTAGAGCCGGCCCACGTCGCGCTTGAACAGCGCGAAGACCATCGAGAGCGCCGCGCCCGCGAGCAGGAAGGGCACCAGCGAGACCGCGAAGTACAGCGGCAGGCGCTCGGGGTGGAAGGGGAAGCGCACGATCAGCGCCAGCCCCAGCGGCATCGCCAGCGCGTAGAGCAGCGTCAGCACGGCCGCCTTCTCCAGCGACAGCTCGAGGCGGTGGCGCAGCAGGTGCAGGGCGAAGCCGCCCAGCCCCCAGCCCAGCAGGGCCACCGAGATGGCCACGAAGGCGAAGTGGTACCAGATCGTGGCCGAGAAGATGCGCGTCAGCCCGATCTCGAACATGAGGCCCGAGAGGGCCACCAGGAAGACGCCGAAGGCCGCGCGGCGGGACGAGGAGTCGTGGATCATGGCGGGGCCAAGCTATGCGCCCCGCCGCGCGGCGTCAACTGCCGGTCAGGCGGCCCGGCGCTCCTGCGAGGGGCCGCCGCGCCCGGCCTCGCGGCGCGTGGCCCACAGCGAGGCCGCCACGCCCGTGGCCAGGATGGCGATCACCAGGCCCAGCAGGTACAGGTTGAAGTGCTGGCCCAGGACCTGCTTGAGCCAGGCGTGGGTCATCATCTTGACGCCCACCACCATCAGCACCGCGGCCAGCGCGACCTTCAGGTAGCGGAACTTGTCGATCATGCCGGCCAGCGCGAAGTACAGGCTGCGCAGGCCCAGGATGGCGAAGACGTTGCTGGTGAAGACCAGGAACGGGTCGCCGGTGATGGCGAAGATGGCCGGGATCGAGTCGACCGCGAAGATCAGGTCGGTGAACTCCACCATCACCAGCGCCAGCAGCAGCGGCGTGGCCAAGAGCGTCCCGGCCTGGGCCGACTCGACCACCCGGTCGCGCTCCACGGGCGCCCCGGGCGTGGCGGTCTCGTGGGAGGCCGCCGAGCCGGCGCGCACGAAGAAGTGCTGGCCGTGGAAGCGCTCGGTGACCGGGAAGAGGCGCCGCGTCAGGCGCACCACCAGGTTCTGGTCGGGGTCGCTCTCGTCGGTCTTGAGCAGGAGCATCTTGACCCCCGTCAGGATCAGGAAGGCCCCGAAGACGTAGATCACCCAGGTGAAGCGCTGGATCAGCTGGGCGCCCACCGCGATCATGACGCCGCGCATGAACAGCGCCCCGACGATGCCCCAGAACAGCACGCGGTGCTGGTACATGGCCGGCACCGCGAAGAAGCCGAAGAGCATGGCGATGACGAAGATGTTGTCGACCGCCAGGGACTTCTCCACCAGATAGCCGGTCAGGTACTTGACCGTGGCGCTGCCGCCGTCGTTGTAGACGGTCCCCAGGCCCTCCACCACGCGCGGCTCGGCCGTCATGAGGTCGGGCGTCAGCCCCAGGCCCATCCAGTGGCGCTCGTAGCCCGCGTGGATGAAGGCCGCGAAGGCCAGGCCCAGGGCGATCCAGAAGGCCGACCAGCCCAGGGCCTCCTTGACCGAGACCA
Organism: Vicinamibacteria bacterium; assembly: GCA_039812725.1. GTDB lineage: Bacteria > Acidobacteriota > Vicinamibacteria > Fen-336 > Fen-336 > JBDIBD01. The sequence continues at coordinate 131 of JBDIBD010000471.1, read as the reverse complement.
CGTGGGCCTTGCGGTGGAAGACGCCCAGGTCGAGCGCCAGGAGGAACAGCACGAGAGCGATGAACCCGACGTACATCCAGATCATGGCCGAGAATCTAGAGGCTCTCGCTGAAATAGTCCAATACGAATTG
>JBDIBD010000470.1:0-3990 GCA_039812725.1 Vicinamibacteria bacterium | reverse complement strand
CCGGCCCGCGACCGTTCCCTGCCCGGCCTGCGGGCGGCCCATCAGGCGCTGGTCACCGCCCAGGCGGAGGCGCTGCCCGCCCTGCGCGACCCGGCCGCGGTCGACCGGCTGGGACGCGCGCTGGTCGTGGCCTCGCGTCACCTGACGCTGATCGACCTGTGGATCGAGAGCGAGGAGCGCCGTGACTGAGCCCGCTAGGGCCCGCCGGGCCTTCCTCCTGGACAGCGCCCGCGCGGCGGGGCTCGGCCCGTGGGCCCTGGCGCTGCTGGCCGGCCAGGCCGCGGCGCGGCCGCGCGGCGAGGCCCTCGACGCCGAGATCCTGACCGCCGCGCTGGCCCTCGAGCACCACGCCATCGCCGTCTACGACGCGGGCCTGGCGCGCGGCCTCTTCCCGGCCGGCCTGCGCGAGCGCGCCGTCGAGTTCCGCGGCGACCACCACGGGCACCGCGACACGCAGGTCCTGATGCTGCGCGAGCGCGGCTTCGAGCCGCCCCGGCCACGGCCTTCCTACGACCTCGGCCGCTGGCGCAGCTCCGACGACCTGGTCCGCGCGGCGGCCCGCATCGAGCTGGCCGCCCAGGACGCCTACCAGGCGCTCCTGAGCCAGATCCGCGGCGACGACTACCTGCTCACCGCCGCGTTCATCCTGGTGGACGAGGCCCGTCACCTGACGGTCTGGCAGCGGGCCCTGGGCCAGCGGCTGTACTGAGCGCCGCCCGGGCGCAGGCGGGACCCGCTATCGGCCGAGCCCGGCCACGTCATCCTGAGGAGCCCCCGTCAAAGTCGGCGACGAAGGATCTCTCGGGCTGAACGGCTCGCGGGATCCTTCGCTCCAGGTGCGACGGCGTCGCTCAGGATGACGGGGTAAGGCGCGACGGTGTCGCTCAGGATGACGGGGTAAGGCGCGACGGCGTCGCTCAGGATGACGGGGCGCCGTTAGCGTTCCGTTAGCGAACTCTCAGCGCACCCTTCGGCCCCGGGCTTCCGTATCTGCTCCCGTACGCGGCCGCACGTCGGACCGCGAGGAGGAGACATGGACGCCCTTCGCCCCAACCTCTACCGCCCCATCCACAAGGCCGTGCGGCTGCTGCTCCACCGCCTGGTCGAGCAGGCCGGCCGCACCGACTACGCCGACGGGGCCCAGGTGGCCGCCCTGGCCGCCACGGTGCGCGACGGCTTCGAGCTGCTGCAGTTCCACGCCGAGCACGAGGAGCGCTTCCTGGCGCCGCTGATCCGCGCCGCGGCTCCCGAGGTGGCGCGCGCCCTCGACGCGGCCCACCACGACCAGGAGGCCCAGCTTCCGGCCCTGCTCGAGCTGCTGGACGAGGTCGGCCAGGCCGGCCCGGCCGCCGACGCCCAGGGGCACGCCTTCACCGTGGCGCTCTCGCGCCTGGCCGGCGAGCTGCAGGTCCACATGGCCGACGAGGAGGAGCGCGCCATGCCGGCCCTGCAGCAGGCCCTCAGCGACGCGCAGCTGATGGAGGTCCACCAGACCCTGGTGGGCGCCGTCCCGCCGGCCACCATGGCCCGCTGGGCCGCGCTGATGCTGCCGGCCGCCAGCGTCCCCGAGCGCCTGGCGCTGCTGGGCGGCCTGCGGGCCACGGCCCCGGCCGAGGCCTTCCAGGGGCTGCTGGCCCTGGCGCGCCGCGTGCTGCCGGCCCAGGAGGCCCGCGAGCTGGAGGAGCGCCTGGCGGCCTGAGCCGGGCCGGGGCGGCCCGCTTGACGGGCCGCCCGGCCGCGGGCATCATGATGACTGACCAGTCAGTCAACTGACCCATGAGTGCAAGAGCGGCGGCGGACAGCAAGCGCAAGGCGGTCACGGCCCTCCGGCAGGACGAGATCCTGCAGGCCGCCCGGCACGTCTTCGGCCAGCGCGGCTTCAACCCGGCCGGCGTGGACGAGATCGCGCGCCGGGCGGGGGTGGCCAAGGGCACGGTCTACCTCTATTACCCGTCCAAGCAGGCGCTCTACCGCGCGGCCCTGCGCGAGGGCCTGCGCGAGCTGGTCGAGCGGCTGCGCGAGGCGGTGGGCGCGGCCCAGGGGATGCGGGCCCGCCTGGGGGCCTACGTGACCACCAAGGTGGCCTTCGCCGAGGGGCACCACGACTTCCTGCGCATGTACAGCGCGGCCTCCGAGGCGGGCGGCGTGCCGCTGCACCTGCAGAGGGACTTCCGCGGCTTCTACGAGGCCCAGCTCGAGCTGCTGGAGCAGGCCCTGGGCGAGGGCCGCGACGCGGCCGCGGCGCGCGTGGCGGCCGTGGCGGTCTTCGACCTGACCGGAGGGTTGATCAAGCGGCGGCTGTTCGGCCGCACGCGCGAGGAGACGGAGCGGGACATGCGGGCGGTGCTCGAGCTGTTGTCGAAGGCCCTGGAGGCGCGATGAGCGCGCTGCTCGGCTTGTTGCTGGCGGCGGCGCTGGCGCCGGCCCCGGCCGCCGAGGGGCGCGCGGCGCTCTTCGGCAGCGTGCCGGCCGGCACGGCCACGGCCGAGCCGCTGAAGCTGTCGCTGGCCGAGGCCATCCGGCTCGGCCTCGAGCGCAACCTGGGCCTCGTGCTGGCCGAACAGGGCCTGGCCGGGGCCGAGGCCGCCCGGCGCGAGGCCCTGTCGGCGCTCCTGCCCCACCTGGACGGCCACCTCTCGGCTGCGCGGCAGAAGATCAGCCTGGAGGCCTTCGGCTTCACCGGGCCCGGCATCCCCAGGCTGGTGGGCCCCTTCAACGTCTTCGACGCCCGCCTGGGCGTCACCCAGACCGTCTTCGACTGGTCGGCCCTGCAGAAGGACCGCCGCGCGCGCGAGCGGCAGAGCGCCGCGGAGCTGGGCCTGCGAGACACGCGCGAGCTGGTGGTGCTGGTGTGCGGCAGCCTGTACTTCCAGACGCTGGCGGAGCAGGCCCGCATCGACACGGCCCGCGCCCAGCTGTCGGTCGCGCAGGCCCTCTTGGAGCTGGCCCGCGACCGCAAGCAGGCCGGACTCTCGCCGGCCATCGACGTGCTGAGGGCCGAGGTCGAGGTCAAGGCCCGCCAGCAGCAGCTGCTCTCGGCGGAGAACCGTCTGGCCAGGGCCCGGCTCAGCCTGGCCCGGGCCATCGGCCTGCCCAGCGGGCAGGCGCTCGAGCCGACCGACCGCATGTCCGAGCAACCCGCCCCGCCGGTCGACCTGGAGGCGGCCCTGAAGACCGCCTACGAGAAGCGCGCCGACTGGCAGGCCGCCCAGGCCGAGCTGCGCGCCGCCGAGGCCGGGCGTCAGGCCGCGCTGGGCGAGAGCCTGCCGCGCCTCGGCGTGGCGGCTGACTGGGGCGTGATCGGCCAGAGCGTGGACGGGGCGCTGCAGACCTACAGCCTGGGCGCGGCCCTGAAGGTGCCGCTGTTCGAGGGCGGCCGCAACCGGGCCCGGCGAGCCCAGGCCGAAGCCGAGCTGCAGGCCCAGCGGGCGCGGCTCGAGGACCAGCGCGCGCGCCTCGACTTCGAGGTGCGCACCGCGGCCCTCGACCTCGACACGGCCCGCGAGCGCGTGGAGGTGGCGCGCGGCGCGCGCGAGCTGGCCGAGCAGCAGCTGGTCCAGGCCCGCGACCGCTTCGAGGCCGGCGTGGCCAGCAACCTCGAGGTGACCCAGGCCCAGGAGGCCCTGGCCGCCGCCAGCGAGAGCTGGGTGGCGAGCCTGTTCGACCAGAGCCTGGCCAAGGCCCAGATGGCGCGCACGCTGGGGCTGGCCGAGTCGGCCTACCGCGAGCTGGTGCGAGGAGAGTGATGGCAGCAGAACGAGAGCAGGCCGCGGACGAGGCCCCCGCCCCGCGCCGCGGGCGCAAGCGGCTGGCGATCGGGCTGGTGGTGGTGGCCGCCGGGGCCGGGCTGGCGCTGCGGCAGCACTACGCCGTGCGCGAGTCGACCGACGACGCCCAGGTGGACGGCCACGTCGCCCCGGCGGCGGCGCGCGTGCCGGGCACGGTGGTGGCGGTCGAGGTGGCCGACAACCAGCAGGTGACGGCCGGGGC
>JBDIBD010000469.1:0-3997 GCA_039812725.1 Vicinamibacteria bacterium | reverse complement strand
CCTGCGCGACCGCAACGACCAGGTGCGCTGGCGCGCCGCCGAGGCGCTGGGCAAGCTGGGCCCCGACGCGGCCGCGGCCGTGCCGGCGCTGGTGGACGCCCTCGACCGCTCGGACATGCTGGCGCAGGAGGCCGCCAAGGCCTTGGGGCGCATGGGCGGCGCGGCCCGCCCGGCCGTGTCGGCCCTGGCCGCGGCCTTGACGCGTGACGACGTCTACCTCAAGCGCGAGGCCGCCAAGGCCCTGGTCAAGCTCGGCCCCGACGCCGCGGAGGCCGTGCCCGTGCTGATCGAGGCCCTGGGCGACAAGGACAAGACGGTCCGGGCCGAGAGCTGCAAGGTGCTCGGCCGCATCGGCCCCGCCGCCCGGGCGGCCGTGCCGGCCCTGCGGGCGGCCCTGCGCGACAAGGACGACATCGTGCGCGTGCAGGCCGACGAGGCCCTGCGCCGCATCGGTTCCTAGCGCCGCCCCGGCAGCAGCCCCCGCAGGCGGCCCCAGAACGGGTGCTGCGCCCAGTCGTCGAAGAGGCTGTAGACCACGGGCGTGCCCACCAGGGTCAGCACCAGCGCCAGCGTCTGGCCGCCGATGATGACCGAGCCGATGGCGCGGTTGGTCCCGGAGCCCGTGCCGCTCGAGGCCACCAGCGGCACCATGCCGGCCACGAAGGCCAGGGTGGTCATCAGGATCGGCCGCAGGCGGTCGCGGTTGGCCTGGCGGATGGCCGCGGCCCGCTCCAGCCCCTCGGCCCGCAGGCCGTTCATGTGGTCGATCTGCAGGATGCCGTTCTTCTTGACGATGCCGAACAGCACCAGGATGCCCAGCGACGAGTAGATGTTGATGGACTGGTCCAGCGCCACGATCGACAGCAGCGCGAACGGGATCGTGAGAGGCAGCGCCAGCAGGATCGTGACCGGGTGGATCCAGCTCTCGAACTGGGCCGCCAGGATCAGGTACATGAAGATGACCGAGGCCAGGAAGGCGATCATGAAGTTGCGCGCGGCCTTGCCCTGCTCGCGCGAGCGGCCCGTGAAGCCGTAGCTGTAGCTGGCGGGCATCTTCAGCTCCTGGGCGGCCTGGCCCAGGCCGTCCATGATGGCCTGGGCCGACGCGCCGGGCAGGGTGTTGGCGTAGATCAGCACCTGGCGCCGGCGCGACAGGCGGTTGATGAGGGCCGGCCCGGTGCCGCGCTCGAAGCTGGCCACGTCCTGGATGGCCACCGGCCCGTGGGGCCCGGGGACCTGCGCCAGGGCGATGTCCCCGGCCTCGCGGCGCTGGTCGGCCGCGGCCCGCAGGTGCACCTCGTACTGCTCGCCGCCCTCGTAGTAGTCGCTGATCTTCAGCCCGCCCACCAGCACGTTGAGGGTGGCCGCCACGTCCTGCACGCGCACCCCCAGGTCGCCGGCCTTGGACCGGTCGACGTGCACGCCCAGCTCGGGCTTTCCCACCACCAGGTTGCTGTCGGCGTCCACGGCCCCGGGCATGGCCCGCACCTTCGCCAGCAGCGCGTCGGCGTAGCGCTCGAGCTGGTCGAGGTCGGGGCCGCCGATCCAGAACTGGACCTCGGCGTTGTTGCCGGCGCCGAAGGCCGCCACCGGCTGGACCTGGGCGCGCAGGCGGAGCTGCCCGTAGAGCGGCAGCACCTGGCGCCGGATCTCGTCCATGATCTGGTACTGGTCCTTCGCGCGCTCCTCGACGGGCTTGAGCTTGACGTAGATCGAGCCCAGGTTGTGGGTGTTCTGGGGGTCGGCCCCGATCGTCAGCAGGGTCTGCTCGACCCCGGCCAGGGCCCGCACGCGGGTGGCGATCGACTCGAGGATCCGGCCGGTGGTCTCGAGGCTGGCGCCCTCGGGGGCCCGCACGATGACCTCGAACTGCGACTCGTCGTCGCGCGGCAGGAAGTTCTTGTTGGCCAGCGCGCCCAGCGGGATGGTCGAGGCGAAGACCGCCGCCATGACCGCCACCACGGCCCAGCGGTGGCGCAGGCACAGGTCGAGCAGGGCCAGGTAGGCGTTCTCGATCCGGCCGTAGAAGCCGCTGCGCGAGCTCTGGTCGACCTCCAGGTCGTGGGCCCGGATCCAGCGCGCCGAGAGCATGGGCGTGAGCGTGAAGGCCACCAGCAGCGAGACCGCGATGGCGAAGGCCATGGTGACGCCGAACGAGTTCATGAAGCGGCCCACGATGCCGCCCATGAAGGCCACCGGCAGGAAGACCGCGATCAGCGACAGGCTGCTGGCCAGCACCGCCAGGCCGATCTCGCGCGTGCCCTCGACCGCCGCCGCGAAGGGGTCGAGCTGCTTCTCCTCCATGAAGCGGAAGATGTTCTCGAGCACGATCACCGCGTCGTCGATGACGATGCCCACCACCAGCGTCAGGGCCAGCAGCGTGATGATGTTGAGCGTGAAGCCCATGGACTGCATGGTGGCGAAGGTCGCGATCAGCGAGCTGGGGATGGCCAGGGCCGCGATGATGGTGGGGCGGAAGCGCCGCAGGAAGATCCAGACGATGCCGGCCGCGAACAGCGAGCCCAGCAGCAGGTGCTCCTGCACCTGCCGGACGGCCGAGAGGATGTAGGCCGACTGGTCGCGCACCAGGTCCAGGCGGTAGCCCGCCGGCAGCCCGCGCCGCAGCAGCTCGACCCGTTCCTTGACGCGGTCCACCACGGCGATGGTGTTGGTGCCCGACTGCTTGCGGATCTGCAGCACCACGGCCGGCTTGCCCGAGACGCTGGCCACCGAGCTGGGGTCGGCCTCGCCGTCCTCGACGCGGGCCACGTCGGAGACGTGCACCGGCGTGCCGCCGCGGGTGGCCACCACGATCTCGCCGAAGGCGGCCGGGCTGGTGACGCGCCCGTAGGTGCGCAGGGCCAGGTCGCGCAGGCCCTGCTCGACGCGGCCCCCGGGCAGCTGCGCGTTCTGGCTGGCCACCGCCTGGGACAGCTCGGCCACGGTCAGGCCGCGGGCGGCCAGGGCGGCCGGGTCGGCCACCACGTTGATCTGGCGCTGGCGGCCGCCGATCAGCAGCACCTGGCCCACGCCGGCCACCGACTCCAGCTGGCGGCGCAGGGTCTTGTCGGTGAACTCGGTCACCTCGCGGATGGGGCGGGGAGCCGAGACGGCCACCGACAGCACCGGGGCGGCGTCGGGGTCGATCTTCTCGATCACCGGCGGGTCGGCGTCGCGGGGCAGGTCGCGCAGCACGCTGTTGACGCGGTCGCGCACCTCCTGGGCGGCCACGTCGGGGTTCTTCTCCAGCTCGAAGTTGATGATGACCTGCGAGACGCCCTCGGAGGAGATCGAGATGAGCTGGTCGATGCCGCTGATGGTGTTGACCGCCTCCTCGACCTTGTCGGTGACCTCGGTCTCGATCTCCTCGGGGGCCGCCCCGGCCAGGCGGGTCGAGATGGTCACGAAGGGCAGGTCGATCTTGGGGAAGCGGTCGACCCCCAGGCGGCCGTAGGCGAACAGCCCCACCACGACCAGCGAGAGCACGAGCACCCAGGTGAAGACCGGGCGCCTGACGCACAGCTCGGCCAGCTTCTGCACGGGCTTACCGGCCGCTCGGGGCCGGGGCCGCCTGGCCGGCAGGGGCCTCCAGGCCGGACGAGATGACCACCCGCGCGAAGAGCCCGGGGCGCAGGCGCCCGTCGCGGTTGGCGAACTCGGCCTCGACCAGGAACGTGCGCGTGGCCGGGTCGAGCGTGCCGCCCACCAGCGCCACGTGCCCGCCGAAGGCCTGGCCGGGGTAGGGGTCCACGCGCGCCTCGACGGGCTGGCCCGCCCGCACCGCCGTGAGGTAGCGCTCCGGCACCCGGAAGCGCAGCTTGAGGGGGGCCGTCTGCTCGACCACGAAAGCCACGCTGCCGTCGCCCAGGCGTTCGCCCACGTCGGTGCGCCGCTCGGCCACCACGCCGTCCAGGGGCGAGAGCAGCACCGCGTCGGCCAGGCGCTGGCGGGCCAGGTCGAGCGCGGCCTGGGCCGCGGCCACGCCCGCGGCGGCCTG
>JBDIBD010000468.1:0-3999 GCA_039812725.1 Vicinamibacteria bacterium | reverse complement strand
TCCGCCGGCGACCGTGGCCGCCCCGCCCCGGCCGGCCGACCCGCTGGCGGCGCTGGCCTTCCGCTCGCTCGGCCCCTCGGCCGGGGGACGGGCCACGCGGGTGGTCGGCGTGCCGGGCGACCCGCGCACCTACTACCTGGCCACGGCGGCCAGCGGCGTCTGGAAGTCGAGCGACGGCGGCCTGCGCTGGGAGCCGGTCTTCGACGACCAGGCGGTGGCCACGATCGGCTCGATCGCGGTGGCCCCCTCCGACCCCAACGTGGTCTACGTGGGCACGGGCGAGGCCAACGTCCGCGGCAACGTGATCCAGGGCGACGGCATCTACAAGTCGCTCGACGGCGGCCAGACCTGGAGCCACGTCTGGAAGCAGGCCGGCCAGATCGGGACGATGGCGGTGCACCCGCGCAACCCCGAGGTGGCCTTCGCGGCCGTGCTGGGCAACCCCTTCGGCCCCAACCCGGAGCGCGGCGTCTACCGCACCACCGACGGCGGCCGCAGCTGGCAGCAGGTGCTGAAGAAGGACGCCGACACAGGGGCCTCCGACGTGGCCCTCGACCCGGGCAACCCCAACGTCGTGTTCGCGGGCTTCTGGCAGGCGCGCCGGCGCCCCTGGGAGCTGACCAGCGGCGGCCCCGGCAGCGGCCTCTACGTCTCGCGCGACGGGGGCGGCAGCTGGAAGCAGCTCGAGGCGGGCCAGGGCGGCCTGCCGGACGGGCCCTGGGGCAAGGTCGGCGTGGCGGTGGCCCCCTCGGACGGCCGGCGCGTCTACGCCCTGATCGAGGCCGAGCAGGGCGGGCTTTTCCGCTCCGACGACGGCGGCCGGAGCTGGAGCCTGGCCAACGGCCACACGGCCCTGCGCCAGCGCGCCTGGTACTACTCGACCCTGACGGTCGACCCGGCCAACCGCGACGTGGTCTGGTTCCCCCAGGTGCCGTTGCTCAAGACCGTGGACGGGGGCAAGAGCCTCACGGTCGTGCGGGGCGCCCACCACGGCGACTACCACGACGCCTGGATCGACCAGGCCGACCCGCGCCGCGTGGCCGTGGCCAGCGACGGCGGAGTGGACGTGAGCGTGAACGGCGGCGAGAGCTGGTATGCCGCGCCGCTGCCGATCGCGCAGTTCTACCACGTCAGCGCCGACAGCTCCGTCCCGTACCGGGTGATGGGTCCGATGCAGGACCTCGGCACCGTGGCCGGCCCGAGCAACAGCCTGGCCGCGCGCATCCGGCTGTCCGACTGGCACCCGGTCGGCGGCGGCGAGACCGGCCACGCCGTGGCCAAGCCCGACGAGCCGGAGGTGGTCTACGCCGGCGAGTACGGCGGCGTGCTCACGCGCTACGACGAGCGCACGCGCCAGGCCCGCAACGTCTCGATCTACCCCGAGAACCCCTCGGGCCACGGGGCGGCCGACCTGCGCCTGCGCTTCCAGTGGACCGCGCCCGTGGCGCTCTCGCCCCACGACCCGCGGGTCGTCTATCACGCCGGGAACGTGCTCTTCCGCACCACCGACGGCGGCGAGACCTGGAGCGCGATCAGCCCGGACCTGACCCGCGACGACGAGTCCAAGCAGCGCTGGTCGGGCGGGCCGATCACCGGCGACAACACCGGCGTCGAGGTCTACGGCACGATCTTCGCGGTGGCGGAGTCGCCGCGCGAGAAGGGGCTGATCTGGGCCGGGACCGACGACGGGCGCGTGCACCTCACGCGCGACGGAGGCGCCACCTGGACGGAGGTCACGGCCGGCCTCACGGGCCTGCCCGAGTGGGCCACGGTCAGCGCCGTCGAGCCCTCGCCCCACGACGCGGCCAGCGCCTACGTCGTGGCCCACGCCTACCGGCTGGGCGACCCGCGCCCCTACGCCTGGAAGACCAGCGACTACGGCCGCACCTGGAAGAGCGTCTCGGCCGGCCTGGCCGGCGACGTCTCGCTGCGCGTGCTGCGCGAGGACCCGCGCCGGCGCGGCCACCTCTTCCTCGGAACCGAGCGTGGCCTGCTGCGCTCCACCGACGACGGCGCCACCTGGCAGCCGCTCAAGCTGGGCCTGCCCACGGTGCAGGTGGCCGACATCGTGGTGAAGGACGACGACCTCGTGCTCGCGACGATGGGCCGCTCGCTCTGGGTGCTCGACGACATCACGCCGCTGCGCGAGCTGGCCCCGCCGGTCACGGCGGCGGCGGCGCACCTGTTCCCGCCCCGGCCGGCCACGCGCTGGCGCTACTCCTGGGCGCCGCGCGAGGCCGGCAGCCACCCCAACCGGCCGGCCGGCGCGATCCTCCACTACTGGCTGAAGGACAAGGCCAAGGCCGACCTGAAGCTGGAGATCCGGGACGGGCAGGGGCGTCTGGTGCGCAGCCTGAGCAGCAAGGCCGAGGAGCGCGAGTGGCCCGCCGACGACCCCGACTCGGACGGCGACGAGGCCCCCAAGCCCGAGCTGGTCAACGAGCCTGGCGTCCAGCGCGTGGTGTGGGACCTGGCCTGGCAGGCCCCCGAGCGCATTCGCGGGGCGCGCATCGACTCCGGCGACGCGCGCTCGGGGCTGCCGGCCCTGCCGGGCGACTACACGGTCACGCTCAGCGTGGACGGGCGCGCCCTGACGGCGCCGCTGACGATCCTGCCCGACCCGCGCGTGAAGCTGCCGGCCTCCGCCCTCGAGCAGCAGCTGTCCCTGAGCCTCGAGCTGCGCGAGGCGATCTCGCAGGTCTCGCGCGCGGTGGCGCGGGTGCGCTCGATCCGCTCCCAGCTCCAGGCGCGGGCCGAGCTGGCCCGCGGGCGGGAGCGCCTGGCCGGCCTGGTCAAGTCGGCCGAGGCCCTGGCGGCGCGCTGCGACGCCCTCGAGGAGCGGCTGCACAACCCGAAGGCCCGGGTGACCTACGACATCCTCGCCCAGAAGGGCGGCACGCAGCTCTACTCGCGGCTGATCTTCCTCTACGAGGCCCTGAACGACGCCGACGGCCCGCCCACCCAGGGGCTGCGCGAGGTCTTCGCCGAGCAGCGCCGCGAGCTCCAGGCGCTCCACTCCGAGCTCGAGGGCGGCCTGCTGAAGGACCTGGAGGTCTTCAACCGCGACGGGCGCGCGCTCGACCTGGAGCTCGTGGCCGACCCCGGGCCGAAGTCCTGACCCTTGGCCAAGCGGCGCGAGCCCCGGCCCGCAGTCCCCTCGCCGGCCGCGGTGGCGGGCCCGGCTCCCGGCAGCGCGCGGCTGCTGGCCGCGCTCGGGCTGCTGGGGCTCGTGGCCGCCAACGTCCTCGCCACGTGGGGCCGCTGGGGCGACGTGGTCACCGACTGCGGCCGCGAGCTCGACGTGGCCCTGCAGCTGTCGCAGGGCCAGGGGCTCTACTCGGACGTGCGCTTCTGGTACGGCCCACTGCCGCCCGTGCTCAACGCGCTGCTGTTTCGCGCCCGGGGAGCCCAGGTCGACACGCTGGCCGCGGCCGGCGTGGCCTGCGCCGCGCTGCTGGCCGTGCTGGGCTATCGCCTCGCGCGGTTGTTCGCCGGGCGCCTGCCGGCCTGGGCCGCCGCGGCCGCGCTGCTGCAGTGCTGCGCCTTCGTCCAGCTCTACCCCAACAACATCTTCAACTTCGTGGCGCCCTACACGTACGCGGCCACCTACGGCATCAGCCTGGCGCTGGCCAGCGCGTACTGGCTGGCCCGGCACGCCCTGCGAGGGCGCCGGCGCGACCTGTGGCTGTCGACCGCGGCGCTGGGCCTGACCGCGCTGTGCAAGCTCGAGCCGCTCTTCGCCGCGCTCGTGGCCCACGTCGCGTTCCTGGGCTTGACCGCGCTGCGGGAGCGCGCGGGCCTGCTCGCGCGCCTGCCGCCCTACGCGGCCGGGCTGGCCCTGCCGGCGGCGGTCTACGGCGGCCTCTGGGCTCGCCTCGGCCCGGCGCTGGTCGGTGACAACCTGTTGGTGCTCGGCAACGCCACGGCCGGGGACTTCGGCCTCAGACACGCCGGGCTGCTCGACCTCGGCGGCTCGCTGCAGGGGCTGGCGGTCTCCCT
>JBDIBD010000467.1:0-4055 GCA_039812725.1 Vicinamibacteria bacterium | reverse complement strand
GAGCCGGTGCTGCAGCCCGCGCCGGTCAGCACCAACAGGCGCGGGTGGCGGCGCGCGAAGGCGGCCAGCTCGTCGAGGCCGCCGACCCGTCCGACTGGCTGGGGTGCCGCGAGCAGCATCCCAGCCAGTCTAACCGTCCGGCGCCCGTCAGGCGTTCGCGCACCCGGGCGCGGCCGTGCAGCCCGGCCGGGGCGCTACAGCATGAAGCCCAGGTCGGCCGGGTCGAAGTGCCCGAGATTGGGGAAGACCAGCGGCACGTCGGCCTCCGCCAGCCCGTACCAGCGCGCCAGCGTGGCGGCGAGCTGCTCCACCGAGGTGGTGGGGATGAAGCGCCCGGAGCTGCCGCTGTCGTCGGGGCCGCCCAGGGCCAGCGCCGGCCACTGGCCGTAGACCCGCCCGCCGCGCACGGCGGCGCCCAGCACCAGGTGGACGCTGCCCCAGGCGTGGTCCGTGCCCGTGCCGTTGGGCTTGAAGGTGCGGCCGAAGTCCGAGCCGGTGAAGCTGGTCACGCTCTCCGCGATCCCCAGCTCCTGGGTGGCGGCGAACAGCGCCTGCAGGCCGGCCCCGAGCTGCGACAGCAGGTCGTTCTGCACCGCCAGCTGGCCGGAGTGGGTGTCGAAGCCCCCCAGCGAGCAGAAGAAGACCTGGCGCTGGACGTGGAGCGCCTGCCGCACGGAGAGGATGCGGGCCACCATGCGCAGCTGGTTGCCGAAGGTCGTCGACGGGAAGACGGTCTGGAGGGCCGGGGCCTGGGCCAGCGCGGCGCTGAGCTGCTGGTCGGCCGAGATGGCCCGCCCCAGCACGTCGCCGGCGCCGCGCACCAGCGTGCGCTCGCGGTCGAGGGTCAGCAGCTGCCGCAGGGCGTTGTAGCGCACCTGGCTCGCGGAGCTGGAAGAGAAGCCCTCCAGCCGCACGGAGCCCGAGCTGGTCAGCTCCAGCGGGCGGACGGACTCGCCGATGCCGAACAGCGGCGCGCCCGAGATCGAGGAGATCGTCGGGAAGGCCCCCGGCGGGTTGAGCTCGCCGGTCTGGTCGCCGGTGCGCCCGCCCCAGCCGCTGGCCAGCAACGGCGCGCTCGAGCCGGCCTGCCACTGCTGCACCTGGTCCGAGTGCGAGAACAGGTTGGGCGGGCGCCAGTCGGGGTGGGCCAGGTACTCCGCGCGGGTCAGCGGGCGCGCCAGCGGTCCCACGTTCGCCACCAGCGCCAGGCGGCCCGCGGCGAACAGGGGCGCCAGCGGCTGGAGGCCGGGGTGCAGGCCGAAGCTGCCGCCGCCCAGCGGCTGGATCGGCGCCAGGCTCGACTGAGGGAGCGCCAGCGAGCCGCGCACCGTGGCGTACGAGGCGTACTCGTCGAGGTGCACCACCGTGTTCCAGGGGTCGTTGCCGCCCCCCAGGAAGACGCACACGAGCGCCTTGTAGTCGCCGGCTGCCGCCGGGCTGGCGTGGGCCCCCACCAGGCCGAAGCGCGCCACCAGGGACTCGAAGGCCGTGGCCCCCAGCGCCGCGCCGGCGCCGGTCCGCAGGAAGTGACGACGGGTCGTGCTCATGCGCGGCCTCCTAGCGCTGGACCTGGTACTGGGGCGAGGCCGCGGCCAGGTACAGCGCCGTCCGGGCCCGGGTGGCGGGCGAGCTGGCCGGGGTGGCCGCCACGGCCGCCACGATGGTGTCGCGCATGGCCGGGGACATGCGGCCCTGCATGAGGCGCTGGTCGAGGTCGGCCACCAGCGCGGCCGGGTCGGCGGCCAGGCTGGTCCAGGGGGCCAGGTCGACGGTCACGCTGGTGGCCCCGGGCGGCGCGTAGCTGGGCAGGCCGATCGTGCCGAAGACCAGGGTGTTGACGAAATTGGCCCGGCGCACCGCGGTGGACTCGGCGTAGATCTGGAAGGCCGGCGCGTTGAGGCCCGTGCCGGGCAGGCGGAAGCCCGGGGCGTAGAAGCCGAAGACCGAGGTCGGGGTCCAGGTGTTCTGGGCCATGTTGCCGGGGTAGCTGGCCAGGCCGTAGCCCTGGCCCGTGGCGCCGAGGTGGCGCACGAGCCCGGTCACGTACAGCAGCGGCTCCTTCAGCCGGCCGAAGTCGGGCTGGCCGGCGGGGTCGCGGCGCGCCTCGGGGTCGAGCAGCACCGCCCGCAGCGTGGCGCGCAGGTCGCCGCGCACGCCGGTGGCCGTGCCGTCGAAGGCCGCCGCCACGCGCGCCACGTAGCCGGGGCTGGGCTGGCCGGTGACGAGGTGCTGGATGAGCTGGCGGCCCACGAAGACGCCCACGTTGGGGTGGGCGAAGATCGCGTCGAGGGCCTGGTCGAGGTCCTGCTCGCCCGTCTGGCCCGCCGGCAGCACCTGCCCGCCCAGGATGGTCTTGGCGGCGGTGTCGTGCAGGGCCGGCCAGAGCACCATCGGCGCCAGGTAGTTGCGCGGGTTGTGGGGGCGCGGCGTCTGGCCGGCGGCCGGCGCGTAGGTCCAGCCGGTGAAGACCCGCGCCAGCCCCTCGACCGCCTCCTGGTCGTAGGTCGGGACGGGCCGCCCCTGCGCGTCCAGCTTCGCCACGCCGGTGGGGTGCAGCTCCAGAAGCCCGACCGAGAAGAGCTGCAGCAGCTCGCGGGCGTAGTTCTCGTTGGCTTGCCGGCCCGTCGCGGGGTTGGGCTTCTCGTTGTCGACCATGTCGAGGTAGTCGCCCATGCCGGGGTTGAGCGTCAGCTCCTGCAGCAGCTCGCGGAAGCTGCCGAAGGCGTGGCGGCCCAGCAGGTCGAGGTAGACGGCCATGCCGGGGCCGTCGGCCACGCCCGCGGCCGAGACCACCAGCACCTGGGAGAGCGCGAGCACGACGCGCTGGCGCAGCTGGTCCTCGCCGTTCAGCGCGTTCATGAAGAAGCGCGAGCGCAGGGCCCCGAGGCGCGCGCTGTCGTTGGTGGCGGAGGCCGCCGTCACGAAGTCGTAGTAGCCGGAGTCGGGCAGGGCGAACTGCTCGTCGAGGAAGCCGGCGTAGCCGAGGGCCTGGACGCGGGCCACCTGGGCCGGCGTGGCGCCCATGCCGCACTGGTCGAGGAAGCGGCGGGCCTCGGCCACCGTGGGCGCGCCCGTGCCCGGCGGGTTGGGGGGCGTGGGTGGCGGGTGGGGCGGCGCGAAGGCGTTCCAGGGGCCCTGCGTGTTACCCACGCGCACGCGTTCGCGCACGAGCGGGCCGTCCATCAGCCACACGAACGTGCCGGCGCTGCGGCCCAGCGGGTCCTCTCCGCGCCAGAGCAGGTCGGCCCGGCCGTCGCCGTCGTAGTCGCCCACGGCCAGCAGCTCGGCCTTGGCGGGCAGGTCCACCGGCGCGACGCTCGCGAGGGCCGCGCCGTTCATGGTCCACAGCCGCGTGGCCCGCGCCGAGTCGGAGCGCCAGAGCAGGTCGGCCCGGCCGTCGCCGTCGAAGTCCGCCACGGCGGCCAGCTGCCAGTCGGCGGCGGGGACGGTGGGCAGGGGCGAGCAGGCGTGGGCCGTGTCGGTGACCAGGCAGGCGCGCGTGGCGCTGCTGGCCTCGTGCCGCCAGAGCAGGTCGGCCCGGCCGTCGCCGTCCAGGTCGCCGGCTCCCAGCACCCGCCAGCGCAGGTCGCCCTCGGTCAGCAGGGCGCGCGGAGTGAAGGCCCCCTCGGCGCCCATGCGCCACAGCACGTGCGCGCCCAGGGCCTCGTGCCGCCAGAGCACGTCGTCGCGCCCGTCGCCGTCGAAGTCGTGCACGACTGCCACGCGCCAGTCGGGGTCGATCACGCGGCGCAGGGCCAGCCTCCGCGCCCGCGTCGTGCCGTTCATCGACCAGAGCTCGATCTCGCCGCTCTGCGCGTGGCGGAAGAGCAGGTCGCTGCGCCCGTCGCCGTCGAGGTCGCCCAGCCCCTCCAGCCGCCACTGCGGGTCGGCGGGCGGCGCCAGCTGCCCCGTCGCCACCGGCGTCGTGTTCATCAGCCACAGGCGCAGCTGGCCGGTGGCGTCGCGCCAGAGCACGTCGGCGTGCCCGTCGGCGTCGAAGTCGGGGCGCGCGGCGGCCCGCGCTCCGGGCGCGAGCAGCAGCGCAGCGAGGGCGA
>JBDIBD010000466.1:0-4077 GCA_039812725.1 Vicinamibacteria bacterium | reverse complement strand
GGGCCTCGGCGCGCAGCCGCTCGGTGGCGGCGGCCAGGTCGCCGGCCCAGGCCGCCTGGCGGTGGCCACGCTCGGCGATGGCGCGCGCCAGGGCCTCGGCCGTGACGCCCTCGATGGGCTCCTCGGAGGCCGGGTAGATGTCGCACAGCAGCAGCACGTCGGCCTGGTGGAAGGCCCGGCAGAAATCGTCCCAGAGGTGCTGGGTGCGGGTGTAGCGGTGGGGCTGGAACAGCACCACCGTGCGGCGCTCGCCGGCCCGGCCGCGCAGCGCCTCGAGGGTGGCCCGGATCTCGCTGGGGTGGTGGCCGTAGTCGTCGATCACCAGCAGGTCGCCCTGCTCGCCGCGCACCTGGAAGCGCCGGTCCACGCCGGTGAACTGCAGCAGGGCCTCGCGCACCGTCTCGAAGGGCACCTCGAGGTCGAGGCCGACCGCCACCGCCGCCAGCGAGTTGAGCACGTTGTGCAGCCCGGGCACGCGCAGCTCGATCGACCCGAGGGCCTCGCCGCCTCGCACCACCTGGTAGCTCGAGCCCTCCGGCAGCAGGCGCACGTCGCGGGCCTGCAGCTGGGCCTGGGGCGACTGCCCGTAGGTGATCACGCGCCGCTCGATGCGCGGCAGCACGTCCTGCACGGGCCCGTCGTCGAGGCAGACCACGGCCGCGCCGTAGAACGGCACCTTGTTGACGAAGCCGACGAAGGCCTCCTGGACGTCGGCCAGGTCGCGGTAGGTGTCGAGGTGCTCGCGGTCGATGTTGGTGACCACCGCCACGGTCGGGTCGAGCTTGAGGAACGAGCGGTCGGACTCGTCGGCCTCGACCACCATGAAGTCGCCGCGCCCCAGCCGCGCCCCCGAGCCCAGCACGTTGAGGCGCCCGCCCACCACCACGGTCGGGTCGAAGCCGCCCCGGTCGAGCACCAGCGCCACCATCGAGGTGGTGGTGGTCTTGCCGTGGCTGCCGGCCACCGCCACGCCGTACTTCAGGCGCATCAGCTCGGCCAGCATCTCGGCCCGCGGGATGACCGGGATGCCGCGCCGGCGGGCCTCGAGCACCTCCGGGTTGTCGGCCCGCACGGCCGTGGAGGTCACCACCACGTGCGCGTCGCCGACGTTCCCGGCGGCGTGTCCCTCGCGCACCACGGCGCCCAGGCCCGACAGGCGCTCCGTGACCGGCGAGAGCTTCAGGTCGGAGCCCGAGACGCGGTAGCCCTGGTTGAGCAGCACCTCGGCGATGCCGCTCATGCCCGAGCCGCCCAGGCCCACGAAGTGGACGTGCTGGATCTTCCTATACACGGCCCGCCTCGAGCAGGTCGGCCACCCGGGCTGCGGCGTCGGGGCGGCCCAGGCGACGCGTCGCCTCGGCCATCGCCCGCAGCCGCTCCGGACACTCCAGCAGCTCGCCCAGGACGGCGGCCAGCCGTGGCCCCGAGAGCTCGCGCTCCTCGATCACCACGGCCCCGCCGGCCGCCTCGAGCGCGCGCGCGTTGACCCGCTGGTGGTCGTCGGCCGCCGCGGCGAAGGGGACCAGCACGGCCGGCCGGCCGGCCACGGCCAGCTCGGCGCAGGTCGTGGCGCCGCTGCGGCACAGCACCAGGCCGGCCTGCGCGAAGCGCCGCGGCATGTCGTCGAGGAAGGGCTCGACCTCGTCCGCGCGGCCGGCCGCGGCGTAGGCCGCGCGCACCTCGGCCAGCATGGCCGGCCCGGTCTGGTGCACGAGCCGCAGGCCCCCCGGCAGAGACGGCAGCGCGGCCAGCACGGCCTGGTTGAGGACCCGCGAGCCCTGGCTGCCGCCGAAGACCAGCAGGTTCGGCCGCTCCGCCGGCCCACCCGGCGCCGGCAGGGCGGCGAAGTCGGCGCGCACCGGGTTGCCGGTCAGCACGCCCTTCCGGCCGAAGTACGCCTGCGCCTCGCTCCAGGCGCAGGCCGCCTGGCGCACGAAGGGGCGCAGCACCCGGTTGGTGAAGCCGGGCCGGGCGTTGGGCTCGAGGATCACCGTGCGCACGCCCAGCAGGGCCGCCACCAGCACCAGCGGGCCGCCCGCGTAGCCGCCCACGCCCAGCACCGCGCCGGGGCGCTCGCGCAGCACCAGCGCGGCGGACTTCAGCAGCGCCCAGGGCAGCGCCAGCAGGCCCTTCAGCATCCGCAGCAGGCCCACGCCGTTGAGCGGCAGGATCGGCAGCAGCGCGAGCGGGTAGCCGGCCCTGGGCACCAGGCGCGACTCGAGGCCGCGCGGCGTGCCCACGAACAGCACCCGCCGGGCCGGGTCGCGGCGGCGCAGCTCGTCGGCCACCGCCAGGCCGGGGAAGATGTGGCCGCCGGTGCCGCCGGCCGCGACCAGCACGCTGCGCCGGGCCTCAGTCGGCATGCTGGGACACGTTCAGCACCAGGCCCACGCCCGCGAGCGTGACCAGCAGCGAGGAGCCGCCGGCGCTGATGAAGGGGAGCGGGATGCCCTTGGTGGGCAGGAGGCCCAGCACCACGCTCATGTTGATGAAGGCCTGCAGCACGATCGTGAGGGTCACGCCGGCCGCCAGGTAGAGCCCGAAGCGGTCCGGGGCCTTCCAGGCCGCCCGCAGCCCGCGCCACAGGAACAGCAGGAAGCCGGCCGCCACGGCCAGCGCCCCGGCCATGCCCAGCTCCTCGCCGATCACGGCGAAGACGAAGTCGCTGTACGGGTAGGGCAGGTAGAAGAGCTTCTGGCGCCCCTCCATGATCCCCACCCCGGTCAGGCCGCCCAGGCCCACCGCGGTGAGGCTCTGGATGATCTGGTAGCCCGTCCCCAGCGGGTCGGCCCAGGGGTCGAAGAAGGCCAGCAGGCGGCCGCGCCGGTAGCCCGCCGCCATGATGGCGCGGTAGAGCACCGGCACCGCCAGCAGCCCCAGCCCGGCGAACCAGCGCAGCGGCAGGCCGGCCAGGAAGAGCATCACGCCGGTGATCAGGACCAGCGTGGCGGCGCTGCCCAGGTCGGGCTGGATGTAGATCAGGAAGGCGAACCAGCCCAGCACCAGGAAGGGCGGGAAGAGCGAGGTCCACAGCTCGCGCAGGCGCTCGCCGCGTCGCTCGAGGTGGTAGGCCAGGTACAGCACCAGGGCGTACTTGGCCAGCTCGGCCGGCTGGAAGGAGAGGGGCCCCAGCCGGATCCAGCGGCGGGTCTCGTTCACCGGCGCCAGGAACAGCACCACGATCAGCAGCAGGCTGGTCACCAGCAGGGTGCCGTAGACCAGGGCCGGCTGGCGCAGCTGGCGGTAGTCGACGCGCATGACCAGCAGCATGGCGGCCAGCCCCAGGCAGGCCCACAGCAGCTGCTTGACCAGGAAGTAGTAGGGGTTGCCGTGGCTCTCCGCGGCCAGGGCGGAGGAGGCGCTCCAGACCATCACCAGGCCCAGGCCCAGCAGGGCCGCCACCACCGAGAACAGCACCGGGTCGGAGGAGAGCTTCTTAGCCACGCCCGCGCTCCTCCAGCCGCTTGACCTCGGCCCGGAAGGCCTCGCCGCGCTCCACGTAGTCGCGGAACATGTCGAAGGAGCTGCAGGCCGGCGCCAGCAGCACGGTGTCCCCGGGGCGCGCCGCGGCGAAGGCCTGCTCGACGGCCTCGCGCAGGCTCTGGCAGGGCCGCACCTCGGCCTGGCCGCCCAGCGCCGCGGCGATCAGCGGACGCGCCTCGCCGATCGCCAGCAACGTGCGCACGCGCCCGGGCAGCAGCGGCCCCAGGCGCCCGAAGTCGCCGCCCTTATAGCGCCCGCCGAGGATCACGTGCAGGGGGCCGGGGAAGGTCTCGAGGCTGCGGCAGGCGGCGTCGACGTTGGTGGCCTTCGAGTCGTTGAAGAAGCGCACGCCGGCGACCTCGGCCACGCGCTCGAGGGCGTGCGGCACCCCGTCGAAGGCGGCCACGGCCCGCGACACGGCCTCCGCGGGAGCGCCCATCAGGCGCGCCGCCGACGCCGCGCAGAGCAGGTCGAAGGCCAGGTGGGCGCCCGGCAGCCGCACCGCCGCCTGCTCGAGCAGGCGCTCGACGCGGCCGTCGCGGCGCAGGCGCGCGGCGCCGTCCGCGAAGAAGGCGCAGGGCTCGCTGCCCGGGC
>JBDIBD010000465.1:0-4090 GCA_039812725.1 Vicinamibacteria bacterium | reverse complement strand
CCGCCCCCTCGGCCACGCGCGCCTCGATGTCGGCCTCGCGGGCCTTGGCCCCCGCCAGGGCGCGTTCGGTGACCTGCAGCGCGCGCTGCGCCAGCGCGGCCTGGCGGTAGGCCTGGATCACGCCCAGCTTGAGCTCCTGGGCCCCCTCGTCGACCGCCGTGGTCATCGCCCGCGACAGCGCGCGGTAGCCGGAGCTGGTCGAGCCCACCCGCCCGAAGATGTCGAGCGGCACCTCCACGGAGAGCGCCGTGGTGAGGTGGCTCAGGCCGTCGGGGTCGTTGAGGCGCTGGATCTCGAAGTCCTGGGCCGCGAACTCGCCGGCGTTCAGCTTGCCCATGAAGACGTTGGCCGGCGTGTTGGACCAGCTCCAACCGGAGCTGAGGCCCACCCGCGGCCACAGCGCGCGCGCGGGCGTCTCGGCCCGCTCGGCCTGGCCTGCGGCGCGCTCGCGCGCCGCCAGCAGGTCGGGGTTCTGCGTGGCCGCCAGCTCGAGCGCCTGCGATAGCGTCAGCGGCTGCTCGTCGGCCGACAGCCCCTGGGCGCCGAGCACGAGCAGTGCCAGCGCCGGGATCGTCCGCAAGAAGTTCATTCCATTCGCTCCAGGACGCGCGTCAGACGCTGCTGCACATCCCGCGCCACCTCGGCCAGGGCGGCGTCGCCCGCCGCCAGCGTGCGCATCGGGTCGATCGCCATCACCACCGCGCGCTGGTCGTCGCCCTCGTAGACGACGACGTTGCAGGGCAGCATCAGGCCGACCTCGAGGTTGGCCGAGAGGGCCTTGTGGGCCGAGGGCGGGTGGCAGGCCCCGAGGATGCGATAGCGGCGGAAGCTCACCTGGAGCTTCTTCTCCAGCGTGGCGCTCACGTCGATCTCGGTCAGCACTCCGAAGCCCTCGCTCTTGAGGGCTTCCGGGGCTTTCGCCAGGGCTTCGTCGAAGCTCGTCGACAGCTCCCGCTTCAGGCCGATCGGCGTCTGGTTGACGGTGCTCATCTCAACAACTCCCGCGCTCTCGTGGTGGCTGCTGCTCCTGCCCCTCGGCAGGCCCCTGCCCGTCCTTCGGCCCCGCCGACCGGCGGGGCTGCGGCACGGCTCAGGTGGGGACCCCCAGCCGGGGCAGGACGAACCACTGCAACCCCAGCCAGATCAGCAGGATCAGGATTGGCTCGAAACCGCCCATGGGCACCGTCCTCCCCGCCTGTTGGGAGCCGGTGGCCGCGCAAAGGATTCGCCCGGGGCGGGGCGTGATCAGGGCAGGGGCGGGGGCCCGTCCGGGATGAAGGGCTCGTAGGTGAAGCCCCGGGTCTTCTCGCGGAACTCGGCCTGCACGGCCTCGCGCGCGGCCGGCCGGTCGTACAGGTCGTACATCGTGGCGGCCATCGCCTTGGCCGCCTGGACCAGGCCCTTGTGACCGATCGACATGCCTCCGGCCGCCACCACCGGCCAGGCGTGCCACGGCACGCCCGCGGGCGCGGTGGCGACCGAGAGGTGCAGCGTGGGCACGTTCCAGCTCACGTCGCCCACGTCGGTGGACCCGCCGGTGCTCTCCTGGCCCTCGAGCGGCTGCAGGCGCGTGTCCATGCCCTTCTCAGCCACGCCGGCCGACTTCTGCAGGGCGCGCGCGAAGGCTTCCTCCTCGGCCGTGTAGGCGATCGGCCCGAGCCAGGCCAGGTTGTCGTGCAGCAGCCGGGCCCCGGCCTGGTTGATGAGCAGCTCGTAGTCGCCGGCCTGGACGGTCACCCGGGCCTCGGTGCCGGTGGCCTGCGCGGCCCCGGCCGCGGCCTGGCGCACGCGCGCCAGCACGTCCTGCACGCCGGCGCGCTGGACGTCGCGCAGCCACAGCCACAGCCGCGCGTGCTCGGGGACCACGTTGGGCACGTCGCCGCCGTCGGTGATCACGTAGTGCATGCGCACGGTGGGCTTGACGTGCTCGCGCATCAGGTTGACGGCGTGCGTGAACAGCTCGAGCGCGTCGAGCGCGCTGCGGCCGTTCCAGGGGTCGTAGGCCGCGTGGGAGGCCCGGCCGTGGAACTCGACCGCCAGGTCCACGATGGCCTGGTTGCTGACGGCGTCGGCGCGGTTCTCGGTGTCGGGGTGCCAGACCAGGGCCACGTCGACGTCCTTGAACAGACCGGCCCGCAGCATGTAGGCCTTGCCGCCCACGGCCTCCTCGGCGGGCGTGCCGTAGAAGCGCACGGTGCCCTTGAGCCTGCCGTCCGCGAGGGCCTCCTTGATGGCCAGGGCCGCGCCCAGGCTGGCGGCGCCGAACAGGTTGTGGCCGCAGCCGTGGCCCGCGGCGCCGGCCGCCAGGGCCTCGCGGGCGGGCTGGGCCTTCTGCGACAGGCCCGGCAGGGCGTCGTACTCGCCCATCACCGCGATCACCGGCCGGCCCTGGCCGTAGGTGGCGGTGAAGGCCGTGGGCAGCCCGGCCACGCCGCGCACGACCGTGAAGCCCTGCTGCTCCGCGTAGTCGGCCAGCACCTGGGCAGAGCGCGTCTCGCGCAGGGCCGTCTCGGCGAAGCCCCAGACCTGGTCGGACAGGGCCACGAGCTCGGCGCGGTGCCGGTCGACGGACGCCACGACGGCCTGCTTGCGGGCCGGGTCGGGCTTCCTGGGCGAAGCTGCCGACGCGGGCAGTCCGGCCAGCAGCGTGGCGAGCGCGAGCGCGAGTCGGCGACGGTCCATTGGACCTCCTGGGGGCCTCAGCGCCCCTCGTCGAGCAGCTTCCTGATGCTGCTGCGGATGGCCTTCTGCAGGTCACCCGGAACGGCCGGGGCCGGGGCGGCCTGGCACAGCCGCAGCGTGCGCTTGAGCGAGTCGCAGACCCCCTGGCAGCGCCGGCAGCCGCCCAGGTGGCGCTCGATCTCGGCGCAGGTCTCGGGCGAGAGCTCGTCGTCGAGGTGGCGCTCGAGAGCGGTGAAGACGTCGGGGCAGGCGGGCGAGGCCGGGCCGTGGTCGCGGGCCAGGCCCAGCAGCGGGCCGAGCTGGGCCCGCAGGGCGGTGCGGGCCCGGTGCAGGCGGCTCTTGACCGCCTCGACCTTGAGGCCGGTGACCTCGGCCACCTCGGGGGCCGTGAGGCCCTCCACGTCGCGCAGCATGAGGATCTCGCGCTGGGCCGGCGGCAGGGCCCGGATGGCGCGCTCGAGAGCCTCCTCGATCTCGCGCGAGGCGGCCAGCTCGTCGGGCCCGCGGCCGGGGTCGGCGGCCGCCAGGGCCTCGGGGCCGGCCTCGCTGTCCAGCGAGACCTCGGTCTCGGGGGCGAACTTGCTGCGCCGGCGCTTCTTGATGCAGAAGGAACGCGTGATCGTGTAGAGCCAGGTCGAGAGCGACGAGGCCCCACGGAAGTCGCGCAAGGAGCGCGCCGCAGCCAGCAGCGTGTCCTGCACGACGTCGCGCGCGTCCTCGCTGTCACGGCACATCTTGAGCCCGAAGCGGTAGATGCGCGACTGGTAGCGCTCCAACAGCTGCTCCAGGGCCTGGGCGTCGCCGCCGCGCGCGGCTTCGAGCAGGTCGTGGTCGGTGACCGGCGCCGTGGCGCTCATCCTCGTCATGCTACCGCAGCCGGCGAAGGTCTGGGCGGGTGGCGCGCGCCAGGAAGGCACGCCGTTTGCAGCGCGAGGTCGGCGTGCGACGCGCTGCCATCCCCGTCCTGGTCAGCCTGGCGGTCGGGCTGGCGATCGTGGCCCTGGTCGGGCTCGACTACGCCGCCACCCGTCAGGAGCTGCTGGCGCTGCTGCGCGAGCAGGCGGCCACGGTGCGCGAAACCCTGGCGGCCGCGGCGCGCTCCAACCAGGCGGCCAGCGCGGTGGCCGCGGCCCAGCTGCGCGAGCGGCTGCTGGAGAGCGCGCGTTTCCTGCGGGACCTGGAGGATCAGCGGCCGCTGCGGCAGGCCGACCTCGATCGGCTGGCGACGCGCAGCGGGCTCTTCCGGGTGGCGGTCTTCTCCGCCGCCGGGGAGCGCCAGCTGAGCACGGGCGGCGGGCCGGGCCCCGGCGGCGGGGGTCCGGGCTGGCGGGGCACGCCCCTAGCATGGCCCTCCATGTCGGCCGACCGCCTCTACTTCCGCCAGTTGCTCGCCGGGCTCGACACCGCC
>JBDIBD010000464.1:0-4092 GCA_039812725.1 Vicinamibacteria bacterium | reverse complement strand
GCGCCAGGCCGGCCAGGAGCAGGGCGGCTTGGAGCGCCCGGCGACGGCGGCGGGGCGCTGCCGCCGCGACGGCCGGCGGGGAGAGCGGCCCGGGCTCGGGGGCGGCTTTCGGAGCCGCGATCTCCTGCACCTCCGCCACGAAGCGGTAGCCGCGCCGCGGCACCGTCGCGACGAAGCGCGCGTCGTCCTGGTTGTCGCCCAGGGCCTTGCGCAGGAGGAAGACGTTCTGGGTGAGGTTGGCCTCCTCGACCACGGTGTCGGGCCACAGCAGGCGCAGGGCCTCCTCCTTGTCGACCACCCGCTCGCGGCGCTCGACCAGGGCCACCAGCAGGTCGAAGGCCTTCGGGGTGAGCCCGACGGCCCCCCCGTCGCGCGTCAGCAGGCGCTTGGCGGGCTCGAGGCGGAACGGGCCGAAGGTGTAGGCGCTGGTCTCCATGGTCCTGTAGGTCAAGACGTTAGGGGCGGCTTGAGAGTCCTGTGAGAGTTCCTGAGCGGCCTGCCGATACTAACCTGACGCCTGCTTCAAGAGATCGCGCCGGGCCGCGCCCAGCTTCGGGACAGGAAGCGGCCGGGGCGGCCGCCTCCGGGGAGAGACCCGATGCGGCGCGCGTTCATTCTCTTGGGGTGGCTGGCGGCGGCGAGCTCGGCCGGCGGCGCGGCGCCCGAGCCGGTCGGCCGCCTGGACGGGGTCGACGTCGAGCTCCCGCTGCGCGTGCGGCTGACCGGGGCCTCGCGGGCCGCGGTGATGCGCGCCCTGGCCGGGGCCGCGGCGCGGCTGGAGGAACCCGTCTGCCAGGCGGTGCTGGGCGACTTCGAAGCGGCCGTCGGCGACGAGCCGTCCCGCCGGCTCGCAGCCCTGCGCCTGACCGCGTCCGAGTTCCTGGACGTGATCGTCTTCGCCCGCGGCGCGCGCCAGGGGCGCTGCGCCGAGCCCGGCGTGCTGGCCGTGACCACTCCCGGCAGCCGAGTCGTCTACGTCTGCGAGGGGCGCTTCGCCGAGCTGGCCACAGGCGACCCCGAGACGGCCGAGGCCACGCTCATCCACGAGGCCCTGCACAGCCTCGGCGTGCCGGAGAACCCGCCCACCAGCCGCGAGATCACGCGCCGCGTGCTGGCCCGCTGCGGCGACCAGGCCCTGGCGGACGCGCGCGTGGCCGCCGGGACGCGGCGGACCTCAGTCGAGGAATAGGGGCACCTCGAGCCGCCGGGCGCGCTCCCAGGCCTCGCGCAGCTCGTTCTGCCGGGCGGCGTCGGTGTCGTCGTTCCAGGTCACGCGGGCGGCCTCGCGCCACAGCTCGCGGGCCCGGGCGATCTCGGGCGCCAGCGCGGGCACGGGCTCGGGACTCCAGCCGGCCGCCGGGTCGGGCGCCAGGCGCCTGAGGGCCAGCGCGGCAGCCTCGGCCAGCTCCGGCTCGTCCTGCATTCCGCGGATGCGCGCCAGGGCGCCCGCCACCAGCTCGCGCGGCGCGTCGGACGGCGCGTCGTGCAGGTGCAGCAGCACCGCGGCCCGGGCCGCCGGAGTCTCGACCTGGTCGAGCCACTCCAGCCGTGCGCGGAACTCGCCCGCGTGGGCCGCCGTCCCCTGGTAGAAGCAGCCCTGCTGCAGTGGCGCCACCAGCGCCGGGCGCTCGACGGCGCAGTCGTCGAGGAAGCGCAGCACCACCAGCGGGTCCTCGTGGAGCGCCAGCGGCCGCGAGTAGTGGGCCTGCTCCAGGGCCCAGCCCAGCGCGGGACCGTGCAGGTAGAGCAGGCGGTAGAGCAGGATCTCGCGCAGCACCGCGCGCTGCTCGCGGTTGCGCTCGAAGACCCAGCCGGCCGCGAACAGCGCGCGCACGCCGTCGGCCAGGCGGCCCTGGCGGAGGGCGTGCTCCGCCGCCTCGAGCAGCAGCTTGACGCCCAGACCGTCGCCCAGGCCCAGGGCCTTGACCAGCTCGCCCGACCGCGCCGGCCGGAAGACGAAAGGCGCGCAGGCCTCGAGGGTCGGGGCGAACAGGCGGCGGTCGTCCTGGCAGAGCAGCTTGCCCACCGGATCGGCCAGCCTCGCGGCCAGCAGCCGCTCGCTCCGCAGCAGGAGCTCGAGCAGCCAGGGGAGGAAGTACACCAGCGTGGCGTTGGCGTACGACCAGCCCTCGAACCTGGTGGCCAGGGCCAGCTGTCGCTCGGGGTCGGGCTCGTGCAGCACGCGCCAGCAGAGCTGCTCGGTCTCGACGTCCCACCGGAGCAGGCGGGTGCCCCGCCGCTGGGCCTCGAAGTCGGCCCGCGAGCGGCGCTGCGGCGGCAGGCGCTCTCCGGCGCCCACCCGCACCAGGCGGCGCTCGAGCTTGCTCTCGGTGGCGCAGAAGCTGCAGCGCAGGATGGCCTGCTCGGTCTCGCCGTCGAAGTAGTTGCCGCAGCCGGGGCAGCGCACGGCCTCGGCCTGGTGTTCGCCCAGGGCCTCGGCCAGCCAGCGCGCGTCGTCGGGCAGGTCGGCGTCTTCGGCCTCGAGCGGCTCGGCCGCCAGCCCGGCCTCGACCTTGCGCAGGCGGCGCTCGACGCGGCTCGTTCCCCCGCAGAAGCCGCACTCGACCTGCCGCCCCTGGTCGGCCAGCTTCAGGGGCGCCCCGCAGAAGGGACACAGCCCCCTGCGGGCCTTGTACAGCCGCTCGGGCAGCACGTCGAAGGGCGTGGTCACGCCCGGGATCCTATCCGCCTTCGTGGCGGGGAACATCGCCGTGGTCGGGATCGTCAAGCCCGCTGGAGGTGTCCCCGTGATCCTGAGCCCGGTCTTCAGCCTCTTGATCGCCGCCGCGCCCACGCTGGTGGTCCCCGCCACCGGCGCCGGCGTCTTCGACCGCGAGCTGCACAGGATCGGGGAGGGCGTGTACGTGGCCGTGCGCCCCGACGTCTTCCGCCAGCCGGTCGAGCCCAACCTCGGCTTCGTGGTGAACGACCGCGACGTGCTCGTGATCGACACGGGCGGCGGGCGGGCCTCGGCCGAGAGCGCGCTGAAGCTGCTGCGGCAGGTCACCGACAAGCCCGTGCGGTACGTCGTGAACACCCACTGGCACGGCGACCACAACCTCGGCAACGCGGTCTTCCTCGAGGCCTTCCCCGGGGCCGAGGTGATCTCCCAGGCCCGCACCGCGCGCGACATCAGCAGCCAGAACATCGGCGTCGAGCTGTACATCCCCCAGATGGAGCAGGCCGTGGCCGGGCTGAAGAAGGGCATCGAGACGGGGAAGGACGACCAGGGCCAGCCCCTGCCCGCCGACCGGCTGGCGCGCTGGAAGGCGGCCGTGCCCGACATCGAGGCCGGCCTGCTGGAGTACCGGCGAGCGAAGATCGAGCGGCCGACGCTCACCTTCGACGACGGGCTCACGCTGCGCCGTGGCGAGCGCGAGATCCAGGTGCGCTTCCTCGGCCGGGCCAACACCGAGGGCGACGCGGTGGTCTGGTTGCCGAAGGAGCGCATCCTGTTCTCGGGCGACGTCGTGGTCGGCCCGCTGCCCTACGGCTTCGGCAGCTACCCGAAGGAGTGGCTGGAGACGCTCGACCGACTGGCCGCGCTCGACTTCGCCACGCTCGTGCCGGGCCACGGCGAGGTCCAGCACGACGCTTCCTACCTGACGCAGTTGCAGGCCCTGATCCGCAAGGTCCAGGCCGACGTGGGCGCGGCGGCCGCGCAAGGCGCCACGTTGGAGGAGGCCCGCCAGCGTCTCGACCTGGGCACGCTGGCCGAGTCGTTCACCGGCGGCGACGCGCGCCGCCAGGCGCTCTTCGAGGCCTGGTTCGTGCAGCCCTTCTCGTCGAGCGCCTACAAGGAGGCCAAGGGCCAGCCCATCGTCCAGGGGGCGCGGGAGTAGGTCTGCGAAGACGCGCCGTCGTCATCCTGACGAGCGCCGTCGAGCCTGGCGAGGAAGGATCTCCCGGGCTGGACGACTCGAGAGATCCTTCGCTCCCCACCTGGACGGCGTCGCTCAGGATGACGGGGTGAAAGAAGAACGGCCGGCCCGGTTTCCCGGGCCGGCCGTGGTACGGCCACGTCACTCTCTAGGGATTGACGGCGAAGACCAGGTCGTCGTGGTCGTCGTAGCTGCCGGTGCTGCAGGCGGC
>JBDIBD010000463.1:0-4101 GCA_039812725.1 Vicinamibacteria bacterium | reverse complement strand
TAGACGCGCGGCACCAGCTGCTCCGTCCGCTCCAGGCCGAGGTGGCCGAAGACCAGCTCGACCAGCGCGCTCTCCGGGCCGCGGCCGTCGAGGGCGCGGGTCACGCGCCGCAGGGCCTGCTCGCCGATCCAGTAGGCCGAGCCCTCGTCGGCCAGCAGCGGCCCCCAGCCCCCGGCCCGCGCCGAGCGGCCGCGCGCGTCCTGGCCGTAGGCGATCGAGCCGGTGCCCGAGAGCACCACGATCCCCACCCCGGCCGGCGCGCCGGCCACCAGGGCGATGGCCGCGTCGTGCTCGATGCGGGTGGGGACGCGCAGTCCCAGCCGGCGCAGCAGCGCCTGCACCACCTCGCGCTCGCCGGGCCGGTCGACCCCCGCCATGCCCAGGCAGACCGCGGCGGTGCGCCCGTGGGCCTCGAGCTGCTCGATCAGGTCGTGCAGCACCTTCTCGACCTGCAGCTCGCCGTGCAGCTTGAGGTTGGCGCCGCCGCCGTGGACCTCGCCCAGCACCCGGCCCTGCTCGTCGGCCAGCACGGCCGTGGTCTTGGTCCCGCCGGCGTCGACACCCAGCACGCAGCGCATCGCCGCGAGGCTAGCACAGGCAGATCGGCGGAAGGCAGCCGCGCCTCGCTCCGGCGGGGCTCAGCGCGGCCCGACCACGTCGTACCCCCCGCTGACGCGGCGATCCAGCTCCCGTCCCCTTCCCCGTCCGCGGGAGGAGTGCAGGCAACACCTCCCGCAGTTCTCCCTTGCTCGGCGCGGCGGAACTACAGATAATGCCCCTCACCTATCCAATCGATCCGCTTCCTCACGGGGGCGGGACGCTGTCCAGGGCGAGTTCTGACCGTGGAGGGCGACACAATGCGCAGGCACATGGGGTTCCTCGCAGGCTTGGTCCTCGCCTGCGGGCACGCGTTCGCCGACATCAAGCCCGTCAGCATCAGTTCCGCGTCGAACGCCGATGGTCGCTACGAGGTGTTCGCAGTGGCAGCCGACGGCGGTCTTTACCACCGATGGCAGACGAGCAACCCGGCCATCTGGACGGAATGGCAACTCAACATTGCCGGGCAGTTCACGCAGGTGGAGGCTCTGAGGGTGCCGGACGGCCGCCTGTTCGTGTTCGGCCTCGATGGTGGCGCCCTCGTTGTCCGCCATCAGGCGACGGCCAACGGTGCCTGGGCGGCGCAGTCCGTTCGGTCCGGGCACGACCTGAAGCGCGCCACGGCCGCGGTCAATGCCGACGGTCGGCCAGAGGCGTTTGCGCTTGGAGGGGACGGCGCTCTCTATGGGACGAATGCGACTGACGTCGGGGCTGCCCACTGGAGTGATTGGCGCCTTCTCGGCGGGACCGCCCTCCGGGAGATCGCCGCTGAACGCGACGGGACTGGCCGCTTGACGGTCGCTGCGATCGGCGCCAGCGGCTCGGTCAGCGTCGTGCAACAGACGACCGCCAACGGCTCCTGGGGTCAGTGGCGCTCGCTCGACGGGCACGACCTCGTCGAGGTTCGTCTGGCGCGCAGCATCAACGGCAAGCTCACGCTGCTCGCGGTGGGCGCGGACGGCAAGCTGTATGCACGCGAGCTGCCGAGCGGAGGCGAGTGGTCCGACTGGACTCTCGTTTCCGCGCAGCCCTTCGTGCACCTGGCATCGCTCGCCGTCGCGCCCAACGCGAACGGCCTGCTCGAGCTCAGTGCCGCCTCGACCGAGACGTCCGTGCTCCACATGGCGCAGCGCCCGGACCTCTCGCTTCGGGACACCTGGACGGTGCTCGGCATGCCGGCCGAGGTCACGCTCGCACACGCCGTCTCGATCGCGACCAACCCAGCGGGTGGCGCCGGCCTGTTTCTGCTCGACAGGTCGGGACCCGGCCACGTGTGTTTCGTCAGTCGCGCGAGCAACGGCGACTTAACGGCCTGGCCGCCCCAAGGGTGGCGCTGCCTCGGTGGCCCCGGCGAAAGGGCGGTCGAGAACGCGGGGCTGACCAGGGATCGCAACGGACAGCAGGTGCTGGTCACGCAGGGCCTCGCCGGCAACACCCTCGTCGAGGGCAAGGCGACCTTGTTCCGTGTCTTCCTGCCGGCGTCGATGCTGCCGCAGGTCACGTCCATCAAGGCTGACGTGGACGCGGGCATGTTGACACCCGTGGGGCTGGTGGGACCCCTCGTCTCCCGGGAGTTGATCGCCATGGGTCCCGGCCTGCGCGCCGAGGGCTCCGCGCCGCTCGGGCCCAGCGTCGGCATGGTCGTGCCCGGCACGTTCTTGCCGAGCAGCGGAGCGCAGGTCACGTTGACGCTCCGCGACGCGAGCGACCACACCCTCATGGAGTCCGTCATCCCTCCGCTGGGCCTCAAGCCGACGAAGGACGTCAACATTCTCGTGGTCTACACGGTTCACCCCGGCGTGTTCACGAACGACGCGACCTGGGATGCCGACGTGGAGCAGAGCCTGCGCCGGCTGGCGGCGATGCTGCCCGTGCGAGATGGCGCGGCGAAGGGTTTTGGCGCTGCCAACCGCAACGGCATCCACTATCGGATCGGGACGGCGTGCGACGGCTGGAAGGACACTTATGCCGCCTGTGTCTATGATCAGACACGCGCGCTCGACAAGCAGCTCGCTCCGAACGACGCCATCGATCTGACGATCGAGTTCCGTCCGGGGCTGTACGCGCCGACGTGGAATCCCCCCGGCGATCCGAATCCTGGCGGCAACTCCGCGCGCCCGGCCGCGCCCTACGGCGACCTCCGCCGAGCAGCCTGCGTATCGGGCGAGTGGAACGGCACCCAGATGACGGCTCCGTGTTTTGCGCAGGAGCTTGGTCACAATTTCGGGCTGGAGCCGGCCACGTCCCCTCACTACCAGGACCCCGCCGATCCTGGCCATTCGAAGGATCCGCAAATCGTCGATCCCTACGCCTTCGACTTCGTGAGGGACCGGCCGTATCCGGGCGCGGTCGGCGACACCATGAGCAACGCGTCGAACGGCTCGTGGAGCGGCGCCGATGCCGTTCTCTACAATGCCTACGACTTCGAATATCTCCGCAACCAGTTCGCGGCGAAGCCGGCGGGCACGGGTCCTTCGACGAACCCTTGACGAAGGCGCGAGACCGCTCGCCTCACTTGGAGATGGCGGAAGGGTTACGCTTGGCGCGTGCTGAACGAGCCCGACCCGCGGCTGGTCCAGGAACTGCGCGAGGCCCTCAGCCCCGCGCGCGTGCTCGCCACCCCGCTTGACCGGCTGGCGCGCTCGGCCGACGCCTCGATCTACCGGCTGGTCCCCGAGGTCGTGGCGCGCCCGCGCGGCGTCGGCCAGGCGCGGGCGCTGCTCCAGGTGGCGCGCCGCCACGGCCGCTCGCTGACCTTCCGGGCCGCGGGCACCTCGCTCTCCGGCCAGGCCGTGACCGACGCCATCCTGGTCGAGCTGGCCCGCGACTGGGACGCCTTCCGCGTGCTCGACGACGGCCGTCGGGTGTGGAGCCAGCCCGGCGCGACCGGCGGCCTGATCAACCGCCGCCTGGCGCCGCTGGGTTTCCGGCTGGGACCCGACCCGGCCTCGGTCGACGCCGCCATGCTGGGCGGCATCCTGGCCAACAACGCCTCGGGCATGTGCTGCGGCACGGCCGAGAGCTCGTACCGCACGCTCGAGTCGCTGAGCGTGCTGCTGGCCGACGGCACGCTGGTCGAGACCGGCCGGCCCGGGGCCGACGAGCGCCTGCCCGAGGCGCTCCGGCGCGGACTGCTGGCCCTGCGCGACGACGTGCGCGGCGACGCGGCCCTGGCCGGGCGGGTGCGCCACAAGTTCGCCGGCAAGAACACCACGGGGTACAGCCTCAACGCCTTCCTGGACTTCGACGAGCCGGCCGAGATCCTGGCGCGGCTGATGGTCGGCTCGCAAGGGACGCTGGGCCTGGTCACGGAGGCCACCCTGCGCACGGTCCCCGAGCTGCCGCTGCGGGCCACCGCGCTGCTGCTGTTCGACCGGCTGCGCGAGGCCGGCGCGGTGGTGCCGGCCCTGGCCGACGCCGGGGTGCTGGCGCTCGAGATCCTCGATGCCGCCAGCCTGCGCTCGCAGGCCGGGGCGCGGGCGCTGCCGGTCGCCCTGGGCGACG
>JBDIBD010000462.1:0-4127 GCA_039812725.1 Vicinamibacteria bacterium | reverse complement strand
CGGGTTCGCTCACGGGCCTGCGAGGCCCCGGCCACGCTGGCGCCGCTTCACGACGGGCGCGTCGAGGTGCGCTTCGACGCGCCCCAGCGGGCCGTGGCCCCCGGCCAGGCGGCCGTGTTCTACGACGGCGACACGTGCCTGGGCGGGGGCTTCATCGAGTCGGCCCTTCAGTAGCAGTAGCAGTCGTCGTAGTAGCCGTCGTCGTAGTAGCCGTCCTCGAGGGCCACCAGCAGCACCACGCCGGCCACCAGCAGCGCCACGCCGAGGATCACCAGGCCCTCGTCGTGGTAGCCCGCGGCCACGTCGCTGGCGTTGCGGGCGCGCTGGCCGAGGTCGGCCAGCTCCGCGTCCGACAGGTGCGGCACGGCCGCCCGCAGCTTGCCGATGTTCACGCCCAGCACGCCCGCCTGGCGGTGGGCCTCGGGGCTGTCGAGGACCTGCTGGACCGCCGCGACGCGCGCCGCGCGCGCCGCGGCCTCCTCGTCCAGCCGCGCGCCGACCTGCTCGGGCGGCACCAGGTGAGGGGTCTGCGCCCGGCTCACCGGGGCCGTGGCCAGGCCGAGCGCCAGGGCCAGCGCCCCGGCGAGGCCCCGTCCGAACGTCGTGTGGATCTTCACCTCGATGTCCTCCTGGCGCGTTCGACCGCTTCCCCCAACGGGCACGGTGCGCGTCCGTGACGTGGTTTTGCAAGGCGCCTACCAGCTCGTCGGCGCGGCAAGTCGTTGAAAAGACGTGGGGGTGCCGCAGCGGCCCGCAGGGAATGTCACCCGGGGGAGACAGCGACCCGTCCCGGGCCGAGCGGGGGGGACGGCCTGCACGCGGACGGGGGCGCGCTATCATCACCGCCTCCGGCGTCCGGAAAGACAGGGGGAAGCGCTTGAACGTGCAGTCCGTCGCCGTCATCGGCTCGGGTCTGATGGGCCGGGGCATCGCCTGTGTCTCCGCGGTGGGAGGGTTCGAAACGCGCCTGTTCGACGTCTCGGCCGCGGCCCTGGAGCAGGCCCGGGCCCAGATCCGCCGCGACCTCGAGGAGGGCCAGTCCCGGGGCAAGCTCGAGGAGGGCCAGGTGGCCGCGGCCCTGGAGCGGTTGAGGCCCCACACGAGCCTCGAGGCCGCCCTCGACGACGTCGACTTCGTGATCGAGGCCGTCCCCGAGGACCTGCGCCTCAAGCTCGAGACCTTCGCCCGGGCCGAGCAGCTGACGCGCCCGGAGGTGGTGCTGTCGACCAACACCTCGGCCCTGTCGATCACGGAGATCGCCTCCGCGGTGCGCCAGCCGGGCCGCGTGGTGGGCATGCACTTCTTCAACCCCGTGCCGAAGATGAAGCTGGTCGAGGTGGTGCGGGCCCTGGAGAGCTCCGAGGAGGCCCTGGCCACCACCACGGCGGTGGCCCGGCGCATGGGCAAGGAGACGGTGCTGATCCGGGAGTCGCCCGGCTTCGTGACCTCGCGCATCAACGCCCTGATCGGGAACGAGGCCTTCCACATGCTGCAGGAGGGCGTGGCCAGCGCGCGCGACATCGACAAGGCCCTCAAGCTGGGGCTCAACCACCCCATGGGCCCCTTCGAGATGATCGACCTGGTCGGGCTCGACACGCGCCTGGCGGTGCTGGAGCTCCTGCAGAAGAGCCTGGGCGAGAAGTACCGCCCCGCGCCCCTGCTGGTGCAGCACGTCAGGGCCGGCCGCCTGGGCCGCAAGGTCGGCCGGGGCGTCTACGACTACGAGCCGCGCTGATGGGCTACGAGAACCTGCGCCTCGAGCTCGAGGAACGGCTGGCGATCCTCACGATCGACCGCCCGGAACGCCGCAACGCCCTCGACGGCGCCACGGTCGACGAGATGCACCGGGCCCTCGACGAGGTGCGCCGGGCGCGCTGCGTGGCGCTGATCCTGACCGGCGCCGGCGGGAAGGCCTTCGTCTCCGGGGCCGACGTGGCCTCGATCCGGGCCCGCCGGCGCGACGACGCCCTGGCCGGCATCAACTCGCGCCTGATGGCCGCCGTCGAGGCCCACGAGGCGGTCACGATCGCGGCCGTGAACGGCGTGGCCCTGGGCGGCGGCTGCGAGCTGGCCCTGGCCTGCGACCTGCGGCTGGCGGCCGAGCACGCGGTCTTCGGGCAGCCCGAGCCGGCCCTGGGGATCATCCCGGGGGCGGGCGCCACCCAGCGCCTGCCGCGCGTCGTGGGCCTGGGCCGCGCCAAGGAGCTGGTGCTGACGGGCGCACGCTGGAGCGCCGCCCAGGCGCTGCAGTACGGCCTGGTGAGCGAGGTCGTCCCGGCCGCGGAGCTGCTGCCGGCGGCCCGCCGGATGGCCGCGCGCGTGCTGGCGCTGGGCCCCCTGGCCGTGCGCCTGTCGAAGCTGGCCCTCAACCTCTCGGCCAGCGCCCCGCTGCAGGCCGGCCTGGCCTACGAGTCGGCCGTGCAGGCCATCACCTTCGAGTCGCGCGACAAGGACGAGGGCACCTCCGCCTTCCTCGAAAAGCGCGCGCCTCGCTTCACGGGAGAGTAGCCCCATGCGAACCCTGGGATGCGTGCTGCTGGCCGCCGGCATCGGCGGCTACATCTGGGCCGGCGAGCAGCTGGCCCGCCAGAACCCCGTCCCCGAGGACGCCACGCTGGAACAGCACTTCGAGCACCCGGCCGGCCGGCTGGAGATCGCGCGCTACGTGGCGGCCGGCTCCGCGGCCCTCGGGCTTCTGCTAGTCTTGTTTCCCAGGGGCCGTTGAGACGCGGCGGCCCGGGGAGGGACGCGCTCATGAGACGACGATTCCTGGCTGTCGCCGCGGCCGCGGCGGCTGCCGGTTGCCTGGCGGCTGCGCCGGCCGCCCGGCCGACCACCGAGGCCGAGGTGCCGCGCATCTCGGTCGACGACCTCAAGAAGTCCATCGAGGCCCGCAGCGTGGTGGTGGTCGACGTGCGCGGCCAGCAGGCCTACGAGGCCGGCCACGTCAAGGGCGCGCTGCTGTGGGACGAGGCCCAGGCCGACAAGCTGGTCGAGAGCTTCAAGAGCGGCGGCAAGACGATCGTCACCTACTGCACTTGACCGACCGAGCACTCCAGCGCCCGTGTGGCGCTGACGCTGGTCGAGAAGGGCCTGCCCGACGTGCGCGCCTTGCGGGGCGGCTTCAACGCCTGGCAGCTGGCCGGCCTGCCCGTCTCCACCGGCTCCAAGACCGACTGAGCCTCACGGCCTCCTGAGTCCGGACCGCAACGGTGCGGTCGGCGAGGCCAGGAAACGCTGTCGTCATCCTGAGGCGCCGCCGTCCAAGCCGGCGACGAAGGATCTCTCGGGTCGTACGACCCGGCAGGTCCTTCGCTCCCCGGCCGGTCAGTGTCGCTCAGGATGACGGCTTCTTGGCAGCGCCAGCACCACCGCCGGGGGCAGCCCCAAGGGCGGTGGCCCGTGGCCCCCGCCGAGCTGCGCCCACTGGCTGCGGCCGACCACGTACAGCCGCTCGCCCGCCGCCACCGCCAGCGTCGGCTCGTCGAGGTCGGGCAGGCCCATCGCCAGCACCTCCGCCGCGAGCACCCGCCGGCCGGCCTCGGCCAGCGTCAGCCGGACCACGCGGTGCGGGCGGATGCCGTTCTGGATGGCGACCAGCCCGTCGCCGTCGCGCAGCAGCCCGTCGATGCCCGCCAGCGCCAGCCTCTCGGGCCCGGCCACGGGCTCGAACCGGCCCGTCGCCAGCTCCAGGCGAAAGAGCCCGGTGGCGTAGTCGGCCACGTGCAGCACCGCCCCGTCGGCCGAGAGGGCCAGGCCCTGCGGCGAGCGCAAGCGCCCCGGCGGGAGCAGCTCGGTCAGGGCGCCGCCGCCCGGGGCCAGCCGCCAGAGCTGCCCCGAGGCCGCGTCCGAGAGGTACAGGCCGCCCTGCGGGTCCAGCTCGAGGTCGTTGAGGTTGTGCTCGCCCGGCCCGGGCGCCGGAAGTCGCTGCAGCAGGCGGCCGTCGTCGAGGTCGAAAGAGAGCAGCTCCGAGCGCCCGGCCTGCGCCGCCTCGAAGCTCTCGCCCTCCGGCAGCGCGGCGCTCGTGGCCCACAGGCGGCGCCGGGCCGGGTCGGCCCGCAGGGCCAGCGGGCTCAGCAGCCCGTCGCGCCCGGGCGGCACGAAGTCGGCCACCTGCGTCGCGCCCG
>JBDIBD010000461.1:0-4129 GCA_039812725.1 Vicinamibacteria bacterium | reverse complement strand
GGGCGCGCTGGCGCTGGGGCGGCCGGGCGCAGGGGCCGGGGCGGCCTTGCGCGAGCTGCGCGCGGCCTTGGCCGGCTTGAGCCGCGTGGCCACCTCGCTCAGGTAGGAGATGTCCTTGGCGCGCCACTCGGGGTCGCGCTCCAGGCAGGCCATGAGCGCGTCGGCCAGGTCGCGCGGCACGTCGGGGCTCACGTCGCGCAGCGGCGTGGCCGGCAGGTTCGTGAGCGGCTCCACCGTTCCGTGGCTGGTCTCGACCAGGAACGGGTGCCGGCCCGACAGGATCTCGTAGCACAGCACCCCGACCGAGAAGGTGTCGGCGGCGGGGGCGTAGGGGGCGCCCTCGTTGGTCTCGGGGGCCCGGTAGCTGGCCGAGCGCGGGTCGAGCGCCCGCGGGGCCGGCTCGAGCCGGCAGCCGTCGTCGTCGACCGCCACGCTGTCGGGGTCGAGGGCCGGCCGCGTCCCGGGCTCGTTCTCCTGGAAGGCGCGCAGGGAGTCCAAAAGCCGCGCCACGAGGATCAGGCGCTCGTCCAGACCGCGGTCCCTGTCTTCGAGCCATTCGGCGAGCTTCATGAGCTGCTCCCAGAGGCGATGCGGCGCCGACGACCAGCCTGGAGGGCGAGGCTTCGGTAGGCTACGCCCGCGCCCCGGCGTGGGTCAAGGCGCGCGGCTACTCGAGCGCCTGCAGGCGCACGGGCAGTTTCAGCTCCTGCTCGCCGCGCCGCACGGTCAAGCTCACGGTCGCGCCCACGGCCTGCTTCTCGAGGCGCAGCCCGAGATCGTCGCCGTTGCGCACCGGCTCGCCCTCGACCGCCACGATCAGGTCGCCCAGGTAGAGCCGGCCGTAGTCGTCGCGGCGCGTGGGCCGCAGCCCGGCCGCCTCGGCGGCGCTGCCCGGCGAGACCTGCAGCACCAGCGCCCCCTCGAGGCCGAAGCGCCGCGCCAGGTTGTCGTCGGCCAGCACCACGCCCAGGCCGGGGCGTACCACCTTCCCGTGCCGGACCAGCTGCGGGACGATGCGGTTGACGGTGTCGACCGGCACCGCGAAGCCGATGCCGGCGCTCGAGCCCGAGGGGCTGTAGATGGCCGTGTTGACGCCGATCAGCCGGCCGGCGCTGTCGAGCAGCGGGCCGCCCGAGTTGCCGGGGTTGATGGCCGCGTCGGTCTGGATCACGTCCTGGATCGAGCGGTCCGTGACCGAGCGGATCTGGCGCTTGAGTGCGCTGATGATGCCGGTGGTCAGGGTCTGGTCGAGGCCGAAGGGGTTGCCGATGGCGAAGACCCTCTGGCCCACCTGCAGGTCGGCGGAGGTGCCCAGCGCGATCGGCTTCAGCTTGCTGGCCGGGGCCTCGATGCGCAGCACGGCCAGGTCCTTGTCGGGCTCGGCGCCCACGAAGCGGCCCGGCCAGCTGGACTGGTCGGCCAGCGTCACCTCGAAGGCCTGGCCCCCCTGCAGCACGTGGAAATTCGTGACCACGAAGCCGTTCTCGTCCCAGATGAAGCCCGAGCCGGTGCCCTGCGGCACCTCGGTCACGTTCATGCCGAAGAAGTCGCGGCGCAGGGCGATGTTGGTGATGTAGACGACCGACGGGGCGCAGCGCCGGAAAAGCTCGATGGTGGTGCGCTCGTCGGCCGCCAGGTCGCCCCGCGCGGTCACGGCCCGCGGGGTGGCGTCGGGCTCGGTCAGGCGCCCGCCCAGCTTCCCGGCCACGAACAGCACGCCCGTCGCGGCTCCCAGGCCCATCAGGCCCACGGCAGCCATCAGCAGCAGCAGACGCGCGAAGCGGCTCACCGGATCCCCCCCCTCAACCCGTCATCCTTGACAAACTCATTGATACTTCTCATCTTTTACGGTGTCCGGCCATGGCCCTCCGGGCCGGAGTGGGCGGCGGCGACGAGGCGCAGGGCATCAGCCTGGGACAGGGTCCTTCGCTCGTAAGAGCAATCAAGTCAGTACTTTGAGCGCGGAAACGCGGCCGGGGCGGAGCGTCTGCCCAGCCGCCCGCAGGGGTTTCGGGCGTTGAACGGTAACACCTTTCGGACCTTGGAGTTCGACTCTGTCCGGGCACTGCTCGTGTCCCTGGCCGGGTCTGCCCCAGGTCAGGCCCGCCTCGAGCGCCTCCAGCCGGCCACCGATCCGGCGGCCGTGCGCGACGCCCTGCAGCTGACCTCCGAGGCCGTCCAGCTGATCGACGCCCCTGGGCGACAACCCTACCACGACCTCCCCGACCTGGGCGAGATCCTGCCGCAGGTGCGCGTGGCCGGGGCCCACCTCGACACGGCCGCCTTGCGCCAGGTGGCCTCGTTCATCGAGGGTGCCCACGAGGTCGC
This sequence comes from Vicinamibacteria bacterium, assembly GCA_039812725.1. Classification (GTDB taxonomy): domain Bacteria; phylum Acidobacteriota; class Vicinamibacteria; order Fen-336; family Fen-336; genus JBDIBD01. Next base: position 1,801 of record JBDIBD010000461.1, on the reverse strand, counting down.
CAAGCGGGTGGCCCGGGCCGAAGGCGCGCCGCGCCTCTCTCGCCGGGCTTCGGAGGTGCGCGACCTCAGCGACCTGGCGGCGGCGATCCGGCGCGCCATCCTGCCCTCGGGCGAGGTGGCCGACGACGCCTCGCCGCGCCTCCTCGAGTTGCGCCGCACCCTGGCGCGCCTGAGGGTCCAGCTGCACTCGGTGATGGAAGGCTACCTGCGCGGCAAGGACGCCGAGCGCCTGCTGCAGGACCGCATCGTCACCACCCGCAACGACCGCTACGTGCTGCTGCTCAAGGCCGACCAGCGCGGCCAGATCCCGGGCGTGGTCCACGGCGCCTCCAGCTCGGGCCAGAGCCTGTTCGTCGAGCCGCTGCCGGCGGTCGAGCTCAACAACGACATCGTGGCCCTGGCCGACAAGGAGCAGCAGGAGGTCGTGCGCATCCTGACCGAGCTGACCGGGCGGCTGGGGGCGCGCGCGGGCGAGCTGGAGCAGGCCGTGGTCGTCATGGGCGAGCTCGACGCGGCCCAGGCCCGCGGGCTGCTGGCGCGGCTGATGCGCGCGAGCTGCCCCGAGATCGTGGCCGAGCCCGAGATCGAGCTCTACGACGCGCGCCACCCGCTGCTGATGCCGGGCGTGTGCGAGGCCTTGGGCATGCCCGAGCGCACCCGCGGCGAGCCGGTGCCGGTCACGCTGCGGCTGGGCGGGGCCCACGCGGTGCTGGTCATCAGCGGCCCGAACACGGGCGGCAAGACCGTGGCGCTCAAGACCCTGGGCCTGCTGGTGCTGCTGGCCCAGTGCGGCCTGCACGTGCCCGCCGGCCCGGGCAGCCGCCTGCCGGTCTTCCGGCGCGTCTTCGCCGACATCGGCGACGACCAGTCCATCTCGGCCAACCTCTCGACCTTCTCGGCCCATCTGGCCACCATCGTCGAGATGACCCGCGACCTCGCCCTGCCCGCGCTGGTGCTGCTCGACGAGGTCGGCGGCGGCACCGACCCGCGCGAGGGCGGCCCGCTGGGGGTCGCCATCGTCGAGCACTTCCGCCGGGCCGGCGCCATGGCGGTGGCCACCACCCACGACGGCCTGATGAAGGCCTGGGCCCAGTCCACCCCGGGCGTGGCCTGCGCCTCCTTCGGCTACGACCCCGAGAGCTACGCCCCGACCTACCGCCTGACGCTGGGCGAGCCCGGGCGCAGCCTGGCGCTCGAGATGGCCGAGCGGCTGGGGCTGCCGGCCGCGCTGGTGCAGGACGCCCGCGCGCGCCTGTCGGACAGCGAGGCCCAGGCCGAGGTGCTGCTGAGGAAGCTCGACCAGGAGCGGGCCCGCCAGGAGCGCGAGCGCGAGGCCCTCGAGGCCGAGCGGCGCGCGCTCCACGAGGCCGCCCTGCGCCAGCGCGAGGAGTCGCGCGAGATCCTGGCGCGCCAGCGGCGCGAGACCGAGGCCCTCGTCAAGGACCTGCGCCGGCGCGGCGAGGAGGCCCAGCGCCAGGCCGCGCTGGCGGTGCAGGAGGCCGTGCGGCGCGTGGAGGCCACCCAGAAGGCCGCGGCCCGGGCCGGCGACCAGGCCCGCACCGACGCCGTGGCGGCCATCCGCCGGGCCCAGGAGCAGATCCTGCACGACCCAGCCGTGGTCGAGGCGCGCGAGACCGAGGAGCCCGCGCTGCCCGTGGCGGTCGGTGCGCGCGCGCGCGTGCGCAGCCTGGGTGTGGTGGGCGAGGTGCTGTCGCTGGGGGCCCACGGCGAGGCCGAGCTGGCCGTGGGCGGCAAGCGCATGCGCGTGCCGCGGGCCGAGCTGACCGTGGTGGCCGGCGCG
>JBDIBD010000460.1:0-4160 GCA_039812725.1 Vicinamibacteria bacterium | reverse complement strand
GTCAGGCCGTGCTCCTTCACCAGGCCGCGCAGGCGCTCCAGGGCCAGGAAGGCCGAGTGGCCCTCGTTGAGGTGGCAGACGGCCGGCTCGAGGCCCAGCGCCCGCAGGGCCCGCAGGCCGCCCATGCCCAGCACGACCTCCTGGCGGATGCGGGTCTCCTGGTCGCCGCCGTAGAGCTGGTCGGTCACGTCGCGCTGGGCCACCGGGTTCTCCGGCAGGTTGGTGTCGAGCAGGAACAGGGGCAGGCGCCCGACCTCCACGCGCCAGACCTTGACCTGCACCGGCTGGCCGGCCAGCTCCAGGGTCACGACCAGCTCGCGGCCGTCGGGGCCCCTGGCCGGCAGGACAGGCAGGTTGAAGAAGTCGTTGTCGCGGTAGGACTCCTGCTGCCAGCCGTCCGAGGCCAGGTACTGGTGGAAGTAGCCCTGCTGGTAGAGCAGCCCCACGCCCACCAGCGGCACGCCCAGGTCGCTGGCGCTCTTGAGGTGGTGCCCCGACAGCACCCCCAGGCCGCCCGAGTAGATCGGCAGGGCCTCGGACAGCCCGTACTCGGCCGAGAAGTAGGCCACCAGCGGGCGCTCGGCGTAGCGCTTGTCCCACCAGGTGGGCTCCTCGAGGTAGGCCCGGAAGTGGCGCAGCGTGCGCTCGTAGAGCGACAGGAAGCCGTCGTCCCGGGAGAGCTCGTCGAGCCGCGCCTGGGAGACGCGCCCCAGCATCAGGACCGGGTTCTGGCCGCACTGCTCCCACAGCTCGCGGTCCAGGCGCGTGAAGATCTGGCGCAGCTCGTCGTCCCACGACCAGAGCAGGTTGTAGGCCATCTCCCGCAGCCCCGCGAGGCGCTCGGGCAGGGCCGGGACGACCTGGAAGGTGTCGAGGCGCATGGGGCCTCCGTCCGGAGGGCGTTCACGGCCATGGTACGCCCGGGTGCAATGGACTGCAGCAAATCGCCGGCGACAAGCGCTGGCGTCGGGAGTAGGATGCGTCAGCTTCGCCTCAGGGAGGACCAATTTCATGCGACACAGCGCTCTTGGACGTGCGGTCGCGCTCGCGGCCGTCCTCGGCCTGGCCGTGCTCGGCGCGGCCCCGGCCTTCGGTTCCGGCTTCCAGTTGATCGAGCAGAACGGCAGCGGCCTCGGCAACGCCTACTCCGGCCAGGCCGCCTCCGTGAAGGACGCCTCGGCGGTGTTCTTCAACCCCGCCAACATGACCCGCGTCGAGGGGACCCAGGTGGTCGTCTCGCTCGAGTACATCGGCGTCGGCACGGAGTTCAGCGACTCCGGCTCCACGCGCCCGTTCCTGCCCACCAACCCGCCCACCCCGATCTCCGCCCAGCTGGGCGGCACCGGCGGCGACGCCGGCGGCTGGACGCCCGTCCCCAACGCCTACTTCACCTGGCAGGCCGGCAAGAGCCTGTGGCTGGGCCTGGGCCTGAACGCGCCCTTCGGCCTCAAGACCGAGTGGGACCCGACCTGGATGGGCCGCTTCCACGCCACCAAGTCCGAGGTCAAGACCTACAACGTCAACCCGAGCGTGGCCTTCAAGCTCAACGAGAGCTTCTCGCTCGGCGCCGGCGTGAGCTACCAGAAGCTCGAGGCCACGCTGGCCTCGGCCGTCCCCTACGGCGGCCTGGCGGTGGGCGCCGCGGCGCCCTTCGGCGCGGCGGCGCAGGCCGGCATCCTGGCCCAGCTGGGCGGCCTGTCGGGCCTGGCGCGCGAGGGCGAGGCCACCATCGAGGGCGACACCTGGACCTGGGGCTACAACTTCGGCCTGCACGCCAAGCTGGGCCAGTACGGCCACCTGGGCGCCACCTACCGCTCGAAGATCAAGCACGAGCTGGACGGCACCGTGACCTTCGCCAACGCCCCGACCTTCGCCACCAGCGGACCGCTGGGCGCCCTGGGCACCGGCATCAACGCCCGCTTCGCGAGCGGCCCGGCCGCCACCACGGTCGAGCTGCCCGAGACCTTCTCGATCGCGGCCTCCTACGAGACCGCCAAGTACGAGCTGATGGCCGACTACACCTACACGGGCTGGGACTCGATCCAGGCCCTGGTCATCACGCGTCCCGACGGAACGCAGGTCAGCAGCGTGCCGCTCAACTTCGAGACCACCTGGCGCACCGGCCTGGGCTTCAACTACCAGGTCAACGACAAGTTCAAGCTGCGCCTCGGCCTGGCCTACGACAAGGCCCCCGTGCAGGACGAGTACCGCACGCCGCGCCCGCCCGACAACGACCGCGTCTGGACCGCGGCCGGCTTCGAGTACAAGCTGGGCGAGAAGGGCGCCTTCGACATGGGCTACGCGCACCTGTTCGTGGACGACGCCAGCAGCAACCTGCCCAACCAGGACACCCCGGCCTCCCCGCCCAAGGGCAAGCTGATCGGCACCTACGCCGCCAAGGTCGACATCCTCTCGGCCCAGTTCCGCTTCTCGTTCTGACGCACCCGCCCGGGGCGGCGGCCTCGCCGCCCCGGGCCCTTCGCCATGCCTGCCTGGCCCGACCAGCCGCGCCTGTACGAGATCAACGCCTGGGTCTGGCTCGACGCGCTGAGCCGGCGCGAGGGGCGTCGCCTGGGCCTGGCCGACGTGCCACCCCACGAGTGGGACCGGCTGGCGCAGCTGGGCTTCGACGGCGTGTGGCTGATGGGCGTGTGGGAGCGCAGCCCCGCCGGGGCCGCCATCGCCCGCGACCACGCCGGGCTGCAGCTCGACTTCCGGCGGGCCCTGCCCGACCTCTCCCCCGAGGACGTGGTCGGCTCGCCGTACTGCGTCCACCGCTACGTGGTCGACCAGCGCCTGGGCGGTCCCGAGGCCCTGCAGCGGGCCCGCGCCGACCTGCAGGGCCACGGGCTGCGGCTGCTGCTCGACTGGGTGCCCAACCACGTGGCCCGCGACCACCCCTGGGTCGGCGAGCACCCCGACTACTTCGTGCGCGGCACGCCCGCGGACCTGCAGGGCGACCCCGACGGCTTCCTCCAGGCCGGCGAGCACGTGTTGGCCTGCGGCCGCGACCCCTACTTCCCGCCCTGGACCGACGTGGCCCAGCTGGACGCCTTCTCGCCCGGCCAGCGCGACGCCGCCGAGGCCCAGTTGCTGGACCTGGCCGGGCAGTGCGACGGCCTGCGCTGCGACATGGCCATGCTGGTGCTCAACTCGGTCTTCGCCCGCACCTGGGGCGCGCGCGTGGGGCCGCCCCCGGCCGAGGAGTACTGGCCGCGCCTGATCGGGGCGGTCAAGGCCGAGCACCCCGGCTTCCTGTTCGTGGCCGAGGCCTACTGGGACCTCGAGTCCGAGCTGCTGCTGCAGGGCTTCGACCTGGCCTACGACAAGCGCGTCTACGACCGCCTGCGCGGCCACGACGCCCCCGGGCTGCTGCGCCACGTCGAGCAGCAGGCCGGCCACCAGCACCGCCTCTTGCGCTTCCTCGAGAACCACGACGAGGCCCGCGCCGCCGAGGCCTTCGGGCGCGAGGCCCTGAGGGCGGCCGCCACGGCGCTCTTCACGCTGCCCGGGGCGCGGCTGGTGCACGAGGGACAGCTGGCCGGCCGGCACGTGCGCCTGCCCGTGCAGCTGGGCCGGCGCCCCGACGAGCCCTCCGAGACCGCCCTGGTGGAGCTGTACGACCTGCTGCTCACGGCCACGGCCGAGCCGGTCTTCCGTCACGGCCACTGGCAGCCCTGCGAGCGCACCGGCTGGCCCGACAACCGCAGCCACGAGAGCCTGGTGGCCTGGGTCTGGAGCCTGGGGACCGAGCGCCGCCTGGCCGTCGCCAACCTGTCGGAGCGGCGCTCGCAGGGGCTGCTGCGGCTGCCCTTCCCCGACCTGGCCGAGCGCCGCCTGCGCCTCCTGGACCGGCTCACGGGCGAGTCCTACGAGCGCGAGGGCCAGGAGCTGGTGGGCCCCGGGCTGTTCGTGGACCTGCCGCCCTTCGGGGCGCACCTCTTCGAGCTGCACGAGGCGTAGGAGCTGGCGCCGGCCGCGGGCGAGCGGGTCAGCGCGGCGCCAGGGCCCCGTCGGCCAGCTGCTCCCAGCGCTCGACGCCCAGCTCCTCGCGCAGGGCACGCACGTCCCCGGGCAGCACGCGCGCGCGCCGGGCGCGCTCCTCGGCCTCGGCGATGCCCTCCCGTACGCGCCGGCCGCTGTCGGCCTGCCAGGCCTGC
>JBDIBD010000459.1:0-4179 GCA_039812725.1 Vicinamibacteria bacterium | reverse complement strand
CAGCAGCACCGTGCCTCTGTCGGCCAGCAGGCTCCCGAGGTCCCCGGAGGCGATCGGTCGCGACTCGCCGCGCAGGACGCGCAGCTCCGGGTGAGCTGCGTACTGGCGGGCGCGCCAGTCCTCGAGCGCCAGGCGGCTGGCGCTTCTCTGGCCCTCCAAGTGCGTCCGTCGGGCTGCGTCCGGCTGGGGCCGTTGCAGCAGGTCGCGCAGCTCCGAGTTGACGGTCAGCAGGTCCGCTTCCAGCCGGCGCTCCTCGGCCTTCTCGCTCGCGCCGAGGGCCGCGCCGATGGCCAGACGTCCACCGGCCAGCACGTCGAGCAGCACGCGGCCCTTGCTGCGCTCGGCCACGGCCAGCGCCTCCCACGACCGCCCGCCGTCGGCCAGCAGCGACACCAGCTCCTGGTAGGGGGCGGCGTGCGGGACCAGGAAGGCCGCGCGGTCGGCGTCCGGTCCCACCGCGTGCGCACGCAGCTCCTCGACGACATCCACTGCCTCGCGCAGCGCCGCCTCCGCGCCGTTCCCCTGCCCCAGGCTGCGCTGCGCCCGCCCGGCGACCAGCAGCGCGGGCCACAGCTCCTCGCGCAGGTCGGCGTCGCGCGCGGTCTCCGCGGCGCGACGGGCCAGCTCGAGGGCGACCGCGGGCTGTCCCTCCTCGAGCTGCAGGGACGCGATCTGCCGCTGCGTGCGGACCACCAGCGCACGCTCCTCCATGCGCTCGGCCGTCTCGAGGCAGTGCTGCAGCAGCTGGAGCGCGCGGCGCCTCTCCCCGAGGCGCGCGAGGATCTCGGCCACGCCCGCAGACGCCGCCGCAATCACCGACGGGTTGTGGACCTCCTCGCCCAGGGCCAGGGCCCGGTCGAAGGCCGTCCGGGCTTCCTGCACGCGATCCAGATCGAGAAGCGCGCTGCCTTCGTTGGCGAGCGCCTCGGCCATGAACCCCTTCTCGCCCGGCCCGGCCGCCGCGGCGTAGGCGCGACGGTGGTAGTCGAGCGCGCGCAGGGGGTCGCCCTGCAAGTGATACACCTCGCCGATGTTGTTGAGCGGGGCGGCCAGCTCGTCAGGCTTGCCGGTCGCTTCCGTGACCCGGAGGCACTGGCCGTAGGCCGCCAGCGCGGCGGCGTAGTTTCCCAGGATCTGGTAGCAGAGGCCCAGGTTGCTGTAGGCGTTCGAGAGCGCGGCCGAGTCTCCGGCGGCGGCGCAGGCGTCCCGGCTCTTCTCCAGGTGCGGAATGGCCTCGGCGCAGCGCCCCAGCGCCCCCAGCGCGATGCCGATGTAGTTGTGGGCCCGGCCCTGCCACTCGGCGTCGCCCAGGCGCTCGAAGACGGCCAGCTGCCGCTCGGACAGGGCCAGGGCGACGCCGTACTCGCCCAGCCGGCGCCGCGCGCTGCCGAGGGCTCCCAGGATTCGCCCGACGGCGGCTTCGTCCCCGACGGCCTCGGCCTCCCGCATCGCCCGCTCGAGGAAGGGCAGGGCCTCGCGGGCCCGGCCGCGAAAACGCTCCACGCCCCCCAGGCCTTCGAGCCCGCGGATGCGGCTTTCCGGATCCCCGACGATCTCGCCGATGCGGACGGCCAGCGCGAACGCGTCGTAGGCCGTCTCGTAGCGGCTGGCCAGGTAGTGGACCCGAGCCTGGGCCGCGACCTCGCGCCCCAGTGCGGCGCTGAGCTGCGCACGGTGCCTCTCCAGCCAGCGCTCCCGAGCGGCGGCGTCGCCCTGCGCCAGCAGCTCGGCCGCGAGGGCCTCGTCGTCGGCTGGCGCGGCCACTGCGAGCGGCCAGGTCAGGACGGACGCCAGCGCCACCGCCGCCAGACCTCGCATGGTTGGGAATCATAGAGGAGTCCGGGCGGGCGCCGGGTTCGGGCTCTCCTAGCGCGGACGGGTCCGGACCGTGGTGCGGATCATCGTGTTGCAGCGCGAGCAGTAGCGGTACGACAGGAACAGCGACAGCAGCATGAACGGCAGGCAGGGCACGAAGAGGATCACGAAGCCGATCCAGCCGCCGATGCCTTGCGGGCGGAACTTGCGCGTCACGAGCGGCTGCTCGACCCCGCACTTCTGGCACAGCCCGACGTCCTTCGCCGGCACCCACCCGGAAAGGCCCTCCGACCAGACCTGCGTGTCCGCCGGCAGGCGGCCGACCAGCACCATGCCCTGGACGTAGGCCAGCGAGGTTGGCCCCTGCCGCTGGCCGTCGCGCAGGAAGTACCAGTCCGTGGTGGAGGCCATGCGTCGCACGGTCACCTGGCTGGCCCAGGCCGTGGTGTCGGTCTCCGAGGGCCCGTAGGCCGAGCGCACCGCCACGCGGCCGGGTCCGTAGAGGCGCAGCCAGAGGTAGGAGTTGAAGCCGGCGACGCCGTCGCCCGCCGGGAACTCCTGGTGCAGGTGCATGTCCACCGTGGAGTCCTTGAACAGCAGCGACGCGGGGTGGATGAGCAGCGTCTCGCCCTCGGCCAGGCGCCGCACGAAGACGTTGCCGGCCCCGTGGGCCAGGACCAGGCCCGGCCGCCCCTGGGCGGTGAAGCGATCCACGAAGAAGCCGACCGGGAGGTGGGACCCGTCCTTGGAGTTCGCGGACAGGCCGAGGGTCGGGCTGATGAACTCGTAGCGCACGTCCCCGGTGGCAGCCACCAGCGCGTGCTCCCTCACGTCGACCGCCTGTCCCACCTGGAGCGGCAGCGCGACCAGCTCGCCGGGCTCGTCGTGGGAGAAGGCGATGCGGCCCGGGCCGCGGGCCTGGGCCATGACCACGGGCATGCCGAAGAGCGTTCGCGACCAGCGCCCCGGCAGGCGGAGAGGCTCGAGCGGCACGTGGGGCTCGGTCCAGAGCAGGACGTGGTGCGCGAAGTAGACGCAGTCGCCCTCGGCCAGCGCGAAGTCGGCCACGGGGACGAGCGCGCCCTCGATCTGGCACGACGAGCGGCCGATCTGGAGCCGGGCCAGGTCGGGGATGGGCGGCAGCTCCTCCCAGCCCGACGGCGACACGACGCGCTCGACGTCGACCGGGGAGGCGCAGGCCGGACAGCTCAGGTCGCGGCCCGAGCTGACGGCGCCGCAGAACGGGCAGGTGTAGGGGGCCACGGCGCTCACTCGGTCGCGTGGTGCAGGTACATCGACTGGATCCCCACGCGCCCCGGCCCGGTCATGCGCACCAGGTTCAGGCCGACGCCGCCCAGCAGGCCTGCCTGCAGGCCGGCCACCGCCTCGACGTTCATCGCCACCGACGCGTCCTTGTAGAGGAAGGCCCCGGGCTCCAGCAGGATGCTCTCGCCCTCCGCCAGCCGGCGCTCGAGCACGTTGCCGTAGCCGTGCAGCACCAGCACGCCCGGCTCCCGGGGCGCGACGAAGCGGTCCAGGAACATGCCCTGGCCGCCGAACAGGATGTTGCGCAGCCCCTTGACGCGCACGAACGAGTAGTCCACGTGGTGCGAGGCGAGCAGGAAGGCGTGCTCGCGCGCGTCTAGCTCCATGCCCGGGTGCAGCGGCAGGACCACCAGCTCGCCCGTGGCGTCCCGCGAGAAGGCGATGCGGCCGGGTCCGTGGGCCAGGCTGATCACGAACGGCATGCCGGCCAGCATGCGCTTCAGGCCGCCCTGCGTGGGCCTCACGGAGAGCGCGACCGGATCCTCCTTCCAGAGCAGGACGTGGTGCTCGAAGAAGACCGCGTCGCCCTCGCTCAGGGCCATCTCGGCCACGGGCACGATCTCGCCCTCGACGCGCAGGGAGCTCTGGCCGAACTCGATCTCGGTCATGTCGCGGATGCGAGGGGCCTCGCGCCACCCGGAGTCGCTCACGCGCCTGGCGTCGCGCAGCGGGGCACCGCACGAACGGCAGGTCACGGCCTCGACGACGTTGACGCCGTCGCACCAGTCGCACTCCAGTCTCTCCACGGAGGCCTCCCTGTGACCCGCTCGGGGGTGTCGGTGAAGAGCTGCGCCTGCCCCGCCTGTTACCACCACGCCGCGGCCCATGCCACGACGCCCCCTCGCCAGTCGACCCCGGGTAGGATCTACCGGTGCGCCCAGCCTCCGGACGGTCGCTCGCGATCGGCGTGGCCGTGCTGCTGGCCTGCCTGGCCCTGGTCGCCTGGCGACAGGCGCCGCCGCCGACGCTCGCCGCCGACGCGCCGGCCCGGGCCTTCTCGGCCGAGCGCGCGGCGGCCACCCTCGGCCGGCTGCTGGG
>JBDIBD010000458.1:0-4188 GCA_039812725.1 Vicinamibacteria bacterium | reverse complement strand
GAGCTCGCGGGCGAGCGCGCGCAGCAGCAGCGTCGCCAGCGCGGGGTCGCGCGCCAGCCGGCCCAGGTCCGGGGCCTCCAGCCGCAGAAGCCGCGCGTCCTTCGCCACGCGGGTCGTCAAGGCCTGCGGCGTCCCCTGCAGCAGGCCCAGCAGGCCGCACACGTCGCCGGGGCCGAGCTTCGCCACCACCACGTCGTGCACGAGCAGCTCGACCTCGCCGTCCACGACCACGTAGGCGCACGCCGCCGCGTCGCCCTCGGCGTAGAGGGTCTCCCCGCCCCGGTGCTCGACGGCTCGGCTGTCGGGCTGCGGCTTTCCGGACACCGGCGGACCTCCTCGACCAGGGCGAGGCTAGCACGGGCGCGAGCGCGGCGGCGCGGCCCGGCGTCAGGGCGCCGCTCGACGCGCGGCACCGCTGGATCAACGGGACCAGCCGGGCTGGATCGTTTGCCTCATTCCCCCAAGCCGCGGGATGCGGCATGTTATGGGCATGCATCCAGGCCTGCGACCGGACGTCTCCGTCAACGGCCATCTCCTCTTACCCGGACGTGTCGCGGGTCGGCGGCCGCCTCGAGGCCCTCGGACTTGGGTCTTCGCCGCCGACGCCCCCTACCTTCACGACACGCGCGGGGACGACCACGTGCTCGAGGCCAGCGTGGGCCCGACCTTCTAGTCCCCGCCAGGGGCCCGGAAGTACTCGAGGGGGCGCCGCCCGGCGCCCCCTCTTCTTTCTCCGGACCGCGCTGCCGCCTCCTACTGCGGCCCGCCCGTCCCGTCGCTGAACCAGCCGCGGCGGTAGGCCAGGGCCACGGCCTCGAGCTTCGAGTGCACGCCCAGCTTCTCGAGGGTGTTGTGCACGTGGTTGCGCACGGTGGCGGGGCTCAGGCCCAGGCGGCGGGCAATGTCCTTGTTCTGCAGGCCGCGCGCGGCCAGCCGCAGCACCTCGCGCTCGCGGTCGGAGAGCGGCGGCGGCCCCAGCTCGGGGGCACCCAGCGGCGCGCCGCCGTTGCAGGGCGGCAGGAACGGCCGCAGGGCCGCCATGGCGCCCGAAAGGTCGGTCCCCTGCAGCAGGTGCACCAGCAGGAAGAGGTCCTCGCGCGGGCCGGCGAAGCGCAGCGGCAGCACCCGCAGGGGCTGGCGCCCGTCGCCATTGTGGCCGACGGTCAGCTCGAAGCTGCGGATGGGAGCGTTCTCGCGGGCCATCCCGGCCACGGGGCAGGCGGCCTGGCAGTAACGGTTGCCGAACACGTCGCGCCCCTGCAGCACGTCGTGGCAGAGCTGCCCCAGCACCTCGTCGGCCCGGCGCCCGAGCATGCGCTCCGCGCCCGCGTTCCAGAAGACGATGCGCTCGCGGCTGTCGGTCACGAAGGCCGCCGGCTCGCCCCCCTCCAGCAGGTCGAGCAGCCCGTGGGGCAGGCGCTCGAGCAGGCCGAGTTCGGTCGTGGTCGCCACGGCTTCCTCTCCTGCAATCGGAGTGCCTTCCCGTAAGACCGCGGGATTCAGGGTCCCTGGCCCGCCGTCGCGCAAATTGTGCAGTGGCTTCGCACGGCTGGGCGTCAGGGTTACGTTTCTGGCAGGCCCGTGCCAACGGAGGGCGTGTCGCCTTGGGACACAATCGGGGCGACTGGAGGAGCTCGTGACCACCCCATCCGCCCTGCCCTACTTCGAGGACCTCGGCCACGGCCTGACCGCCATCGACACCGGCTTCGAGCGTCCCCTGTTCGATGCCAGCCACCTGGTCGTGGAAGGCGGCCGGGCGGCCTTCGTGGACGTCGGCACCAACTACTCCGTCCCGGGCCTCCTGGCGGTGCTGGCCCACAAGGGCCTCGCCCCCGAGGCCGTCGACTGGGTGGCGCTGACCCACGTGCACCTCGACCACGCGGGCGGCGCGGGCGAGATCATGCGCCACCTGCCCCGCGCGCGCCTGCTGGTCCACCCGCGCGGGGCCCGCCACATGATCGACCCGTCGGCGCTGATGGCCGGCGCCTCCGAGGTCTACGGCGAGGACGTGGTGCGGGCCACCTACGGCGAGCTGGTGCCGGTGCCGAGGGAGCGCGTGGTGGAGGCGCCCGAGGGCTTCGCCTTCGAGCTGGCCGGGCGGGCCTTCCACTGCCTCGACACGCCGGGGCACGCGCGCCACCACATCTGCATCTGGGACGAGGCCTCGCGCTCGTGGTTCACGGGCGACACCTTCGGCCTGGCCTACCGCGAGTTCCGCAGCCCGCGCGGGACCTTCATCATCCCCACCACCACGCCGGTACAGTTCGAGCCCGAGGCCCTCAAGGCCTCGATCGACCGGCTGGTGGCGCGCCAGCCGGAGGCCATGCTGCTGACCCACTTCACGCGCGTGACGGAGGTCGAGCGCCTGGCGGCCGACCTCGTCGCCCAGCTCGACGCGCTGACGGCCATGGCCCGCGCGGCCGACGGGCCCGGCGACCGCCAGCGGCGCCTGGAGGAGGGCGTGGCCGAGATCTTCCTGGGCCGGGCCCGCGAGCACGGCAGCCCGCTGACGGAGGCGGAGGCGCGGCGGCTGCTCGACCTCGACATCCGCCTCAACGCCCAGGGACTGGGCCTCTGGCTGGCGCGGCCCCAGCGCTGAGGGGCGCTGGGCGCGATGCGATAGAATTGTCGCTCCGCATGTCCAGCCCTGCTGTCGCCGACCACTACGACGTCCTGATCCTGGGCTGCGGCCCGGCTGGCGAGCGGGCCGCCATCCAGGCCGCCCGGGCCGGCAAGCGCGTGGCCGCGGTCGAGCGCGAGAACGTGGTGGGCGGCAACCGCGTCAACTGGGGGACGATCCCCAGCAAGACCCTGCGCGAGAGCGCGCTCTTCGTCCACAACCTGACCCGCAACCGGCTGCACGGCATCCGCTACGAGATCGCCGACGAGGTCACGGTGGCCGACTTCATGCACCGCCAGCGCGAGGTGGTGCAGCAGGAGCTGGAGCTCATCAACGAGTCGCTGGGGCGCTACCGCGTGAAGGTGCTGCGCGGCCACGGACGCTTCCTCGACCCTCACACGGTCGAGATCCGCCCGGCCGAGGGCCCGCCCTCCAGCGTCACGGCCGACGTGATCGTGATCGCCACCGGCTCCAGCCCCAGCCGGCCGGCCGACGTGCCCTTCGACCGCGAGACCGTCTTCGACTCGGCCTCGATCCTGTCGCTGCCGCGCATGCCGCGCTCGCTGATCGTGTGCGGCGCCGGCGTGATCGGCATCGAGTACGCCAGCATCTTCGCGGCCCTGGGCCTGCAGGTCACGCTGCTCGACACCCGCGACCGGCTGCTGCCCTACTTCGACCGCGAGGTGGTGCGGGCCTTCCAGCGCGAGCTGGCCCGGCTCGAGATCGTGGTGCGCCACGAGCAGCGCCACGAGAAGATCGAGCGCCTGCCGGGCAGCCCGCCGCGGGTGCTGTTCCGGGGCAAGGGCGGCACCGAGTTCGAGGCCGACGCCCTGCTCTACTGCGTGGGCCGCGACGGCAACACCCGCGACCTCGGCCTCGAGACGCTGGGGCTGCAGCCCAACAGCTACGGCCAGCTGGCGGTCAACGAGAACTACCAGACCAGCCACCCGCACGTCTACGCCGTGGGCGACGTGATCGGCTACCCGGCCCTGGCCAGCACCTCCATGGAGCAGGGCCGCGCCGCGGTGCGCCACGCCCTGGGGCTGCCCGGCCCCGACGCCAAGATCGAGGGCCTGCCCTTCGCCATCTACTCGATCCCCGAGATCAGCTACATCGGGCTGACCGAGGAGCAGGCCCGCGAGCGTGGCCTCGACTACGTGGTCGGCCACGGCATGTCCGACATGAACCCGCGCGGCCAGATCCTGGGCGAGTACGGGGGCCTGCTGAAGCTGCTCTTCGACTCGGGCTCGGGCCGCCTGCTGGGGGCCCACATGGTGGGCCAGTCGGCCTCGGAGCTGATCCACGTGGGCCAGGCCTACCTGCGCTCGGGCGCCACCGCCGAGCAGATGGCCGAGACGATCTACAACTACCCCACGCTGTCGGACATGTACCGGCACGCCGCGCTGGTGGCGCTGGGCCAGCTGCGCCGGCGCCAGCCCTAGCCCGGCAGCCGCCGCGCCGGTTCCGCGCCCGGGCTAGGAGCGACGCCAGTCCGGGCGAGGGCCCGTCTCGAGCAACGAGCGCGCGCCCAGCACCACCGCGTGCAGCGGGCGGGGCGTCAGTCGCAG
>JBDIBD010000457.1:0-4188 GCA_039812725.1 Vicinamibacteria bacterium | reverse complement strand
CGTCGCGGTCGCCGGGCCCGGCCTCGACCTGGTCGAGCAGCGCCACGGCCTCGGTCCAGCTCCCGTCCTGCGCCAGCCGGCGGGCCTCGGCGAGCCAGGCGTCGAGCTGCCGGCGCTGCTCGGCCTGGGCCGCCTGGGCGCGGGCCAGGCCCAGCCGGGCCGCGGCGTGGCCGGGATCGGAGAGCAGCACGCGCTCGAAGGCCAGCGCCGCGTCGGCCGCGCGGCCGCCGGCCAGGTGGCTCTCCGCCTCGGCCAGGATCTGTTCGGTACGCTCGTCGGGAGAGGGCAAGGTTCAAGCCTGGACGCGGGCATTATCGGCGCGGAACGCCCGGGCTTTCAAGGCTGGCCCGGGCTCAGGGCTCGGCCGGCTCCGGCGCCTCGCCTCGGCGGCTGGGCAGCAGGCCGAAGGCCTTCATCTTCTTGTAGAGGTTGGAACGCTCGACCTTCAGCGCCTCGGCCGTGCGGCTCATGCTGCGCCCGCACTGCTCGTACCTGCGCAGGATGTAGCGCTTCTCGAAGTCCTCGCGGGCCTCGAAGAGGGAGGCGAAGCCGTCCTCCGGCGCGGGACCGGGCGCGGGCCCGGCGGGGGGCGCCTCGGGCTGGGGCGCCGTCAAGAGCGGCGCCGGCAGGTGGGCCGGCGTCAGGCGCTCCCCGGAGGTCATGATCACCAGGCGCTCGATGGTGTTGCGCAGCTCGCGCACGTTGCCGGGCCAGTGCTGGGCCTGGAGGGCCTCGAGCACCTCGGGCGTCAGCTCCTTCGGGCGGCGGCCGTACTCGGCCGAGAGCTCCTGCATGAAGTGGCGCGCCAGGAGCGGGATGTCCTCGCGCCGCTCGCGCAGCGGCGGCACCCGGAAGGGGATCACGTTGAGGCGGAAGAACAGGTCCTCGCGGAAGGCGCCCCGGCGGATCTCCTCCTCCAGGCGCTTGTTGGTGGCGGCGATGACGCGCACGTCGACCGTCACCGAGGCGCTGCCCCCCACCGGCTCGATGCGCTGCTCCTGCAGGGCCCGCAGCACCTTGGCCTGGGTCTTGAGCGACATGTCGCCGATCTCGTCGAGGAACAGCGTGCCGCCGTCGGCCAGCTCGAACTTGCCCTTGCGCGACTGCAGCGCGCCCGTGAAGGCGCCCTTGGAGTGGCCGAACAGCTCGCTCTCGATCAGGTCCTCGGGGATGGCCGCGCAGTTGACCTCGACGAAGGGCCCGGCCGCGCGCAGGCTCTGCAGGTGGATGTTGCGGGCCACCAGCTCCTTGCCCGTGCCGTTCTCGCCGAAGATCAGCACCCGGCCGTGGCTGGGCGCGGCCTGGGCCACCTGCTGGCGCAGCTCGCGGATGGCCGCGCCCTCGCCCACCATGACCCAGCGGTGCTCGACCTTCTCGCGCAGCGCGCGGTTCTCGGCCTCGAGCCGCCGGGTACGCAGGGCGTTGCGCACCGCCAGCAGGGTCTTCTCGAGCGAGAGCGGCTTCTCGACGAAGTCCTGGGCGCCGGCCCGCACGGCCTTGACGGCCGTCTCGATGGTGCCGTGGCCGGAGATGACCACCACGGGCACCTCGGCGTCCGCGACCCGCAGCCGCGCGAGGGTCTCGAGCCCGTCGATGCCCGGCAGCCAGACGTCGAGCAGCACCAGGTCGTAGCGCCGGGCCTCGAGCGCCTGCAGGGCGGCCTCGCCGCTCTCGACGGCGTCGACCTCGTAGCCCTCGTCCGCGAGGATGCCGGACAGCGAGCTGCGGACGCCGGCCTCGTCGTCGACGACCAGGATGCTCTCGCGCACGGTGTCAGTTCACCACAGCCGGCCCGCCCGCGCCAAACGGACGGGCCGGCTGGCCTTCCTAGAACTGGTTCCAGAGGTACTGGTTGGTGACCTCGTGGTGGAACTGCACCTCGGCCGTCTTGACGATCGAGCCCAGGGCCTTCGGGCAGCGCTCGGCCTGCAGCAGCTTGACCTCGGCGAAGCGCTGCTGCAGCTCCTCCCCCAGCAGCGTCCGGGTCCAGTCGCTGGACTTGAAGATGCGCAGGGCGTCCTGGATGTTGTCGGGCAGGAAGCGCGTGCGGGTGCGCTTGTCGCCGTCGGCCGGGTCGGAGCTGGGGCCCTCGAGGCCGGTCTTCAGGAAGGTGTAGATGGCCAGGTAGGGGTTGGCGTCGGGGGCGATCGAGCGCACCTCGATGCGGGCCGTGCGCTCGTTGCCGAGCGGGATGCGCACCATGGCGCCGCGGTTGATGGCCGAGGCCTTGATCTGGTTGGGGGCCTCGAAGTGCGGGTCGAGGCGCCGGTAGGAGTTGACGCTCGAGTTGAGGATCAGGCAGATGTCCTGCCCCGAGGCCAGGATGCGGTCGATGAAGTCCCAGCCGGCGGCCGAGAGGCCGTCCTCGCCCTTGGCGTCGTGGAACAGGTTCTTGCCGTTCCTGGCCAGCGACAGGTTGGTGTGCATGCCGTTGCCGTTCACGCCCGCGACCGGCTTGGGCAGGAACGAGGCGGTCATGTCCATGTTCTGGGCCACCTGGCGGCAGAGCAGCTTGTAGAGCTGGATCTGGTCGGCCCCGACGTTGGCCTCGGTGTACGAGTAGTTCATCTCGAACTGCGAGGGGGCCACCTCGGGGTGGTCCTTCTCGTTGGCGAAGCCCATGGCGCGCTGCACCTCGGCCGCCGCGTCGATGAAGCGGCGCAGCACGTCGCCGGGCAGCGAGTGGTAGTAGCCACCGGTCGAGATGAACTCGAACTTGCCGGCCTCGTGGTAGCGGCGCTCGGCGTCCCTGCCCTTGAACAGGAAGCCCTCGATCTCGTTGGCCACCTGCGCCACGGTCTTGTCCTTCTGGTACATGGCCTCGGTGTAGCGCCGCAGCACGCCCCGGAAGTCGGCCTCGTAGGGCGAGCTGTCGCGGTTGAGCACGTAGGCGAAGACCAGCACCTTGCCCGGGCCGAACACGTCGGCCGGCAGCCAGTAGAAGGCCGGCCAGTCGACCTCGAGGCGCAGGTCGGACTCGTGCTGCTGCGAGAAGCCGCGGATCGAGGAGCCGTCGAAGGTCAGGTTGTCGGCCGACTTGAGCAGGAACTTCTTGTCGTAGTCGAGCATGTGCAGCCGGCCCTCGAGGTCGGTGAAGCACACGGTCACGGCCTTGATGCGCTTCTCGTCGGTCAGGTACTTGACGCGCTGCTCGCGCACCTTCTCGAGCGACAGGCGCTCGACCCGCTGCTGCTTGACCTCCAGGTTCATCTCCTCGAGCTGGTCGTAGGGGATCTCCAGGAAGTCGCGCAGGCCACGGGCGGGTACGGTGAGTTCCACAAGTTCCTCCTCGAAATGAACGTCGGAAATCTACTTTATGCTTGAGGCGCGGTCAACAAGAATAAAAAGACTGAGATTTGAGCTTAGATCTCTTTAAAATGAGTGAGATTGGCGAATCGCTAGACAAGCTGCGGACGCACAGGGACTTAGGGCCCGGGCCCCGGCGAGGGTCCGGCTTGACGGCGGGCGGCGGGCCGACTATTCAGGTCGAATGTCCCGCCAGGAGGCCCGCATGAGCAAGGAAGTCCCCGACCACCACGACGCCGAGCTGTCGCTCAAGGTCTACGACCTGCGGCGCGAGGCCGTCATGCGCGACTCGCGCAACGCCATCAACCGCGATTTCTGGCCGCGCACCTACGAGGAGCTGGTGGCGGTGACGAAGCCCGACCACCCCCTGAACGCCCCCTTCCGCCAGACGAGCACCTACTGGGAGATGGTCTACAACCTGGTGCGCCACGGCATCGTGCACGGCGAGTTCTTCATGGAGAGCCACGGCGAGGGGCTGTTCCTCTACGCCCGCGTGGCCCCGCTGCTCGAGCGCTTCCGCCAGGAGTACTCGCCCGTGGCCTTCCGCAACGCCGAGTGGGTGGCCCAGCACACCGCGGCCGGCAAGCGCGTCTTCGAGATGTTCACCGCCCGCGTCCAGAAGGTGCTCGAGTCGCGCCAGGCGTGAGCGCGGCCGTCTACGTCGTGATCGGCGGCGGCCCCGACGGCTCCTTCTACGCGAGGCAGCTGCTCCGGGCCGCGGCGGCCGGGCGCGTCGCCCCGGCCGCCATCCGCGTGGTCGACCGCGACCCGGGCTGCGCCGTCGCGTCCCTGCGCGACCCGCGCGTGCGCCTCGAGGTGGCCGAGTGGGACGACTGGCTCGACCGCGAGCTGGCCGGCCTGTCGCCCGTGGACCAGCTCGTC
>JBDIBD010000456.1:0-4199 GCA_039812725.1 Vicinamibacteria bacterium | reverse complement strand
GAGGCCGGGGGCGGCCAGGCCGCCGCAGCCCTGCAGGGCACGCTCGCGCCGCGGCCGGGTCAGCCCTTCGAGCGCGCGCGCTTCGAGAAGTCGCTCGAGAAGCTGCGGCGCGGCCTGGCGCAGGCCGGCTTCTGGCAGGCCACGCTCGACCTGCGCGAGAGCTACGACGCCGCCGCGGCCCGCGTGGACCTCGAGTTCCTGCTGCACCGCGGCCCGCACGTGCGCCTGGTCTTCCGCGGGGCGCCCCCGCCGGCGGGTACGCGCCGCGCGATCGAGCGCCTGCTGCGGGAGGCCGGCGCCGGCGCCGACGCCCTCGAGCAGGGCGTCGACCAGCTCGAGGCCGAGCTGCGCCGTGACGGCCACCGCGAGCCGGAGGTGAGCGTCCGCCAGGAGCCGGGAACCGGGACGCTGACCCTGGTCTACGAGGTCGAGCCCGGGCCCCGTGCCATGGTGGCGCGGGTCGAGGCCCGGGGCCTGGAGGACCTGGCCCCGCCCCTCAGCCTGCCCCCGTTCGTCTCCAGCCCCGGGCAGCCGCTGCAGGAGGCGCAGGTGGAGCAGGACGCGCGCAGCCTGCAGGAGGCCCTGGTGGCCGCCGGCTACGGCGCCGCGCGGGTCGAGCCCGACCTGCCGGAGGGCGGCGGCAACGTGCCGGTGGTGCTGCGCGCGCGCCCCGGCCCGCGCACGCTGGTGGCCGAGGTCGGGCTGACCCTGGCCAGCCCGGCCTCGCTCCCGGAGCCGCCCCCGCCGCTGCGCCTGAGCACCGGCCAGCCCTACCGCGAGAGCGACCTGGCCCTCGACCGGGCCGCGCTGCTGTCCAGCTACCGCAACGGCGGCTACCCGGCGGTCGAGGTCGAGGCCAGCGTCGAGCCCGTCGAGCCGGCGGGCGTGCGCGTGCGCTTCGAGGTCCGCCCGGGCCCGCGGGTCGAGATCGAGGACGTGGTCGTGGCCGGGCTCGAGGACACGCGCGAGAGCGTGGTGCGGCGCTCGCTGGGCCTGGCCGCCGGCCAGCCGCTCTCGCCGCGCGCGCTGCTCGAGACCCAGCGGCGCCTGGCCGGCCTGGGGCTGTTCGGGCGCGTGGCCGTGCGGGAGCTCGACCCCGACGCCGGGCAGCGACGCAGCGTGCTGGTCGAGGTCGAGGAGGCCCGCCGCACCGTGCTGGCCTACGGCCTGGGCTACTCCGAGCTGGAGGGGGCGCGCGGCAGCGTCGAGTGGACGCGCCGCAACCTGTTCGGCCTGGACCGCACCCTGACCGTCTTCGGCCGCTACGGCACGCGCGGCAACCGCGCCTTCGTGAGCTACCGCGAGCCCTGGCTGCTGGGCCGCTCGCAAGAGCTGTTCCTGACCGGCTTCCGCGAGGAGGAGAACCGCGAGAGCTTCAGCTTCATCCGCTTCGGCGGCGTGGTCCAGACGGCCCGCTCGCTGGCCGAGCGGACCAGCCTGATCCTGCGCTGGAGCCACCAGAACACGGAGCTCTTCCGGGTCGAGGTGCCGCTCGACGAGATCGAGCGGCAGTACCAGAGCTCGATCACCTTCGGTCCCTCGGTGACGCTCATCTTCGACTCCCGCGACGACCCCCTGGAGCCGCGCCGCGGCCGCTTCGTGTCGGCGGACCTGCAGCTCTCGCTGCCCGGCCTGGGCGGCACGCGCTTCGTCAGGAGCTACGTGCAGTCGGCCGCCTTCCGCAGCCTGGGCCCGCGCGCCCTGCTGGCGCTGGGGGCGCGCCTGGGCCTGTCGGCCACCTACGGCGGCGAGGCCACCCAGGGCCTGCCGCTGCCCGACCGCTTCTTCGCCGGCGGCGACTACAGCGTGCGCGGCTTCAAGACCGACTACGTCGGCCCGCTGGTGGTCGGCAGCAGCGGCGGGCTGGTCCCCACCGGCGGCAACGCCCTGCTGCTCGGGAACGCCGAGCTGCGCGTCAACCTGGCCCGCGGGCTGACCGTGGCGACCTTCCTCGACACCGGCAACGTCTACCCGCTGGTGGGCGACCTGACGCTCTCGGACCTGCGGGTCTCGGCCGGGCTGGGGCTGCGCTACCGCAGCCCCGTGGGCCCGCTGCGCCTGGACTGGGGCTACAAGCTCGACCGGCGCCCGGGCGAGAGCCCCTCGCGCGTGCACGTGACGATCGGCCATGCGTTCTGAGCCCCGGGCGCGGTTCCGCTGGGCCTTGGCCCTTCTGGCCCTGGCGCTGGCCGGGCCGGGGCGCGCCGGCGAGCCGCCGCGCCTGGTGGAGCGGGTCCTGGCCGCGGTCGACGGCGCGCCGGTGCTGCTCTCGGAGGTGCGCCTGCTGGCGGCCCTGCAGGGCCTGCCCGAGGAACGCGCGCTCGAGGCCGCCATCGACGAGCGCCTGATGTTCGCCCAGGCCACGCGCCTGACCCAGGCCGCCCTGACGGCCGAGCAGGAGCAGGCCGCGCTCGAGAGCCTGCGCGAGCGGCCCGGCGCGCAGGGCTTCTCCGAGGCCACGCTGCGGCGCCTGGCCCGCCGCCAGGCCACCATCCTCAAGTACGTGGAGTTCCGCTTCCGCTCGCAGGTGCGCGTGGAGGACGCGGCCGTGCGCCAGGTCTACGACGCCGAGTGGGCCGGCAAGCCCGAGGCCCCGCCCTTCGAGAGCGTGCAGGACGCGCTGCGCGAGCGGCTGGCGCGGGAGGCCCTCGACCAGCGCGTCGAGAGCTGGGTGCGCGAGCTGCGTTCGGGCGCCGAGATCCGCAGGAACCCGTAGCCCCGGGCCGGGCCCCGCCTCACTCCCGGCCCGAGCCGGTGGGCTCGGGTCGGTCGTAGTACCCGCGCAGCGCGCGCCAGCGCAGGCGCAGCAGGTCGAGGAAGGCCGACAGGCCCTTGGCCAGGCTCACCCGCGAGGCCGCGTCGTTGCGCCAGACCACCGGCACCTCGACGATGCGCTGGCCGGCCCGCCGGGCCAGGAACAGCACCTCCACGTCGAAGGCAAAGCCGTCCAGCGAGGCGCGCCCGAAGCCGGCCCGGGCCGCCTCGGCGGTGAACAGCTTGAAGCCGCACTGCGTGTCGTGCAGGTCGGGCAGCGCCACCGCCCGCGCCAGCAGGTTGAAGGCCTTGCCCGAGACCTCGCGCCAGGGGCCCTGGCGCACCTCCAGGCGTGCCCCGCGTACCGCGCGCGAGCCGATGGCCACGCCCCAGCCGGCGTCCAGGGCGGACTCGAGCGGCTCGAGCTCCTCGATCGGGGTGGACAGGTCGGCGTCGCACATCAGGCGCCGCGCGCCCGTGGCCGCCAGCATGCCGCGCCGCACGGCGTGGCCCTTGCCGCAGTTGCGCTCGCTCTCCAGCAGACGCAGCGCCGGCCCGCCCGCGGCGCGCGCCGCGGCCACCGTGCCGTCCCGCGAGCCGTCGTCGACCACCACGATCTCGTAGGGCCGGCCGCGCGCGTCCAGGTACTCGCGCAGGCGCAGCAGCGTGCGCGGCAGGCGCGCCTCCTCGTTGTAGGCCGGCACCACCACCGACAGCGCCAGGCTCACCGGGCCCCCCCGCACAGCTCCGCCAGCAGCGGGTCGAGGCCCAGGTCCAGGCTCTGCAGGCCCAGCTCGTGGGCGCTCCAGCGCAGCTCGTCGCGCAGGTAGGCCTGCAGGCTGCCCTCGGCCGGGCGCAGGCGGAGGACCTGCGCCTGCAGCTCTTCGCGCCGCGCCAGCACCTGCTCGAGGAAGTCGGCCAGGCGCGCGGTGGTGGCGTCGAGGTCGTGCTCGCGACGCACGTGCTCGGCCGCCAGCCGGCCCAGGCGTCCCGCCAGCGCCCCGTCCGTCAGCAGCCGCTCCAGCAGCGCCTCGAGCTGGGCCGCCTCCAGCGGACCCGGCTCGACGGGCGCGACCAGCCCCTCCGGCAGCTCCTCGGCCGCCGGCGAGCCGGCGCTGACGACCACCGGGCGGCCGCAGCCCAGGGCCCGGATCAAGGCCCCGGACATCTCGCCGTGCGAGGGGTGGCGCAGGGCCAGCAGCACGTCGGCGGCCAGCATGTAGCGCGCGAAGTCCTCGAGCGACAGGCGGCCCGTGACCAGCAGCCCGTCCCCCAGGCCGGCCTCGTCCGCCCAGCGCCGGAGCGGCAGCTCGGGGTCGACCGCGCCGGCCACCACCAGGCGCAGGTCGGCCAGGCGCCGCCGCAGGCGGGCCGCCACGCGCACGGCCACGTCGAGGCGCTTGGAGCGCGTGGCCAGGCCCGGGGCGGTCACCAGGCGGGCCTCC
>JBDIBD010000455.1:0-4203 GCA_039812725.1 Vicinamibacteria bacterium | reverse complement strand
ATGGCGCGCAGCGGCGCGGCCACGCGCTCGACGGGGCGCCGGCAGAGCGACTCGTCGCCGGTCAGCTCGGCCTCGAACGGGGCGGCGGCCAGCACCCCGGCCAGCAGCCGCAGGGTGGTGCCGGAGTTGCCGGCGTCGAGCGGGCCGGACGGGGCCTGCAGCCCCTCGAAGCCGCGGCCCTCGACCTCGACCTCGTGGCCCTGCCGGCGGCAGGCCACGCCGAGGGCCTCGAGGCAGCGCAGGGTCGAGGCGCAGTCGCCGGCCGAGGAGTAGTTGGCGACGCGCGTGCGGCCGCGGGCCAGGGCGCCGAGGATCGCCAGGCGGTGCGAGATCGACTTGTCGCCGGGCAGCCGGAAGAGGCCGCGCACCCGGGCCGCCGGGGAGAGCCGCATGGGGCCGCGATGATATCCGCGGGCAGGGACGCAAGTCACGCTGCTGCCACAGCTTGACCACCCCATGGGGGCATGCTACGGTCGCCCCGCCTGACATGAGCGCGCTCGAAGAACACGCCGTGCGACTCGACTTCGCCAGCCGCTACGAGCTGCTCGAGATGGTCCAGACCGTGCTGGGCCAGCTGGCCACCCTGGCCGGCTTCGACGAGGACACCCGCCACTACATGAGCGTGGCCGTGCGCGAGTCGGTGGTGAACGCCATCAAGCACGGCAACAAGCAGGACACGGACAAGCGCGTGGAGGTCGAGTTCCGCGTGAACGGGCAGAGCCTGGGGATCAGCGTGCGCGACCACGGCGCGGGCTTCCGCCCCGACCACGTTCCCGACCCGCTGGCCCCGGAGAACCTGCTCAAGACCGACGGCCGCGGGATCTTCTTCATGCGCCAGTTCATGGACGAGGTGCGCTACGAGTTCCCGCCCGGCGGCGGCACCCTCGTCCACATGCTGAAGAAGCGCTCGTCATCCTGAGTCGCCGCCGCCCAAGCCGGCGACGAAGGATCTGATCGCCCAGCGCTGCCGCAGGCGACTCGAGGACGCGAGCCGGCCTGCAGGTCCCTCGCTCCCCGGCCGGACGACGTCGCTCAGGACGACGGAGGGGGCGCCAGCTCACGACGACGGGAGGGCGGCGTGGCTCAACGCGCGCGGACCTCGAACAGCGCGTTGCGGCGCACGCCCTCGGTGAGGAGCGTGGCGCTGAAGGCCGGCGAGGCCAGCAGCTGGCGCCGCTCGCCCGGGCCCGCCAGCACCAGCGCGGGCCCCTGCCGCAGGGCCGCCTCGAGCTCGGGCAGGCCGGAGATCTCGCGCACGCGGCCGTCGTTGTAGAAGTAGCCCGACATCCAGGCGGTGCGCCAGGCGCCCCAGGCCAGCACCTCGCGCCCGCGCGTCTCGCGGAACAGCTCGCGTCCGGACTCGTGGCGCGCCACGAGCGGCGGCGCCGCCAGGGCCAGGAGCAGCAGCAGCCCCGCGCCGCCCACGCGCAACACGCGCAGGCCCGCGCTCAGGTCGGCCTCGAAGGCGCGCGAGGCCAAAAAGCCGGTCAGCAGGGCCCACAGACAGGGCGTCAAGGCGCTCGCCCAGCCCGGGTCGCCGGAGCGGTACAGCCAGGCCGGGCCTGCCACGCCGATCAGGGCCCCGAGCAGCAGGCCGACCAGCGCCACCGCGCGCGGCCCGGCCCAGAACGGCAGCTCCCAGCGGGCCTGGTCGAAGCGCGCCGCCACGCGCCCGCACAGCAGCGCCAGCGGCGGCAGGCAGGGCAGCGCGTAGCCCGGCAGCTTGGACCCGGCGGCCGAGAAGAACAGCAGCGGCAGGCCGAGCCAGAGCGCCACGAAGAGGTCGCTGCGCGAGAGCCGCGGGCGCAGCGAGGCCACGCCCGCCAGCACCAGGCCGGACCACGGGAACATCAGGCCGACCAGGACCGGCAGGTAGTACCAGAACGGCCCGGGGTGGTTGTGGATGGTGGACGTGAAGCGCTGCAGGTTGTGGTTGAGGAAGAAGACCTCGATGAAGCGCCAGCCCTGCGCCAGCCCGACGGCGACGTACCAGGGCAGCGCCACGAGCGCGAACGCCAGCAGGGCGCGGGGCGCGAACAGCTCGCGCGCGAAGCGCCACTGCCGCGTGAGCGCCAGGTAGGCCAGCACCACCAGGCCGGGCAGCAGCACCCCCAGCGGTCCCTTGGCCAGCACGGCCAGCCCGAGGAAGGCGTGGCCGAAGGGGACGGCCAGTGGTCCGGCCACCCCGAGCAGGCGCAGGGCGATCAGGCCCAGGCCGGCGGTGAGCGTGCCGGCCAGCAGCATGTCCATGGCCGCGGCCCGGCCGTAGGCGAAGACCAGCAGCGACGTGGCCAGCACGAAACCGGCCTGCAGCCCGGCGGCGCCGCCGTAGAGCCGCGCTCCCACCAGGGCGGTGGCGCCCACCAGCAGCAGCGCGCCGGCCACGGAGGGCAGGCGCGCGGCCAGCTCGTTCTCGCCCAGCACGCGGAACGCCGCCCCGGCCAGCCAGTAGTAGAGCGCAGGCTTCTCGAGCCAGGGCTGGCCCCCCAGGGTGGGCGTGACCAGGTCGCCGCGCCGGGCCATCTCGACCGCCACGCGCGCGTAGCGCGGCTCGTCGGGGCCGAGCAGGGGCGCCTGGCCCAGCCGGAACAGGAGCAGCGCGAGGAGCAGCGCCAGCAGCACGGCGGTGCCGCGCGGCGGCAGCGCATTGGACGTCATCGGGCGGCGATCCTACAATCCGCCGGCGCGGAGGGCAATGTGAGCGACCAGCTCGTGGCCGTGGCGACCCAGGCGGCCCTGCGGGCCGGCGAGATCCAGAAGCAGCGTTACGGCCAGCCCATCGAGATCCGGCACAAGGGCGTGATCGACCTGGTGACCGAGGTCGACCGGGCCTGCGAGGACGTGATCCTCGAGACCCTGCGCAGCCGCTTCCCGGACCACGACATCGTGACCGAGGAGACCCAGCTCGAGCGCCGCGGCTCGCGCTACGTGTGGTTCGTGGACCCGCTCGACGGCACCACCAACTACGCCCACGGCTACCCCTGCTTCTGCGCCTCCGTGGCGGCCACCTGCGACGGCGAGGTGGTGGCCGGGGCGGTCTACGAGCCGCTGCGCGGCGAGCTGTTCACGGCCGAGCGCGGGGCCGGCGCGCACCTCAACGGGCGGAGGCTGCGGGTCTCGGAGTCGAGCGAGCTGCTGCAGAGCCTGCTCGTGACCGGCTTCCCCTACGACCTGCGCGACGACCTGGTGGGCAAGCTCAGGCTCTTCAACCGCTTCATGGGCGTGGCCCGGGCCATCCGGCGCGACGGCGCCGCGGCGCTCGACCTCGCGAACCTGGCGGCCGGGCGCATCGACGCCTTCTGGGAGGAGCGCCTGCAGCCGTGGGACATGCTGGCCGCCCAGCTGATGATCGAGGAGGCCGGCGGCCGGGTGACGCGCTACGACGGCTCGCCCACGGGCCTGCGCGCCGACGAGGTGCTGGCCAGCAACGGGGCCCTGCACGAGGCCATGATGGCGGTCATCGCCGGCTGAGGCCGGCGGGAGGGGGCAGGTGAGCGGGCCAGCCGCGGGACGGCGAAAGGGACGGCCGCCGGCCCTCGAGCTGCGGGGCCTGCGCCTCGGCCTCGGCGCCGCGCCGGTCGAGAGGCTGGCGCTGGCCGGGGGCAAGGTGGTGGACGTGCCGCCTCCCGGAGCGCGGGTGGTCGAGACGGGCGGCCGACTGCTGCTGCCCGGGCTGGTCAACGCCCACGACCACCTCGACCAGTCCCTGTTCCTGCCGCCGCCCGGGGCCCCCTTCGAGGACGGCTACGCCTGGATCGCGGCGCTCGAGGCCGACGCGCCCCGCCAGCAGGCTGCGTTGCGCGTGCCGGTGGTCGAGCTGCTCTTCCTGGGAGGGCTGCGCAACCTGCTCTCCGGCGTCACGGCCGTCGTCCACCACGGCGCCGACCACCGCGCCCTGGGCGACGACGAGTTCCCGGTGCGTGTCCAGCGGCGCTACGAGTTCGCCCACTCGCCCGGCCAGACCCTGGCCCTGCGGCGCTCCTACCGCACCTCGGACCGCCGCATCCCCTGGTTCGTGCACGCGGGCGAGGGGCGCAGCGCGCGCGTGGCGGGCGAGCTCGACGCGCTGGCGGCGGCCAACGTGCTGCGCCAGAACACGGTCATCGCCCGCGGGCTGGCCTTCGGCCCGGCCGAGGCGCGGCGCGTGGCGGAGGCGCGGGCCTGCCTGGTCTGGTGCCCCGAGGCCGACCGGGCCCAGTACCA
>JBDIBD010000454.1:0-4216 GCA_039812725.1 Vicinamibacteria bacterium | reverse complement strand
GCGCCCAGCAGCAGGTCGAGCCGCGCCAGCCCCGCCGCGAGGCCCACGTCGAGCACGGTCAGCACGAAGGGCCAGCCCGGGCGCAGGTGGCGCGTCACCAGGAACAGGAGCGCCAGCGAGACCGCCAGCACACCCAGGGCGGCCGCCAGGGCGGTCGGGCGCCCGCCCTCGGGCAGGGGCGCGAAGTTGGCGAGCGCCAGCAGCAGCCAGCCCAGCCCCGCCCGCAGCCGCGCCAGCAGCAGCTCGCCGGCCGGCCCGGGCTCGAGGAACAGCGGATCCTGTGGCCGCAGCAGCTCCAGGAGCGCGCCGGTCGGGTCGGGCCTGGGCGGCGTGGGAGCGGGATCCACGCCGCAACCGTACGCAGGCGCGGCCCCGCCGTCAACGCGGCCGCGTCGCTTGACCGCCCCCGGCGCACGGCGTAGCCTCGCCCGCGAGGTCCCGACATGCACCAGAAGCTCGTCACGCTGCGCCGCAACGCCGTGCTGTGGGAAGAGGGCGACCAGGCCCGCCACGTGGCCGTGCTCGAGAAGGGCAAGCTGGGCGTGCGCACGGCGCACGGGCTGGTGGGCCTGCTCTGGCCGCACATGGTGCTGGGCGAGAGCGCGCTCTTCGCCGCCGAGGGGCGCCGCACCGCCACGGTGGTGGCGCTGGAGGACGACACGCTGGTGGCCGAGTACCTGCCGGGTCAGGTGCGCGAGCTGCTGGCCGACGGCGACGACCCGTTGCCGCAGCGCATCCTCACCACGCTGGTCGGGCAGATCAGCCGCAACCTGCTCATGGTGGTGGCCTCGCGGCGCGGCTGGGCCTACGTCGACCAGCCCCTGACCGAGCTGGTGCGCGGGGTGGTCATCGAGGCCGAGCGCGCCCCGGAGCTGCACGGCTGGGAGGCCTTCAGCCAGACCGCCTCGTACCTCTACGAGCTGCGCGACTTCTCCGACCGGACGCTGCAGCTGCTGGGCCCCGAGGCGTCGCGCCGCGCCGAGCTGATCGAGGGCGCCTCGGCGGCCCTGCGCGAGCTGTTCGAGGGGCGCGCGGTCGTGCCGGCGCTGGAGGACTTCCTGCAGGCCGAGCGCGAGAAGAGCGAGTGGTGGGCCCGCGGCTACTGAGCCCGCCGGCCTGAGTCCGGACCGAAACGGTGCGGTCGGCGGGGCGGAGAGACGCCGACGTCCAGGTCGGCGACGAAGGATCTCCCGGGCTGGACGACTGGGCAGATCCTTCGCTCCTCAGCCGGACGGTCTCGCTCAGGATGACGAGAGCGGCCCTCCCGTGGCCGGCTTCCGGTCCATGATCACGGGGTGAGCGCCCGCCGCCGCTTCGAGCTCGCCCGCCTCTTCCACGCGCCGGTCGGGGCCTGGTTCGGGGAGACCTTCGACGAGCCCACGCGCGCCCAGGCCCTGGGCTGGCCCGAGATCGCGGCCGGCCGCTCGACGCTGGTGTTCGCCCCCACGGGGTCGGGCAAGACGCTGGCGGCCTTCCTCGCGGCCATCGACCGCCTGATGTTCGCGCCGGTCCCCGAGAAGGGCCGGCGCTGCCGCGTGCTCTACGTCTCGCCGCTGCGGGCCCTGGCCGTGGACGTCGAGCGCAACCTGCGCGCGCCGCTGGTGGGCATCGCGCGCACCGCCGAGCGCCTGGGCGTCCCCTTCCACGTCCCCGAGGTGGGCCTGCGCACGGGCGACACGCCGGCCGGCGAGCGCCGGCGCCTGGCACGCACTCCGCCCGACATCCTGATCACGACGCCCGAGTCGCTCTACCTGATGCTGACCTCCGAGGCGCGCCGCCTGCTGGCCTCGGTCGGCACGGTGATCGTGGACGAGATCCACGCGCTGGTGGCCACCAAGCGCGGGGCCCACCTGGCGCTGTCGCTGGAGCGCCTGCAGGCCCTGGCCGGCGCCGAGCCGCAGCGCCTGGGGCTTTCGGCCACGCAGCGCCCGCTCGACGAGGTGGCGCGCTACCTGGGCGGCCACGGGCCGCACGGACCGCGCCCGGTCAGCGTCGTCGACGCGCGCGCGCCCAAGACGGTCGAGCTGCGGGTCGAGGTGCCCGTGGAGGACATGGCCCGCCTGGGGCAGGCGGTCGAGCCCGGCGCCGACGAGGTCCCGCTGGGGCCGGCCGACCTGGTCCAGCGGCGGTCGATCTGGCCCTCGGTGCACCCGCGGCTGCTCGAGCTGGTGCGCCAGCACCGCTCCACGATCCTGTTCGTCAACTCACGCCGGCTGGCCGAGCGCCTGGCCGCGGCCCTGAACGAGCTGGCCGGAGAGGAGCTGTGCCGGGCCCACCACGGCTCGATCGCGCGCGAGCAGCGGCTCGAGATCGAGGACGCGCTCAAGGCCGGGCGGCTGCCCGCGCTGGTGGCCACCTCGTCGCTCGAGCTGGGCATCGACATGGGCGCCGTGGACCTCGTGATCCAGATCGAGACGCCGCCCTCGGTGGCCTCGGGGCTGCAGCGCATCGGCCGCTCGGGCCACACCGCCGGGGCGGTCTCGAAGGGCGTGCTGTTCCCCAAGTTCCGCGGCGACCTGCTGGCCGTGGCCGCCATCACGCGCGCCATGGCCGACGGCGCCGTGGAGGCCACGCGCGTGCCGCAGAACCCGCTCGACGTGCTGGCCCAGCAGCTGGTCTCGCTGTCGCTCGAGCGCGAGTGGGCCGTGGACGAGCTCTTCGAGCTGGTGCGCGGGGCGGCTCCCTTCGCGCGGTTGCCGAGGGAGGCCTTCCTGGGCGTGCTCGACCTCCTGGCCGGGCGCTACCCGTCCGAGGCCTTCGCCGAACTGCGCCCGCGGCTGGTGTGGGACCGTGGCCGCGGCCGCGTGCGCGCCCGCGACGGGGCCCGCGCGGTGGCGGTGGCCAACGCCGGCACGATCCCCGACCGCGGCCTCTACGGCGTCTACCTGGTGGGCGAGGGGGACCTCGACCAGCGCCGGGGCGGCCGGCGCGTGGGCGAGCTCGACGAGGAGATGGTCTTCGAGAGCCGGGCCGGCGAGGTGTTCGTGCTGGGGGCCTCGAGCTGGCGCATCGTCGAGATCACGCGCGACCGCGTGCTGGTCGAGCCGGCCCCCGGCCAGCCCGGCAAGATGCCGTTCTGGAAGGCCGACCGCGGCGCGCGCCCGCTCGAGCTGGGGCGGGCCATCGGCCGCCTGACGCGCGAGCTGCTGGCCGTGCCGCGCCGCGAGGCCGTGCGGCGCCTGGAGCGCGAGCACTTCCTCGAGCCGCGCGCGGCCGAGAACCTGGTCACGTACCTCGAGGAGCAGCGCGCCGCCACCGGCGCCGTCCCCGACGACCGCCAGCTGGTGCTCGAGCGCGGCCGCGACGAGCTGGGCGACCTGCGCCTGTGCCTGCTGTCGCCCCTGGGCGGGCGCGTGCACGCCCCCTGGGCCCTGGCCCTGGGGGCGCGCCTGCGCCAGGCCGGCTTCGCCGAGGCCGAGACGCTGTGGAGCGACGACGGCATCGTGATCCGGCTGCCCGACAGCGACCGGCCGCCGGAGGCCCGCGACCTGCTGCCCGACCCCGACGAGGTCGAGGAGCTCGTGGCCGGCGAGCTGGCCGGCACGCCGCTCTTCGCCGCCGCCTTCCGCGAGAGCGCCGCGCGCGCCTTGCTGCTGCCACGCCGCCGGCCGGGGCAGCGCACGCCCTTGTGGATGCAGCGCAAGCGCGCCCACGACCTGCTGCAGGTGGCGGCGCGCTTCCCCGACTTCCCGATCCTGCTCGAGGCCTATCGCGAGTGCCTGCAGGACGTCTTCGACCTGCCGGCCCTGCAGGAGGTGGCGCGCCAGGCCCAGCAGCGGCGCCTGCGCCTGGTCACGGTCGACACGCAGAGCCCCTCGCCCTTCGCCTCCTCGCTGCTCTTCGGCTACGTGGCCAACTACCTCTACGAGGGCGACGCGCCGCTGCAGGAGCGGCGCGCCCAGGCCCTGGTGGTCGACCCGCGCCAGCTGCGCGAGCTGCTGGGCGAGGCCGAGCTGCGCGAGCTGCTCGACCCTCTCGCGCTCGACGCGCTCGAGCGGGCCCTGCAGGCGCTCGACGAGGAGCACCGCGCGAGGAGCGCCGACCGGCTGCACGACCTGCTGCTGCGGCTGGGCGACCTGTCGCGCGACGAGGCCCGCGCGCGCCGCCGGCCGGCCGCGGCGGCCGACGGCTGGGTGGCGCAGCTCGTGGCCGAGCGGCGCGTGATCGAGGTGGCCGTGGCCGGCGAGCCGCGCCTGCTGGCGGCCGAGGACGCCGG
>JBDIBD010000453.1:0-4224 GCA_039812725.1 Vicinamibacteria bacterium | reverse complement strand
CGACCCGACCCGGCTCCCGAGGCGGCCGGCGCCCCACAGCGCCACGTGGGCCAGCAGGAGCAGCGCCAGCCCGCCGGCCAGAAGGCGGGGCGAGGGCTCGGGCACCAGCTCACGCGGCGGGTCGAGCTCGCTGCGCAGCGCCAGCCCGCCTGCGGCGGGGCGCGGAGCCGGACGGGCCGTGGCCGCCGCGGGGGGCGCCGTGGAGCCCGGCGTTCCTCCCTCGACCCGCAGTGAGAGCGGCTGCGTCTCGAGCGTCTGGAGCCGTCCCGACTCGGTGTCGAAGTAGCGGAACGAGAGGGCCGGCACCTCGAGGGCCGCGGCGGTCTCGGGGACCAGCACGTACTCCCACGTGCGCGTGCCGGTCAGGCCGTTGGCCGCGGGCCGGAGGTCGCTGCGGGCCTGCGGCGGGAAGACGCGCGCCCCGGCCACCTTGACCTCGGGTCCCTGCTCGATCCACTCGAGGTTGCCCGAGCCCGAGACCTCGAAGCGCAGCGTGGCGGCCTCGCCCAGCGCGACCGAGGCCTTGTCGAGGCTGGCGCGGGCCTGGAAGCGGCCCACGGCGCCGGAGTAGCCGGGCTCGGAGGGCAGCGCCTCGGCCGTGACCGTGACGGGCTTCGTGCGCCGCTCGACCGCCATCGGCCCCGGGTCGAAGAAGCCCCCGCGCTGCACGCCCAGCCGCAGGGTGGCCTCGGGGATGGTGAGCGCCCCCGCCCGGGTGGGGAAGAGCAGCTTCTGCACCAGCACGGCGCGCTGGTACTCCTCGCCCTCCACCGTCACGCGCTCGGCCCGCAGCGGGCCCTTGGGCTGCTCGAGGTCGCGGGCCCAGAAGCCCGGGAACTGGGGGGCGTCCTTGAAGCTGAGGTCGGTCAGGCCGACCTGGGTGAAGACGTAGTAGGTGAGCACCAGCGGCTCGCCCACCCGCAGCTTCTGGCGCGAGGCGGCCGCCTCCACGTAGAGCTTCGGCTCGGCCGCGGGGCGGCGCCGCTCGCGCCCGAAGAAGGGCGCGAAGGGGTCGTCCTCGAAGGGATCGCGGGCCTGCGGGCGGCGCGGCTTGACGGCCCCGGCCACCACCTCGACCTCGACGGGCGCGGTGCTCTTCTCGCCCGAGGCCAGCGGCACGCGCACCGGCGGGACCTCGGCCTTGCCCACGGCCAGCG
Source organism: Vicinamibacteria bacterium (assembly GCA_039812725.1). Classification (GTDB taxonomy): domain Bacteria; phylum Acidobacteriota; class Vicinamibacteria; order Fen-336; family Fen-336; genus JBDIBD01. Next base: position 3,067 of record JBDIBD010000453.1, on the reverse strand, counting down.
GCTGCAACACCCACGTGAAGGTGCGCGACTGAGAGCTGCGCCCGTTCACGAACGAGAACTGCTGCGAGACCATCGGCCCGCCGGCCACGCGCAGCCCCTTGAGCGCCGGCAGCACGGGTGCGCCGGCCACGTCCTCGTCGCCCTCGACCACCACCGAGAGCTGGAGCTGGTCCTCGAGCCCCACGCGAGCCGCGTCGACCTCGGCCCGCACGCGGCTCTCGGCCCGGGCCAGGCCCGGCAGCAACAACGCCAGCGCCACCACCGTCGTCATCCTGAGGAGCAGCCGCCCAGCCGGCGACGAAGGACCTGATCGCCCAGCGTCGCCGCAGGCGACTCGACGACGGAAGCCAGCAGCCGGCAGTCGGTGGCCGACAGATCCTTCGCTCCCGGGCCTGGCGGGGTCGCTCAGGATGACGGCATCGTCGCCGGGCCTGGCGGGGTCGCTCAGGATGACGGGGGGGGCGAGACTCGCGGTCGTCACCAGTCCTTGCCCTCGCGCTTCTTCGCCTTCTGGGCCATCAGCTTCTTCTGCTGCGCCTGCTCGTTCTTCTGCAGGGCCTGCAGCAGCTGCAGCGCGCGCTCCTTGGGCATGCCGGCCTCGCGCTGCCAGCGCTCCTGCTCGCGCTGCTCGGGCGTGCGGGGCGGGTTCTGGGCCCCCTGGCCACCTTGCTGCTTCTGTTGTTGCTGTTGTTGCTGCTGCTGCTGGTCCTTCTGTCCCTGTTGCTGGTCCTTCTCCTTCTGATCCTTCTGGTCCTGCTGCTGTTGTTGTTGCTGTTGTTGCTGCTGCTTCTGCTGCTCCTGCAGGGCCCGCAGGGCCAGCTCCAGGTTCCGGCGCACGTCGGGGGCGCCCGGTTCGGCCCGCAGCGCCTCGCGGTACGCCTGCACGGCCCCCGGGTAGTCCTGGCGCTGCAGCAGCGCGTTGCCGAGGTTGAAGCGCGCCGCCGCCGAGACGGGCGAGCGCTCGTCCTGTCCCAGGGCCTTGAAGAGCGCCCCGGCCTCGTCGTACTTGCCGTTCTTGTAGAGGCCCGCGCCGACGTTGAAGCGCGCCTTGGGGTCGTCGGGACGGGCCTGGGCGGCGGCCTCGAAGGACTTCAGGGCTTCGGGATGGTTGCCGCGCTGGAAGGCGTCGCGCCCCTGCTCCGTCAGGCGGTTGGGGCGCAGCAGCAGCTCGTCCACCACGTGGCCCTTGGCCGGCTCCTCGGCGGCGGCCGGCCGTCCCAGCAGGCCCATCACGCCCAGCGCGGCCACGGCCAGCGCCCCGCGCCGGCGCAGCGGCAGGGGCAGCGCCAGCCCGAGGAAGGTGGCCAGCAGGCCCAGGCCCAGCGGCACCTGGAAGCGCTCCTTGCGGCGGTACGAGTACTCGCGCGAGAGGCTCTTCTGCTCCATCCCCTCGATGGCCGCGCCCAGGGCCGAGAGCGAGGTGTCGCTGGCCGACAGCCGGAAGAAGCGCCCGCCCGTGCCGCGGGCGATGGCCTCGAGCGCCGCGGAGTCGAGGCGCGAGATGACCGGCGAGCCGTCGGGCAGCTTCTTGTAGCCCGCCGGGTTGCCCTGGTCGTCGAAGCTCGGCACCGGGTCGCCCTTCTCGGTGCCGACGCCCACGGTGTGCACCACCACGCCGGCCTCCTTCGCGCGCCGCACGGCGGCCTCGACCTGGCCCTCCAGGTCCTCGCCGTCGGAGACCAGGACCATGACCTTGTTGCGGCGCTCCTTGTCCACGAACAGCTCCAGCCCGCGCTCCAGGCCCTGCCCCAGCGAGGTCCCCGGGGTGGGGACGACGCCGGGCTCGAGCGTGTCGAGGAACAGCCCCAGCGCGTCGGCGTCGAGGGTCAGCGGCACCAGCGGGTAGGCCTCGCCCTCGAAGGCCAGCAGCGCCAGGCGGTCTCCCTCCAGGCGCTGGGCCAGCGACAGCAGCGCCGCGCGCGCCAGGAAGAAGCGGTTGGGCGGCACGTCGGCCGTGGCCATCGAGCCCGAGGTGTCGAGCACGAAGACCACGTCGACCCCCTCGCGCTCGACCTTCTCGCGCACGATGCCCCACTGCGGACGGGCCAGGGCCAGGACGAAGCCGGCCGCGCCGAGCAGCAGCAGGACGAGCCGCGCGAAGCGCCAGCGCGCCGACGGCTGGCGCGCCACGCGCGGCCACAGGGCCCGCGAGACGAAGCGGGCCGTGCGCTCGGCGTCGCGCCGGGCGGCCCACCACTCGACGGCCGCCAGGACCGGCAGCAGCCACAGGGCCCACAGCCAGGCCGGGGAGGCGAAGGTCATGCCGGCGCCACGCGCAGGCCGGCGGCCCACAGCGCGCCTCCCAGCAGCAGCAGCGTCCCGGCCGCGGCCGCGAAGGGGGCGAACAGCTCGCGGTAGCGGCGGAAGGCGGAGAGCTTGATCTCGGACTTCTCGAGGGCGTCGATCTTCGCGAAGATGGCCCGCAGCGCGCCGGGGTCGGTGGCCTGGAAGAACTCGCCGCCGGTGCGGGCCGCGATGCGCTGCAGCAGCTCGCCGTCCACGTCCACCTGCACGGGCACGGTCTGGGTCAGCACGCGGCCCGTGAAGGGATCCTGCACCTTGACGGGCATGGGCACGCGCCCGCCGCGCCCGACCAGCACGGTGTAGACGCGCACCTCCATGGCCTTGGCGATGTCGGCCGCGGTGACCGGGTCGATCTCTCCGGCGTTGTTGGAGCCGTCGGTGACCAGCACCACCACCTTGCTGCGGGCCTGCGAGCGCCGCAGGCGGTTGAGGGCGGTGGCCAGCCCCGAGCCGATGGCGGTGCCGTCGGGCAGCATCTCGAGGCGCACGTCCTCCAGCTGGCGCAGCAGCACGGCCGCGTCGGTGGTGGGCGGGGCCTTGGTCAGGCTCTGGCCCGCGAAGACCACCAGCCCGACCCGGTCGCTGGTGCGCTTCTGGACGAAGTCGGCCACCACCTCCTTGGCCACCGTCAGCCGGTTGCGCGGCTGGAAGTCCTCGGCCGCCATCGAGCCCGAGACGTCGAGGGCCACCACGATGTCCACCCCGCGCGTGGTGGCGTTCTCGCGCAGCGTGCCGTGCTGGGGGCGCGCCAGGGCCAGCGCGG
>JBDIBD010000452.1:0-4242 GCA_039812725.1 Vicinamibacteria bacterium | reverse complement strand
GACGCGGCCTGGCGCGACCGCTGCTCCTGCAGGTAGTAGCGCTTGACGGCCTCGCGCGCCGGACCCTCGAAGGCCGGCCAGCCGTGGTCGAGCAGCACGGCCCGCTGGCAGTACTGCTCCACCTCGTGGGCCACGTGCGAGACCAGCACGATCGCCACGCCGCGCTGCCGCAGCTGCTCCAGACGCTGGTAGCACTTCTGCCGGAAGAAGACGTCGCCCACGGCCAGGGCCTCGTCCAGCAGCAGCACGTCGGGGTCGACGGCGGTCGAGACCGCGAAGGCCAGTCGCATCAGCATGCCGCTCGAGTAGAAGCGCACCGGCTGGTCGAGGAACTCGCCGATGTCGGCGAAGGCCACGATCTCGTCGAAGCGCAGGCGCACCTCCGCCTCCGACAGGCCCAGCACGGCGGCGTTGATCAGCACGTTCTCGCGCCCGGTGAACTCCGGGTTGAAGCCGCTGCCCAGCTCCAGCAGGGCGGCCACCCGGCCGCGCCGCTCCAGCCGGCCCGTGGTGGGCGCCAGGGTTCCCGCCAGCAGCTGCAGCAGCGTGCTCTTGCCGCTGCCGTTGCGTCCCAGGATGCCGAGGGTCTCGCCCTGGCGCAGCTCGAGCGAGACTCCCCTCAGGGCCCAGAACTCGCGCCCGTAGCGGCGCCCGAAGCGCGACAGCAGCATCTGCTTCAGGCGGTCGGCGGGCCGGTCGTAGATGCGGTAGCACTTGCCCAGCCCCTCGACGCGCATGAGCCAGCCGCTGTCGGGCGCCGCGCGGGGGCCCCCGGGGCCGGGCGGGGCCTGGGACGGCGCGACCACGGGCAGCTCGACGGTCACAGGACGTCGGCGAAGCCGCGGCGGGTGCTCATGAACCAGGCGTAGCCCGCCAGCATCACGGCCGCCGAGGCCAGGATCCAGGCGCCGAGCGTCCCCCACTCGGGGGGCCGCCCCCACAGCAGCACGCGCCGCCAGTCCTCGACGATGGCCGCCAGCGGGTTGAGCCGCAGGGCGCCCTGCAGCCAGGCCGGCACCACGCTGGGCGGGTAGAAGATCGGGGTGCCGAACATGAGCACCTGCAGGGCCAGACCCGTTCCCTGGCCGATGTCCCGGAGGTAGACCCCCAGCCCCGCCAGGAACCAGGTCATCCCCAGCGTCAGGAAGAGCAGCGGCAGGCTGGCCAGGGGCAGCAGCAGGATGGTGACGTGCAGCTGGTGGCCGGTGGCCAGCAGCACGCCCACCAGCACCACCAGCGCCACGAGCGCGTGCGCGAGCGCGGAGGCGACCGTGCTGACCGGCAGGATCTCCAGCGGGAAGACCACCTTGCGGACGAAGTTGGGGACCACCACGATGAGCGTGGGGGCGCGCGTGACGCACTCGGAGAAGAGGTTGAAGGCCGTCAGGCCGCAGAACAGCGCCAGGCTGTAGGCGCCCAGCCCCTGCGAGCGGGCCTCGGGCCAGCGCGCGGCGAACAGCCCGCCGAAGACGAGCGTGTAGGTGACCAGCAGCACCAGCGGGTTGATCACCGTCCAGGCCAGCCCGAGCAGCGAGCCGCGGTAGCGGCCCTCCACGTCGCGGCGCGCGAACTGCCAGACCAGGCTCCGGTGCCGCCAGAGGTGGCGCACGAAGGCGAACGGCGACAGGTGCTGCGCCACGCCTGGCGGCCGCCCGGCCTCGGTCACGACCAGGTTCGACGCCAGGCTGCTCACGGCTTCTTGGTGCCCTCGTCCGGCTTGGCGGGCGGCGGGCCGAGGATGTCGGCCAGGTCGGGGTCGTCCTCCGGCGCCATCGAGCGCTCCGGGGCGCCGGTGCCCACCATGGCCAGGTCGGGGTCGTCGGGGGCGATGCCGGCCTGGATCGCGGCGGCCACGGCCGGGTCGTCGTGGAGCGCCGGCGGCGGCTCCGGCGCGCTCGGGCCGGGCTTGGCCGCGGCGGGCGTGCCGATCTCGCCCAGCACCAGCAGCCGCAGGCTGGCAGACTGGTCGCCCCACAGCACGAAGGAGACACCCGCAGCCTGCAGGGTGGCCTGCAGGGCCACCTCGACCGGCACGTCCACGGCCGCCACGCTCACCGCGGCTCCCTCGGCGCGGTGGTCCACCAGCGTGGTGTCGATCCGGGCCACCCGGTCGAACTGCTTCAGGAGCTGCCCGAGCGTGGCCCCACGTGCGTCGACGTCGATGTGGCCGTTGGACCGCAGCGACACCTCGGCGGCGCCCGCCGGAATCCCGGCGGCGAGCGCGACGCCGAGCGCCAAGGCCATTCGCATGAGCAACTTATGTTCTACCCGCGGTCCGCGGGAGTCAAGCCGACGTGGGCCCGGGAGAGGCCTCGCGGGTGCGGTTCTCCCGGTACCAGTGGATGGTGGCCTCGAGACCCGCCTCGAACGTCGTGCGGGCGCGGAAGCCGAAGGCCTGCTCGGCCCGGCGCGTGTCGAGGCAGCGCCGCGGCTGGCCGTCGGGATAGGCCTCGTTCCAGACCAGCCGTCCGTCGAAGCCCGTGGCCCGCGCGATCATCTCGGCCAGGTCGCGGATGCGGATCTCGAAGCCGGCGCCCAGGTTGACCGGCTCGCGGCCGTCGTAGTGCTCCGCGGCCAGCAGGATCCCCTCGGCCGCGTCCTCCACGTAGAGGAACTCGCGCGTGGCCCGGCCCGTCCCCCACACCTCGACCACGTCCTGCCCGCGCTCGGTGGCCTCCAGGAACTTGCGGATCAGGGCGGGGACGACGTGGGAGCTGCGCGGGTCGAAGTTGTCGCCGGGCCCGTACAGGTTCACGGGCAGGAGGTAGATCGCGTTGAAGCCCCACTGCTCGCGGTAGGCCTGGGCCTGCACCAGCAGCACCTTCTTGGCGATGCCGTAGGGGGCGTTGGTCTCCTCCGGGTAGCCGGTCCAGAGGTCCTCCTCGCGGAACGGCACCGGCGTGAACTTCGGGTAGGCGCAGATGGTCCCGATGGCCACGAACTTCTCCACGCCGGCCCGGCGCGCGTGCTCCATCACCAGCGCGCCCATGATCAGGTTCTGGTAGTAGAAGGTCCCGGGGTTGGCGCGGTTGGCCCCGATGCCGCCCACCACGGCCGCCAGGTGCACCACCACCTGGGGGCGGTGCACGGCGAAGAGGCGCTCCACGTCGGCCTCGCGAGTCAGGTCGAACTCGCCCTGGCGCACCACCACCACGTTCGGCTCCGGGCAGCCGCGCTGCCTCAGCCGGCGCACCACCGCCGAGCCCAGGAACCCGGCGCCGCCGGTGATCGCGATCTTCTTCTGGGTCAAGTCGAGCAACCTGGTCCTCCTCGGCCCGGCAGCGGGGCCGGGCGTGGGGCCCGCTGCTTTCGACGCAGGCCCGCCCGCCCCGGCTCGTCCCCCGCGCATGGTACACGCTCGCGGGCGGGCGCCCGCTCCCGCCCGGCGGCCTCAGGCCGGCGGCGGCCCGCGCCGGGCGTGGCGCAGGCGGGCCTTGAGCGGCTCCCAGAGCACCTCGTGCCAGACCACGCTCGGGAAGCTCAGCCGGTGGCGCCGGCAGATCACGCGCCACTCCCGCAGCTTGGCCGGAAGGCCGGTGCGGGCGGTCTGGGCCCCGCCGTGCACGCGGAAGTCGGCCAGCAGCTCGGGCAGGTGCCCGAAGCGCTTGCCGGCCCGCCACAGCCTCAGGAACCACTCCCAGTCGCCCGCGTAGCGCAGGCCCGGGTCGAGCCAGAAGCCGTCGCCGCGCACCACTCGCGCCCGCACCACGGTGGCGTGGGGCGGCACCACGCTCCAGTGGGCCAACTGCTGCAGGTCGGGGGGCGAGGGCCGCGGCGGCCGGCGCGAGTCGGGGCGGCCGGCCTCGTCGATCCAGCGAAAGTCGCCGAAGACCACGTCCAGCTCGGGGTGCTCCTGGAAGTGGCGCACCACCAGCGCCAGGGCCTCCGGCGTGGCGTAACGGTCGTCGGCGTTCTGGTAGGCCAGCAGATCGCCGTGGGCCAGCCGGAAGCCCCGGTTGACGGCGTCGTAGGTGCCGCCGTCGGGGCCGCTGACCCACAGGACGCCGGGGGCCCGGCCGAGCAACCCCAGGGTCCCGTCGGTCGAGCCGCCGTCGACCACGATGTGCTCGACCGCCCCCCAGGTCTGGCCGCGCACGCTCTCGAGGCACTCGGGCAGCCAGCGCGCGCCGTTGCGCACGGGCGTCACCACCGAGACCAGCGGGCGCAGGGGCACGCGGGCGAGGCCTCAGGCCGGCCGCAGCCGGCCCTCGCGCTCGGCGTAGGCCGCCCGGCAGGCCGGGC
>JBDIBD010000451.1:0-4282 GCA_039812725.1 Vicinamibacteria bacterium | reverse complement strand
CGCGCAGCGCGCTCCGGCCTGCGCGGGCGCCTGGCGCTGCTGGCCGGGCTGATCCTGCTGGCGGCGCTGCTGCTGGGGCTGCTGCTCTTCTTCTCGCGGCGCGTCGAGCGCGACCTCGACTCCCTGCTGGCCGTGGCCCGCGGCCTGCAGCCGGGCATGACGCGCGCCCAGGTGCTGGCGCTGGCGGGCGCCCACGAGAGCCCCGGCCTGCGACGGCGCGCCGACGGCGAGGCGGCCTTGGTACTCTACGCCCCCTACGGCCTGTCGAGCACCTGCTCGCTCGAGATCGCCTTCCGCGACGGCCGCCTGGCCGCGGCCCGCACCCGCGGCCAGGATGGCCCGCGGCGCAGCTGCCCCGGCGCCCCGCCCGACCTGCCCTGACGCGCAGGCGCTGCTAGACTTGCCCCATGGCCGCCGAAACACCCCGGGCGCGCCGGGGGCTGCCCGACCTGGGCCTTCGCACGAAGCTCCTGCTGATGATGCTGTCGATGCTGCTGCTGTCGGTGTCGGCCCTGTTCATGCTGCACCTCTACGCCGAGCAGCAGCTGCTGGCCGGCATCCGCGAGTACACCGAGGGGCTCTCGGCCGCGATCGAGATCGCCCAGGAGCAGCCCGGGGCCGAGGGCGAGCCCCAGGCGCTGCTGCAGGCCTACGTCGAGAAGCTGCGCAAGCTGGGGGTCAAGGACGTGGCCCTGGCCGACGCCAGCGAGGAGGTGCAGGCCTCCACCAAGCCGGAGGTGGTGGGCAAGCGCCTGGCCCGCAAGAAGCGCGGCCCCAAGGAGTTCGTGGTGCGCGGCATCCTGGGCGAGGAGAGCGGCGCGCCCGGCAGCCAGAAGACCTCGACCCTGACCGTGCCGATCGTGGTGCGCGACCAGCGCGTGGGCTACCTGCAGATCACCCGCATCCTCGACGACTTCGCGGAGCTCTCGAACGAGGCTCTGATGTCTCGCCTGCTGGCCACCCTGGCGGTCTTCACGGTGGGCATGGCGCTCTCGATCTATCTGGCCTGGTCGTTCTCCAAGCCCCTGCGCAACCTGACCCGCGCGGCCGAGCAGGTGGCCTCGGGCGACCTGCAGGTGCGGGTCGAGCCCGAGGGCGGGGGCGAGGTGGGCGGCCTGCAGCGCACCTTCAACATGATGGTCGAGCGCCTGGGCGAGAAGCAGAAGCTCGAGGAGCGCCTGCACTTCGCCGAGCGCTCCACCGCCCTCGGCCGGCTGGCCTCGGCGGTGGCCCACGAGGTGCGCAACCCGCTCAACTTCATCAGCCTCTCGATCGACCACCTGCGCTCCAAGCTGGCCCCCGAGGACGCCGCGCGGCGGGCCGACTTCGAGAGCATCCTCGACAACGTCAAGGCCGAGATCAGCCGCCTCAACCGGCTGGTGGCCGACTTCCTCTCGTTCGGCAAGCCCATGCGCCTGAACCGCCGGCCCTGCCGCCTGGGCAGCCTGGTGCGCGAGGTGGCCGCCCTGGTGGACCACAAGGCCCGCGACCAGGGCATCGCCCTCGACGTCGCGGTCGACGAGGACCTGCCCGAGATCGTGGTCGACCCGGAGCTGCTCAAGACCTGCCTGCTCAACCTGATGATCAACGCCGCCGACGCCATGCCCGCGGGCGGGCTGCTCTCGGCCCGGGTCGAGCGCGCCCTTCACGCCGGCCAGCCGGCCCTGGCGGTGTCGGTGCGCGACAGCGGCCACGGCATGACCGCCGAGGCCATCCGCACGGCCTTCGAGCCCTACTTCTCCACCAAGGAGACCGGCCTGGGCCTGGGCCTGGCCCTGACCCACAAGATCGTGGCCGACCACGGCGGCGCCATCAGCCTGGAGAGCGAGCCCGGCCAGGGCACGCTGGCCCGCATCGTGCTCCCGCTGGTCACGCCGGGCGTGCCCGCCGAGCCCCCGCCCGTGCTGCAGGCATGACCGCGGCCGGCGACCCGAAGGGCCGGGTGCTGGTGGTGGACGACGAGCGCCACCAGCGCGACATCCTGCAGATGATCCTCGAGTCGGAGGGCTACGAGGCCGTCACCGCCGCCGGCGGGCGCCAGGCCCTGAAGGCCGCGGCGGCCGAGCCCTTCGACGTGGTGCTGACCGACCTCAAGATGCCCGACCTGAACGGCATCGGGCTGCTCGAGGCGCTGCTCGAGGTCCACCCCGGCTCGTGCGTGATCCTGATGACGGCCCACGGCTCGATCGACAGCGCGGTCGAGGCCATGCGCAGGGGCGCCTTCCACTACCTGACCAAGCCCCTCAACAAGGACGAGCTGCTGCTGGTGCTGCGCCGGGGCCTGGAGCGGACCCGCCTGGTGCGCGAGAACCGCCTGCTGCAGGAGCAGCTGCAGGAGCGCTTCCGGCTCGAGAACATCGTGGGCGCCCACGGCGCCATGCAGGACGTCTTCCGGCTGGTGCACAAGGTGGCCGGCTCGGCCTCGACGGTGCTGATCTACGGCGAGAGCGGCACCGGCAAGGAGCTGGTGGCGCGGGCCCTGCACCAGCTCTCGCCGCGGCGCGAGCGGCCGCTCTACGCCATCAACGTGGCGGCCCTGCCCGAGTCGCTGCTGGAGGCCGAGCTGTTCGGCCACGAGAAGGGCGCCTTCACCGGGGCCGAGGCGCGCAAGATCGGGCTGTTCGAGCAGGCCTCCGGCTCGACCCTGTTCCTGGACGAGGTCGGCGAGCTCAAGCGCGACCTGCAGGTCAAGCTGCTGCGGGCCCTGCAGGAGCGCGAGATCCTGCGGGTGGGGGGCACCGAGCGCGTGCGCATCGACGTGCGCATCGTGGCCGCCACCAACCAGGACCTGGAGCGCGCGGTCAAGGAGGGGCGCTTCCGCGAGGACCTCTACTACCGCCTCAACGTGATCGCGGTGATGCTGCCGCCGCTGCGCCAGCGCAAGACCGACATTCCGCTGCTGGTCGAGCACTTCCTGCGCAAGTACGGCCAGGCCGGCCGGCCGCGGCAGGTGGCCGAGGAGACCCTGCGCCTGCTGGTGGCCTACGACTGGCCCGGCAACGTGCGCCAGCTCGAGTCGGTCATCGAGCGCGCCCTGCTGCTGTCCGAGAGCAGCGAGGTGCAGCCCGAGGACCTGCCGGCGGCCGTGCGGGCCGGCATCGGCCTGCCCGGCGGCGACGTGGGCATCGAGATCCCCGACACCGGCATCGACCTCGACGCGCTCGAGCAGGCCCTCATCCGCAAGGCCCTGGCCAAGGCCGAGGGCAACGTCTCGCGCGCCGCACGCCTGCTGGGCCTCAGCCGGCGCACGCTGCAGTACCGCCTGGAGAAGCTCCAGGAGCCGGCCGAGGAGACGGCCTCCAGCAGCCCGGGGAGCCGGGGCGAGGCCTGAGCCCATGCGGCAGCGCCCCCTCGAGTTCGGCGGCGGCCCGGCCCCGCGGCCGGCCCCCCAGCCGCCCCGCCGCCAGGCCCTGACGGTCTCGCAGCTGACCGAGCGCCTGCGCGGCGTGCTCGAGCCCGAGTTCGCCGACGTGTGGGTCGAGGGCGAGATCTCGAACCTCAACACGCCGGCCTCGGGCCACTGCTACTTCACCCTCAAGGACGAGCACGCCCAGCTGCGGGCCGTGGCCTGGAAGACCCAGGCGCGCCTGCTGCGCTTCCGGCCCAAGGACGGGCTCAAGGTCGTGGCCCGGGGCGGCCTGCGGCTGTACCCGCCCCGTGGCGAATACCAGCTCTCGGTGGAGGTGCTCGAGCCGCTGGGCAAGGGCTCCCTGCAGGAGGCCTTCGAGCAGCTCAAGCAGAAGCTCGAGGCCGAGGGGCTGTTCGACGCCGGTCGCAAGCGGCCGCTGCCACTGCTGCCGCGCCGGGTGGGGATCGTGACCTCGCCCACGGGGGCCGTCATCCGCGACGTGGTGCGCGTGCTGCAGCGCCGCAACGCCCACGTCGACCTGCTGCTCTACCCGGCCCGCGTGCAGGGTCCCGAGGCCGCGGCCGAGATCGCCCAGGGCCTGCGCGTGCTGAACGGCCTGCCGGGCCTCGACGTGCTGATCGTGGCCCGCGGCGGCGGCAGCCTCGAGGACCTGTGGCCCTTCAACGAGGAGCTGGTGGCGCGGGCCCTGGCGGCCTCGCGGCTGCCGACCATCTCGGCGGTGGGCCACGAGACCGACGTGACCATCGCCGACTTCGTGGCCGACCTGCGCGCCCCCACCCCGTCGGCCGCGGCCGAGCTGCTGGCCGCCGCGCGCGAGGAGCTGCAGGGGCGCGTCACGGCCCTGCGCAAGCACCTCGACGCGGCCCAGGCCCTGCGCCTGGAGCGGGCCCGCGGGCGCGTGCGGGCCCTGGC
>JBDIBD010000450.1:0-4292 GCA_039812725.1 Vicinamibacteria bacterium | reverse complement strand
TTCGTGGCCCACCCGGTGCGCAGCCAGGGCTCGGCCGACGTGCGCGCCCACGCCCGGGCCCACGCCCTCGTCGTGCTGGAGCCCGAGCGCACCCGGGCCGAGGCGGGCGAGAGCGTCCCGGCCCTGCTGCTGCCGGCCTTCTTCGACCAGGACGGCCGGTGAGGAAGCGCCTCTCGCACGTCGACGCCGGCGGGCAGGCCCGCATGGTGGACGTCTCGGAGAAGGCGGCCACCGCCCGCGCGGCGGTGGCCCGCGGGCGCATCCACGTGTCCCCGGAGGCCATGCGGCTCGTTCGGGCCGGACGGCTGAAGAAGGGCGCGGTCGAGGAGGTGGCCCGACTGGCGGGGGTCCTGGCCGCCAAGCGCACGGCCGAGGTGATCCCGCTCTGCCACCCGCTGCTGCTCTCGCACGTGGACGTGCGCCTGAAGCGCCGGCGGGACGGCTTCGAGATCGAGGCCGCGGTGCGCACCACCGGCCCCACCGGGGCCGAGATGGAGGCGCTGCACGCCGTGGCGGTGGCGGCCCTGACCGTCTACGACATGGTCAAGGCGGCCGACCAGCGCATGCGCATCGGCGACATCCGGCTGGTGCGCAAGACCGGCGGCAAGTCCGGGGACTTCGGGGCCTGAAGACGAAAACGGCCCCGGGGGTCGCCCCCCGGGGCCGGAGACGTCGCCGGAGCTAGAAGGTCCAGCGCGCGCCGAAGATCATGCGCCGCGGCGCGATGATCTCCGTGGGGGCCTCGAAGGCCACCGGGAAGGTGCTGCCGTCCTCGAGCGAGACCGCCACGTTGGGGTAGCGCGCGTTGACGGCCGTGATCGTCCCGGCGTTGAACAGGTTCTGGAAGTCGCCGTAGACCGCCAGGCGCTGCCGGTCGCTCAGGCTGAAGATCTTCTCCACGCGCAGGTCCACGATGCTCTCGCTCTCCAGGCGACGGTTGCCGCGCGGCTCGATGAACGGCTGGCGGCCCTGGCTGGCGCTGGGGTAGTTGATCTGGCTGGAGCTGTAGCGCTGGAAGGGCGAGTAGGTGCGGCCCGAGAGGTAGCGGTAGTAGGCGTTGAGGCCCACCTCGATCTTGGGGACCTGGTAGCTGGCGAAGACCTTGAGCTCGTGCGGGCGGCTGTTGAGGGTCTCGCCGTAGCTGTTGACCAGCGCGTTGGTGGGCGTCTCGAACAGCGACGCGGCGCCGTAGGTGGGCGCGCCGGAGTTGTTGACCGTCCCCTCGCTCTTCGAATAGACGTACGAGATGCGGCCCATCCAGCGGTTCGACATGCGCTTGTCGAGGGCCACGATGAGCGCCTTGTACTTGCGCTCGGCCCGGGCCGTCCCCAGGGCGTTGCCGGCCGGGTCGCGGTAGACGAAGCCGTCCACGTTGGTCAGCAGCGGGTTGCCCTCGGAGTCGGCGCGGTTGGCCCAGTTGTAGACGGTCAGGGGCTGGCCGGTCAGGCCGTTGGTGACGCGGGTCGGGGTCCAGCGCGCGTCGGGGTAGACCGAGGCCTGGATGTTCTTGTCCTGGCGCCAGACTCCGGTGGCCGAGAAGCGCACGTCGTTGCTGAGCGCGCGCTCGAAGCCGGCCGTGATCTCGTCCACGCGCGGGTGCTTCATGTCGGGGTCGACGGTGTAGAGCGGGTTGGGCGAGACGTCGACCTCGGTGAAGCAGTTGCCCTGCGGGCCGCACTTGCTGCCGGCCGGGTCGTAGGCGTAGGTGACGAAGTCCTGGAAGCCCGGCATGGCGGTGTAGTAGGCGTCGAAGTACATGCCCTCGTAGTACTGGCCGTAGCTGCCCTTGAGCACGGTCTTGCTGTCGCCGGTGAGGTCGTAGGCGAAGCCCAGGCGGGGCTGGAGGTTGACGTTGTCGTAGATCGTGCGGTTGTCGAGGGCCGGGCTCTTGCCGCGCACGAAGTCGGCCCGCACGCCGGCGTTGATGGTCAGCCGCTCGGTGGGGTGCCAGGCGTCCTGCAGGAAGACCGACTCGCGCTGGTTGCGGCCCTCGCTGTCGTAGCCGTAGGAGTAGGCCAGGTACTGGCCCGGCGCGTAGTAGGAGGTGTAGTCGTAGTAGTAGATGTTGTCGACGAAGCCGTAGCGGCTGCGCACCTTCGAGCGCTCGATCTCGACGCCGAACTTCAGGTCGTGCTTGCCGAAGGCCTCGGCGTAGTGCGAGACCGAGGCGTTGACCTGGTGCCGGCCGCGGTCGGCGTAGTAGTAGCTGCCGCCGCCGCCCGAGTACAGGCCGGTCGTGCCGTCCAGGTGGAGCGGCTCGTTGACCGTCGGGTCGAGGTAGTAGTAGCCCCACCAGCCGGTGTACTTGACCTCCATGAAGGTCTTCGAGTTGAACAGGTGCCGCCACTGCAGGCCCCAGATGGCCTCGGGCGAGTCCTGGCGGTAGGTCAGCGCGTCGGTGGCCAGGGTCGAGGTCACGGCCGGGCGCCCGGTGACGTTGTAGTAGTCGTACTGGAAGGTCAGGTTGAGGTTGTCGTTGGCGCTGGGCTGCCAGCTCAGCTTGGCGTTGAAGCGCGGGCTGACCTCGGTGCGCACGGTGCGCGGCCCGCTGGGGTTCTCGTCGATCTCGAAGCGCTGCGCGGCCACGAAGAAGAACAGCTTGTCCTTGATCAGCGGCCCGCCCATCTGGGCGTTGAGGTCCAGGCGCTTGCGGAACTGGCCCGGCGTGGCCAGGCTGGGGTTGGCGCTCGCGACCTCGCTGCTGATGTTGTCGCTGTAGAAGCTGTCCTTGGTGTAGTAGACGTCGAACAGGCCGGTGTGCTGGTTGCCGCCCGACTTGGTGACGCTGTTGACCACCGCGCCGGTGTAGGCCCCGTACTCGGCCGGGGCGCCCAGGCCGCTCACCTGCACCTCTTCCACGATGTTGAAGTTGAAGAAGGTCCAGGCCGAGCCGGCGTCGGGGTCGCGCGTGTCCACGCCGTCCAGCAGCAGCGCGCTGCCGTAGTCCTCGTTGCCGCCGTAGGCCGCGCCGTTGTTGATGCCGGGCAGGTAGTTCATGAGGTCGGTGGCGGCGTTGTCCACGCGGATGGGCATGTTGAAGAGCATGTCGCTCGAGAGGTTGCTGGCGGTCTGGCTGGAGGTCACGTCGACCACCGGGGCCTCGCCCACGACGTCGACGGTGTCCGAGAACTGCCCCACGCCGAGGGCCAGGTTGACCGAGGACTGCCGGCCGATGTTGACCTGGACGTTGTCCTGGCGCCGCGGGCGGAAGCCCTGCAGCTCGGCCGTGACCGAGTACTGGCCCGGGTCGAGGGCCAGGAAGCGGTAGCTGCCCTCGGCGTCGGTGGTGGTGGTGCGGCTGCCGGTCTTGCTCGCGAGCGTGACCGTGGCGCCGGGCAGGGCGCCGCCCTGCTCGTCGGTGACGCGGCCTTCGATGGTGCCGGAGACGCTCTGGGCCAGGGCCGGCACGCTGGCCAGGACCAGGAGGACGGCCAGGAGCGGAAGTGCGTACTTGCGCATGGTGGTTTCTCCTGCCCCGCTCAGTTGGCTGCCGGCGACTTGACGCGGTCGTTGCCGTAGGAGACGAAGACCATCGTCAGCCCGGCGGCGAGCAGCACCATCGCGAGGGCGCCCTTGCGCGTCTTGATGAAGGGCTTGCCGGCGGACTCGGCGGCGGGCGCCGGAGCCTGCAGCGCCACGCTGGTGTCGGCCGCGGACAGGCGCGCCGCGGCGCTGGCCGTCAGCGAGGTGGGCTTCTGGACCGGCGAGACGGCCGGCGGCGCGGCGAAGGCCGGCGGCGCCACGACCGCGAGCGCCACGATCAGGGCCAGGCCGGCCGCGATCGACCGGGGCCTCGATGCGAGGGTTCTCATGCGTTCCTCCTTGCAAAGAGGCCGGTCCCGGCAAGCCCGGGCCGGCCTCGCTCTCCTCGAAGTCCTAGATGGCGGGTCGTCTGCAGTCGGGTGAAAGGCTGCAAACGTCACGCCACGTGCACGTCGCTGGCAGTTCGCTGGCGCGATTCATACCCTCGAACAACTTGCGGGTCAAGGGCCTATGAACCAAGAATTTCCGACGTCTACAAATACGAAACTTTGGATTCACCGGGCCGGATTCCGGAGGACGGCCGGGGTGAGAGCGCGTTGACGGCCGTGCCGGTCTCGCCTAGCCTTCGGCGCTCATGGGCAAGGGACGCCAGGCCGCGAAGCCCGTCGTCACGCCGCCCGCGGTCGTGCCGCCGGCGCCCACGCTCGGCGTGCCCGCGCAGCCCTGGAGACGACGGGCGCTGGCGGGCGCGCTCCTGGCCCTGGCGGCGCTGGCCGTGGGCCTGGTCCTGTGGTCGCGCCGCCCGCCCG
>JBDIBD010000449.1:0-4306 GCA_039812725.1 Vicinamibacteria bacterium | reverse complement strand
GGGCCTGGCCCTGCGCGCGCGCCTCTGGAGCCTGCGCCGGGGCCGGCCCTAGAAGCTGTCCAGGTCGGCCACCTGGAAACGCAGGCGTGCGGCGAGCTGCTGGTCCCCCCAGCCGCTCACCACGAAGCCGTGCCCTTCCGCGCGGAACCGCAGGGCGGCCAGCAGCGGGTCGAGAGGCGAGTCGGGGTGGGTGAAGCAGTGCACGGCCCCGAGGCCGCGCCAGCGGGCCGCAGCGGTCACGCGCGGAAGGGCCGTCGCGAGGGCTGGGCCGTCGGGCGTGGTCAGGTCTCCCACCATGAGGTCGGGCTGGGCCTTGAGCCAGAGCCGGACGGGGCCGACGCGCGCCCCGAAGCTGCCGCCGCGGAGCTTGTGCGCGATCAGCTCGGGAGTGTACCGGTGGACCAGGAAGCCCGTGTCGGCCAGTGAGTTCCGGAAGCCGTCCAGGGAGTCGGCGCAGGCGGCCAGGCCGCCCGCCGCCCAGCGCGGCAGGAGCGCGCGCAGGCGCGGAAAGCGCCACATGAGGCGCGCGACCGGCGGCGTTCGGACGGTCCAGGTGTAGCGGTTGAGCCGGTAGCCCGGGTCGCGCCAGCCCATGCGCAGCCCGGCCTGCAGCCCGGCCCGGTTGCCCACCCCGTACATCAGGGCGGCGCCCTGGCGCTGCATCAGCTCCTCGGTGCGACGGAAGAGCTGGGCGTAGATCCCCGAGCCGCGCGTCTCGGGGGCGGCCATGCTGTCGCAGCTCTGGCCCACCAGCACGGCGCGGCCGTCGGCCTCGAAGACCTGCGGCAGGCCTCCGTGGAAGGCCACGGCCCGCTCGCCCACCAGCGCCACCAAGCTGCCGTGCTCGACGCCCACGTGGCGCGTGTCGTACTTGTGGCGCAGGTCGGCCGCGCTCACGCGCGAGCCGAAGACACGCCGGTGCAGCGCCGCCACGGCCGGCGCGTGCTGGTCGGCGAAGCGCTCGATGCTGGCGGCCAGGGGCTGGGGGCGGGGCAAGCAGCGCGGATTCTAGCCGAACTGGGCCGGCCGGCCGGCCCGCAGACACGAAGACCCGGCCAGGCACGCTCGCGCGCGTGCCCGACCGGGTCGCGGCCCGGGTCGGGAGGCCGGCCCTACACCTCGTTGGCCAGCGCCCAGCGGTCGGGCGAGCGCCAGAGGCGCGAGCGCAGCGACTCGCGCTCGAAGATGAACTCCTTCGGCAGGCGGTCGAAGAAGCGGTCGAACAGCTCCTCGTGGGCCCGCACCTCGGCGGCGCCGGCCTCGCGCCCCACGGCCATCAGGTCGCGGAAGGAGGCGGCCGGGAAGTCGAGCCCCTCCCAGCTCAGGTCCTCGTGGCGCGGCATCCAGCCGATCGGGCTCTCGACCGCGAAGCCGCGGCCGTGCACGCGCTCGACCACCCACTTCAGCACGCGCATGTTGTCGCCGAAGCCCGGCCACAGGAACTTGCCGTCGTCGCTCTTGCGGAACCAGTTGACCCGGAAGATGCGCGGCGGGTTGGGGACCCGGCGGCCGACGTTGAGCCAGTGCGACCAGTAGTCGGCCATGTTGTAGCCGCAGAAGGGCAGCATGGCCATCGGGTCGCGGCGCATGGCGGCCTGGCCGATGGCGGCGGCGGTGGCCTCCGAGCCCATCGTGGCGGCCAGGTAGACGCCGTGGGCCCAGTTGAAGGCCTGGAAGACCAGCGGCATGTCCTTGCTCATGCGGCCGCCGAAGACGAAGGCCGCGATCGGCACGCCCCTGGGGTTCTCCCACTCGGGGTCGATGCTCGGGCACTGGCTGGCCGGCGCCGTGAAGCGCGCGTTGGGGTGCGCCGCCGGGCGGCCGCAGCCGGGCGTCCAGTCCTCGCCCTTCCAGTCGACCAGGTGGGCCGGCGGCTCGGACATGCCCTCCCACCACACGTCGCCGTCGTCGGTCAGCGCGACGTTGGTGAAGATGGTGTTCTTCGCGATGGTCGCCATCGCGTTGGGGTTCGACTTCATGTTGGTGCCCGGCGCGACGCCGAAGAAGCCGGCCTCGGGGTTGATGGCGTAGAGCTGCCCGTCGGGCCCCTTCTTGATCCAGGCGATGTCGTCGCCGACCGTCTTGACCTTCCAGCCCTCGAAGCCCTTGGGCGGCACCAGCATGGCCAGGTTGGTCTTGCCGCAGGCGCTGGGGAAGGCCGCGCCCACGTAGGTGGTCTCGCCCGTGGGCGACTGCAGGCCGGTGATGAGCATGTGCTCGGCCAGCCAGCCCTCGTCGCGCGCCATCACCGAGGCGATGCGCAGCGCCAGGCACTTCTTGCCCAGGAGGGCATTGCCGCCGTAGCCCGAGCCGTAGGACCAGATCTCGTAGGTGTCGGGGAAGTGCACGATGTACTTCTTGGAGATGTCGGCCTCGCAGGGCCAGGGCACGTCCTTCTGCCCCGGCTGGAGCGGCGCGCCGACCGAGTGCATGCAGGGGATGAAGTCGCCGTCGCCCAGCACGCCCAGCACGGCCGAGCCCATGCGCGTCATGATGCGCATGTTGGTGACCACGTACGGGCTGTCGGTGAGCTGCACCCCGATCTTGGCGATCGGCGAGCCCAGCGGGCCCATGCTGAAGGGCAGCACGTACAGCGTGCGCCCGCGCATGCAGCCCGAGAACAGGCCCCGCAGCGTGGCGCGCATCTCCGCGGGCGGGGCCCAGTTGTTGGTCGGGCCGGCCTCCTCCTTGGTCGCCGCGCAGACGTAGGTGCGCTCCTCGACGCGCGCCACGTCGGACGGGTGCGAGCGGGCCAGGAAGCAGTTGGGCCGCTTCGCCTGGCTCAGGCGGACGAAGGTGCCCGACTGCACCATCTGCTCGCACAGCCGGTCGTACTCGGCTTGCGACCCGTCGGCCCAGACCACCTGGTCGGGCTGGCACAGGGCCGTCATGTCGCTGACCCACGTCAGCAGCTTCTGGTTCTGGGTGGGGGGGGGCGTGGTCGCACTCATCGCTGCCTCCTGCGATGACCTGGTTTCTGGGTGCCGTGTTGCCGCGGAGCCGCGGGTCGGGCCCAAGCCTACCGCAACCGGCTGCGTTGACAAGGCCGCCGGGCGGGCGCAACGTATTGAGGGGGAATGCGCGGGGCATCACGGGCCCTCGGCGCGGCTGCATGAACGTCAACCTGGCCGGGACCGCCGCCGTGCCCACCCTGCCCACGGCCTGGCGCGAGAGGCTGGCGTTGCGCGTGCTGGAGTGCCTGGGCCCCCGCCCGCGCGGCGACGACCCCGTGCGGGCGATCCTGCGGGCCGTGCTCGAGGAGACCGGCCTCCAGAGCGTCGGCGTGCGGCTGCGCCAGGGCAGCGACTTCCCGTTCGAGGAGTTCGTCGGGCAACCCCCGGACTCGTGGCGCGAGGACTCCGGCCTGCTGGAGCGCGGGCCGGGCGGCGAGCCGCAGCGCGACGACCAGGGCCGGCCGCTCCTGGCCTGCCGCTGCGGGGCCGTGCTGTCGGGCGCCGCGCTCCCCGGCCGCCTGACGCGGGGCGGCAGCTTCCTGACCGGCCAGTTGCAGCTCGTGGCCAGGGACGAGCTGCCCCCGGGGCCCGGGGCGCTGCGCGTGTGCTGCGTGGCGGCCGGCTTCGAGACGCTGGCCCTGGTGCCCCTGCGGGAAGCCGGAGAGACGGTCGGCCTGTTGCACCTCGCCGACCGGCGGCCCGGCGTGCTGGGGCCCGACGAGGTGGCGTTCCTCGAGCGGCTGTCGGCCAGCCTGGTGGCGGCCCTGGCGCGACGGCGGGCCGAGGCCACCGAGCGGGCCCTGAGCGCCAGCGAGGAGCGCTGGCGGGCGGTGGTCCAGAACGAGCCCGAGTGCGTCAAGCTCCTGGACGCCGAGGGGCGCGTGCTGGACATGAACCCCGCCGGCCTGGAGATGATCCAGGCCGAGCTGAGGCAGGTGGCCGGCGGCCGGGCCAGCTCCCTCGTGGCGCCCGAGGACCGGATGGCCTTCGACGAGATGGTCGAGGCGGTCTTCCGCGGCGAGAGCCGGCGCCTGGTGTTCGACATGATCGGCCTGCGCGGCCGGCGCCTGACGCTCGAGACCACCAGCGTGCCGCTGTGGGACTCCCCCGCCCGGCAGCGCGTCACCACGCTGCTGGGCGTGACGCGCGACATCACCGCCCGCCGGCAGGCCGAGCAGGCCCTGCGCGCGGCCGCCGAGGACTGGGTTTCGACCTTCGACGCGCTCGAGAGCGGCGTGCTGCTGCTCGACGGCCAGGACCGCGTCACCCGCGCCAACCGCGCCGCCGTGGCCCTGGCGGCCGGCTTGCCGGGTGGGCTGACCGGCCGCCCGCTGGCGGAGCTGGCGCCGGGC
>JBDIBD010000448.1:0-4335 GCA_039812725.1 Vicinamibacteria bacterium | reverse complement strand
CGACGGGGCCGCCACCCGCTCCCGGAAACCGGCCAGCCGCCGGCCCCCGTCGGCCAGCCCCCTTCCCTCGGTGGTGCTGTCGTCGGCGCCCGCCGACCTGGACCGGGCGGTGGCCGCCGCGGCCGAGCGCGTGCTGGGGCGGCGCCCGGCCTCGGCCGTGGCCATGGACCCCCGCAGCGGGCGCGTGCTGGCGGTGGTCAACCCGGGCTGGGGCCTGTCGCGGGCCTGGCAGCCCTGCTCGGTCTTCAAGATCGTGGTCGCCATCGCGGGCCTGACGGAGGGCGTGATCCGGCGCGACACGCAGATCGCCTGCACGCGCGGCTGCTGGATGTGGTCGGGGCACGGCCCCATCGACGTGCGGCGCGCCCTGGCGGTCTCCTGCAACCCGTTCTTCGAGCGCGTGGGCGAGGCCCTGGGCTACGAGCGCGTGCAGAAGTACGCGCGCCTGCTGGGAATCGGCGAGGCGAGCGGCATCAACCTGGCGGGCGAGGCGCGCGGCGCCCTGCCCCTCAGCTGCGGCCCGGAGGCGGTGGGACACCTCTCCAGCCACGCGGCCGGCATCAAGACCAACGCCGTGCAGCTGGCCGTGCTGATCTCGGCCGCGATCAACGGCGGGGTGGTCTGGCAGCCGCAGGTGGCCGGCCCCGAGGGCTTCGTCCCGCGCGAGCGCTGGCGGCTGCCGCCCGGCACCGTCTTCGACGGCCTGGCCGAGGGCTTCCTGGGAGCGGTCAACGAGGGCTCGGCCGGCAGCGCCTTCGACCCCGACCTGCTCATCGCGGGCAAGACCGGCACCTGCTCGAACGTGGGCTGGTTCGCCTCCTACTACCCCGCCGACAAGCCCGAGCTGGTGCTGGTGGTCTTCGAGCGCGGCGGCAGCGGCCACTCGGCCTCGGCCCTGGCAGGGCGCATCTACCAGGAGGTCTTCAGGCCAGTGACGCTGCCCCCGGGAGCACCCGCGGCGGGCGGGCGGCCCTAGCGCTCAGGGCGCGGGGGCGAAGCCCCGGCGCCCGTCGTCGGCCGTGGCGCGCCGCGCGTTGGCCTCCGCCTCCGCCAGGTGCTCGGCCTTCCAGGTCATGGCCATCAGGATCCGGCTGCGGCCGCTGGGGTGGTCGAAGAACAGGATCTCCTCCAGCGGTCCGGGGTCGAGCTTGCGGTACTCGCCCAGCTTGAGGTCCACCAGCGCCTCGCCGTCGGGCTGGCCCGAGGCGTTGATGCCGAACAGGTCGGCCTCGGCCTCCTCGACCCGGATCCAGGTGTTGAGCAGCGGCGTGAGCGCGAAGAAGTAGACGGACAGGATCGCCAGCGCCAGCGGCAGCCCGGCCGGGTCGGCTTCGCCGCGCAGGCCCCAGGCCTCGCCGCGGCGGGCCGTGGCCCAGGCGAAGCCGCGCCGCAGCAGCGAGAAGCCCAGGACGATCACGAGCCCCAGGAACAACAGCGTCTTGTAGACGTGGTTGAGCACGTAGTGGCCGACCTCGTGCCCCATGACGGCCTCGATCTCGGCCAGCGAGCAGCGATTCAGCAGGTTGTCATTGAGGCTGATGCGCATGGTCCCGGCAATGCCGCTGACGTTGGCCGAGACGCGCTTGCTCTGGCGCGAGGCGTCGAAGACCCAGACGTCGTCAGCCGTCACGCCCTGCGCCCGGGCCAGGCCCAGGATGCGCTCGCGCGCCACCGGCTCCGCGAGGCGCGTGTAGTCGTTGAACAGCGGCGCCACGTAGACCGGCCCGATCAGCACGCCGAGGACCAGGAAGGCCAGCGCCGTGACGGCTCCCCAGAGCGGCCAGCTGCGCGGCAAGCGCCGCACGACGGCGTAGATGCCCGTGACCGCCAGGCCCCCGAGCAGCAGGCCCACGCCCAGGCCCACGGCCTGGTCGCGCAGCCAGGCGCCGAAGGTCTGGTTCGACAGGCCGTAGGCGTGCTCGCGCCAGAAGCCCTCGTAGACCGTCATCGGGAACAGCACCAGGCTGACCAGCAGCAGGTACTGGGCGAAGTACAGGAAGACCTGCGCGGGCCGCCAGGGGACCCAGCGCTCGGCCTGCTCGCGCAGCCGCCGCGAGAGGCCCGTCGCCAGGAGCCCCAGGTTGACCGCCAGCCCCAGCAGGAAGTCCCAGAGCAGGAGCCAGTAGCCGCCCTCGAAGTAGGCGTCGGAGCGGGCCCGCTCGGGGCCGGCCACGCTGGCCAGGTAGGCCTTCGTGGCGGCCCGGGCGTCGAAGGCGACTCCCGGAGGCGTGGCCTGGGCCAGCGCGGGCGAGGCCAGCGCGGCGCCGAGGAACACCAGGGCCAGCAAGAGGAGAGTGGCCGTGGAGCGGGGCCTGGGCACGGGCGCGCCTCCTGGGGGGTGTGTCGCGCAGTCTATAGCAGGAGCCCGTCATCCTGAGCGACATCGTCCAGCTCGGGCGCGAAGGATCTGCCGGGTCGTGCAGCCCGAGAGATCCTTCGTCGCCGATCTGGACGGCGGCGACTCGGGATGACGGGGGGCTAGCCCAGCTTGTCGAGCGAAAGCTCCAGGCTCGTGGGCTCGTCCTCGTTCACCTCGAACTCGGACTCGTGGGTGCGGTAGCCGGGGCGCACCACCTCGAGCTTGTGGCGGCCCGGCGGCAGCAGCAGCTCGTCCAGCTGGCGGCCCGTGCCGCGGAAGCGCCCGTCGATGTAGATCGAGGCGTCCTCCGGCGCCACGCGCAGGCGCAGCGTGGCCGGCGGCGGCACGTCGGCGTCCTGCTCCACGCGCTCGCTCTCGCGCGCGGGCCGCCGGGCGCGCTCGCGCTCGTAGCGGTCGCGCTCGGGGTCGTAGCGCGGCTCCTCGTCGCGCATGGCGCGCTGGTCCTCGTCGCTGATACGGTCCTCCACCGTCTCCGGGCCGCTGCCCTTGACCATGTCGTGGCGGATCTTGACCGTGGTGTCGGGCGGCGCGTAGAGCTTGACGCGGTGGGTCACGTAGCCCTCGAGCTTGAGGGTGATCTCGTGCCGCCCGGGGGCCACGTTCAGGCGCTGGAACATTCCGTCGAACTCGTCGGCCTCGCCGGCGAAGTAGCCGTCCACGTAGACCCGCGCCTTGTTCGGCTCGACGATCACGCGCAACTGGCCGTAGGCGTCGTCGTAGTCCTGGTAGGGGTAGTAGGGCCGGGCGTAGTAGCCGTCGTACCAGCCGAGGCCGAAGCCCCAGCCCCAGTAGGGATAGCCGTAGTACCCGTAGTAGTACGGGTAGCCGTAGTAGCCGCCGTAGTAGTGGCCGTAGTGGCCGTAGTAGCCGCCGTGGGAGCCGTGGCCGGTGCCGGGCCGGGGGTGGCGCGCGGCCGCCCCACTCGGGGGCGCGCCGGAGCCATGGCTCGGGCCCGAGGGGTGCCCCCCGCCGCTCGGCGACGGGTGCCGGCCGACGGAGGAGGAGGAGTGCGAGCCGCCGCCCCCGCGAGGCACGGCCTGGTCACCTGCCCAGGCGGGCGCCGCCAGGCTCACGGCCAGGACGGTCACGATCAGCTGTGTTCTCATGACGAGCCTCCTCGGACGACCCCACTGGAGACGCTGCAAGTCGCGTGCCCGCTCGGGGACCAGGCCGACCACACGCAACTCTCTCACGCGGTTGAGGATCCGCAATCGCCGCGAATCGGCCCGATGTCCCGACCACAGGACAGCGGCCATCCCGGGGGACACCAGGCGGTCGCATATACTGCCGCCGCCATGGCCGGTCCCCCTCCCCGCGTCCTGTTCAGCGCCGGCGAAGCCTCGGGCGAGCTCTACGCCGCCGAGCTGCTGCGGCACCTGCGGCAGGCCGACCCGCGTGTCGAGGGCTTCGGCCTGGGGGGCGACCGCCTGGCGGAGCAGGGCGCCCGGCTGCTCTTCCACGTCCGCGACCTGGCGGTGATGGGCCTGGTCGAGGTGCTCCGCCACCTGCGGCGGCTGCGCGGGATCTTCGCGGCCGTGCTGGCCGAAGTCGAGCGCGAGCGCGCCGACCTGGCCGTGCTGGTGGACTACCCCGACTTCAACCTGCGCCTGGCGCGCGAGCTGCACCGGCGCGGCGTGCCGGTGGTCTACTACGTCTCGCCGCAGCTGTGGGCCTGGCGGCGTGGCCGCATGCGGCAGATCCAGGCCCACGTGCGCCGCATGCTGGTGATCTTCCCCTTCGAGGAGCCGCTCTACCGCGCGGCGGGGGTGCCGGTGACGTTCGTGGGCCACCCGCTGGTCGAGCTGGTCCACCCGCCGGACGACCGCGCCGGCCTCCTGCGCGAGGCCGGGCTCGACCCGGGCCGGCCCGTGCTGGCGGTGCTGCCGGGCTCGCGGCCGGGCGAGATCGCCCACAACCTGCCGGTGCTGGCCCGGGCCCTGGGGCTGCTGCGCGGG
>JBDIBD010000447.1:0-4336 GCA_039812725.1 Vicinamibacteria bacterium | reverse complement strand
GCGGTGCAGCCAGGCGCGCGTCACCCCCGCCTCCGCGGCGTCGCGCAGCACCTGCTCCGCGGCGGCCGGCGAGGTCATCACGAAGACGCCCTCGACGCCGCCCGGGACGTCCTGCACGCGCGGATAGCAGGGCCGCCCCTCGGCCTCGGCCATGGACGGGTGGACCGGCACGAGGTCGTAGCCGCGCGCCGCCCAGTCGCGGAAGAGGGCTCGGGAGAAGTCCCTGGGGTTGCGCGACAGGCCCACGAAGGCGATGCGGCGCAGGGCCAGGAAGCCGGCGACGGGGCTGGCGGTGCTCACCGATTCACTCTACGCCCCGGCGCGGCCGGGTCAATGGATCATCCGTTCCAGGCGAAAAATCGAGCTCCTACCTCTGGTAGTAGCTGCGGCGGTCCCCCACACTCTCGCCCCAATCCAGCTCAAGCCGGTCCCACGGGAGGCGAGATGTCCATGAGACTGCCCTTGGCCGCAGCCCTCGTCGTCGCGTGCGGCGCCCTCGCGGGCGCCGAGGAGCCGGCCCCCCAGCCGAGCCCGTCGCCCGCGCCGCCCGCGCACTGGCAGGAGTCGGTGCAGGTGACCGCCACGCGCATCCCCGAGAGCGTGCGGGAGGTCCCCGCCGCCATCGACGTGGTGACCGGGGAGGACCTGCGCGACCGTGGCGCCTCCGACCTGCGCGGGGCCCTGGCTCTTTCGGCCGGGGTCGAGGTGGCGCCCGGGGGCGACGGCGGCCCGGCCTCGTCGGTGCCGGAGTTCTGGGGCCTGAAGGAGTTCGACGCCTTCCTGATGGTGGTGGACGGCGTCCCCTGGGGCGGGGCCTTCAACCCGGCCCTGGCCAGCCTGGACATGACGAACGTGGACCGCATCGAGGTCCAGCGCGGGGCCTCGCCCGTCATGTACGGCGCGACCTCGTTCGTGGGCGTGGTGCAGGTGGTGCGCCGCGCGCCTGGCCAGGTGGTCAACGAGGCCAGCCTCTACGGCGGCAGCTACGACACGGGCGGCGGCGCGCTCTCGGCGCGGCTGGCCGCCCGCGAGCGCTGGTCCTCGGCCCTCTCGGCCGACTTCACCCGCCAGGGTTTCAAGGACGACCGCACCTCCTTCCAGCGCGGGCACGTGCTCTGGCGCTCGGCCCGCACCGGGAGCAGCGACGTCTTCCGCTTCGACGTGGACGGCACCTGGCTGCGCCAGGACCCCGCCAGCCCGCACGTGCGGCAGGGCAAGACCCTCTCGACCGTCACGCCCCTCGACGCCAACTACAACCCCGAGGGGGCCCACCTCGACGAGGACCGCTTCTTCCTGAACGCCGGCTACGACCGCCAGCTTTCGTTCGGGGCCTGGAACACGGTGCTCTCCTACACCCACTCCGGCCAGGACCAGCTGCGCGGCTTCCTGGCCGACGTCTCCACCACCGTTCCCAACGCCAACGGCTTCGAGGCCGAGATCGACACGAGCGACCTCTACTTCGACACGCACCTGGCCTTCACGCGCTCGCAGCGCGTCCGCGGCGTGCTGGGGGCCGACTACCTCCACGGCCAGGCCGACGCCGAGGGCAGCGTGTTCAGCTACTTCGTGAACCTGGACGGCACCGGCGCGCCCGGTGAGGACCAGCTGGTGCCGGGCGAGGAGCGGGCCATCTCCGACCAGCGCAACTTCGCGGGCTTCTACGCCTTCGGCGAGTGGAACCCGACGGCGCGGCTCAAGCTCGAGGGCGGCCTGCGCCTCAACCACACCGAGGAGGAGCGCGGCGAGGGCGAGGCCGACCAGGGCGGCGACGCCGGCGAGGCCCAGCAGGGCCACACGCGCCTCTCCGGCAGCGCGGCCCTGGGCTTCACGCTCTGGGAGCGCGGCGGCGACCGCCTGCGCGCCTTCGCGGCCTACAAGAACACCTTCAAGCCCGCGGCCATCGACTTCAACCTGGCCGAGGGCGACGGCGAGGGCGAGGGGATCCTCGAGCCGGAGACCGCCCAGAGCTACGAGGCCGGCCTGCAGGCCGACCTGGCCGGCGGGCGCGGGCGCGTCGAGGTCAGCGCCTTCCTGATGGACTTCGACAACCTGGTCGTCTCCCAGGCCGTGAACGGCCTGCCGGCGCTGGAGAACGCCGGCACCGAGCGCTTCAAGGGCGTCGAGAGCTCCCTGAGCTGGCGCCTGCCGGCCAGCTTCTGGCTGCGTGGCACCTACGCCTGGCACGACGCGCGCTTCCGCGACTACCTGACCGAGTTCGACGGCGTGCCGACCCAGCTCTCCGGCAAGCGCCTCGAGATGTCGGCCCACCACCTGGCCTCGGGGGCGATCGTGCGCGCGCCCGCGCGCGGCCTCTTGGCCACGCTCGAGGGCCGCTACGTGGGCGAGCGCTTCCTCAACAAGCGCAACACCGCACCGGCCGAGGGCTACACGGTCTTCGACGCCAGCCTGGGCTGGCGCGGGGCGCGCTACGAGCTGCGCGCCTTCGGGCGCAACCTGGGCGACCGGCGCGACCCGGTCAGCGAGAGCGAGCTGGGCGACGCGCAGTACTACCGCATGACCGCGCGGCGCTTCGACGTGCTGGCCTCGCTCCGGTTCTAGTCGGGGCTGGCAGCCGCCGCGGCGGCCGCCAGCCGGACGGGGCGCGGCGACGGGTCCTGGCCGCGCCCCGCCAGGATGGCCTCGAGCAACGGGCGCAGCCCGGCCACGCGGCGCAGGCGGATCACCAGGTCCCAGCCCGGCTCGAACTTCTTCCAGCCCGCGGCGTAGGCCAGGTGCCGCAGGCGCCCGGCCAGGTCGGGCTTCGTGGCGGCGCCGCGCCAGATCGCGCTCCAGCGGTAGAAGCGCTCGTAGGCGCGCCAGTATCCCGCTTCCAGCTGCCCGGGCGTCATCAAGGCCGGCTGGAAGACGGCGTGGCGCGTGTCGTAGCGCTCCCAGTCGGAGTGCAGCAGGCGGCCCGCGGCCCGCATCCGCGCGTGCAGCGCGGTCCCGGGGTAGGGCGTCAGCACGTGGAACGTGGCCGTCTCGATCCCCTGCTCGACCGCCCAGTCGACCGTGCGGTCGAAGACGTCGGGGCCGTCGCTGTCGTGGCCGAAGACGAAGCTGGCGTTGACCATCACGCCCAGCCCGTGCAGCCGCCGCACGGCCGCGGCGTAGTCGCGCCGCAGGTTCTGGCGCTTGCCCTGCTCGCGCAGAGCGGCCTCGTCGAGCGCCTCGAAGCCCACGAACAGCGAGCGCAGCCCCGACTCGACGGCCTTCTCCAGCAGCCCGGGGCGCAGCACCGAGTCGACCGTGCCGGCCGCCTGCCACAGCCGCCCCATGCCGCGCAGGCCGTCGAACAGGGCCGCGGCGAAGCGCGCGTCGCCCAGGAGGTGGTCGTCGAGAAAGTACAGGTGGCGCCCGGGCAGGCGCTCGATCTCGGCCAGGGCCGCCTCGACGCGCTCGGTGTAGAACGAGCGCCCGCCGGCGAAGAAGGCGTCCTTGTAGCAGAAGTCGCAGTGGTGCGGGCAGCCGCGCGAGACCACGATCGAGTTGGGGACCAGGTAGAGGTGGCGCCGGATCAGGTCGCGCCGCACCCAGGGCGAGGCGATCAGGGTGCGTACGGTCGAGCGGTAGACGCGCTCGGGCCGGCCGGCGCGGAAGTCGGCCAGGAAGCGCGGCCAGGTGTCCTCGCCCGGGCCGAGGAACAGCGCGTCGCAGTGCGGCGCGGCCTCCTCGGGCAGGGCCGTGGGGTGCAGCCCGCCCAGGCAGACGAAGACCCCGCGCCGCCGGTAGTGGTCGGCGATCTCGTACGCCCGCCGGGCCGAGGTGACGTAGGCCTGGATCACCACCAGGTCGGGCCGATCGTCGAGGTCCAGCGTCTCGACGTGCTCGTCGCAGATCTCGGCCGGGTCGTCCGGGTCGAGGTAGCCGGCCAGCGTGGCCAGGCCCAGCGGCGGAAAGAGCGAGTACTTGATCGGACGGAAGAAGGGGCTCCTGGCTTCCGTCAGGGCCGGCAGGATGAGCTTGACCCGCATGAGGCCTCCTGCCCGTGGAAGCTGGGCCGCGGGGGCCGGCTCCGCCTGAGGGAGCGGTGAGCAGCCCCTGAGGGGGGCCTCAGGCTTAAGGGGCCACGCGGCGCGTCAGCCCCATCGCCAGCCCGAAGCCGAACATCAGGCCCTCGCCGCAGGCCAGCACCGCGCCCGTGGCCGGCCCGGCCTGGGCCTCGCCCAGGAGCCGGGCCAGCGGCTGGAGGCCCAGCTCCGAGCCGGGCAGCGAGCGGGCCAGGTAGTCGAGGCTGACGCCGCCCAGCAGGCTCCCCGACCACGTCAGGGCCAGCCCGGCGGCCGCGCAGCAGGCGCCGGTGAGGGCCGCGGCGCGCCAGCGTGGCCAGCCCCGC
>JBDIBD010000446.1:0-4345 GCA_039812725.1 Vicinamibacteria bacterium | reverse complement strand
ACCAACTGGATCGTGGCCGGGCCGCGCTAGCTAGCCGCCTGACGCCCCCCGCGGGGGGCTGACCCACCCGGGGCGCCGCTCCGGGCCGAAAGGCCCGGGCCGGCGCCCCTTCCCTTTCCCGGCCGCGCGCACGGCTGCCGTCGCGGGGTGGCACGTCCTAGAATGGACCGGGCGAGACCGCGGAGGGACACATGAGAGGCGCATCGGGTCCGGCAGTGCTTTCCATCGTGCTGGCTGCTCTCGCCGTGGTCTTGCCGGCCGGCGCGGCTCCGGCCCAGGTCCCGCCCTCCTCCGACGCTCGCGCGCAGCAGCTCACCGAGCGGCTCGACCAGGCGCTGGCGGGCCGGTTCCCGCTCTCCGAGGTGCGGCTGGAGGTGATGGGCTCGGGGCGGGCGGACTGGCGCTCCCTGGTGGTGTTCGGGCGCGGCGTGGGCATCTGGAACGCCGAGCGCCAGTTCGCGCTCTCGAAGAAGCAGGTGCGCGCCCTGCTGGCGCTGCTCAGGGACGGCGGGTTCTGTCGCATGCCCGAGCGGCTCGGCGGCGCGCCCGGGCCGGGTAGCCTGCCCGGGCCAGCCGCCGTGGAGGTGACCCGCGCCGTGACTCTCGGGCTGGGAGATGTCTCCAGGCAGGTCGTGCAGATCCACCGGGGCGAGCAGTCCGCGGCCTTCGAGGCCCTCGTTGG
The DNA here is from genome assembly GCA_039812725.1 of Vicinamibacteria bacterium. GTDB lineage: Bacteria > Acidobacteriota > Vicinamibacteria > Fen-336 > Fen-336 > JBDIBD01. Next base: position 3,663 of record JBDIBD010000446.1, on the reverse strand, counting down.
CCGCCTCTACACGTCCTGCCAGGGGCCGGCGGGCCAGGGTGTCGCGGCGAACGATCTGGCCGACGGGCTGTCCAAGCTGGCCAGGGGCCGGCTCGCGCCGGAGACGTTCGCGCTGGCCGTCAGCTCTCCGCAGGTGCGCGGGGAGGCGGAGGCGGAGCCCGGCTGGCAGGTCGTGGTCCGGGGCCGGCAGCTCGAGGCGCGGCGCCACACGCTTCAGGCCGGCTACTCCGAGCCCGCGCGCCTGACCCTGGGCCGCGACGACTTCGACGCGCTGGTGCGGGTGCTCCTCCAGGCGGACGTGGCTCACATGCCCGTCAACCTGCCGCTGGCCGGGTACGCCGACCTCAGGGCCGCCGTCCTCGGCCACGAGCAGAACGTGCAGGCGCGGCAGTTCGCCGCCCCCCCGTCCGAGGCGGGCCTGCGGGCCCGCGAGGCCTTCCAGCGCGTGCGCCAGGCGGCCTTCGCCCTCTTCCAGCGGGCAATGGCCCGGCCCGCGGCAGGCGGGCCGTCGGGACGGTAGCGTCAGCCCCCGCGGGCGAGCACCGGCGCGGCGGGTGTGCGGTGGCCGTTCGTGGTAGCGTTGGGGCACTTGCGAGGGCCGAGCAGCATGGCCTGCAGTCACCCGCCGACCAACCCGACCCGAGATCTCATCGCTCCCGGCGGAGCTGGCCCTCGCCACGCGTCCAATCCAGTGAGGAGAACGAGCATGCGAGGGTGCAAGCGTCTGGGCCTCGTGGCGGCTGCCGTCTGGCTGACCGCGAGCGCGGCGCCGGCGGCGCTGGCGCAGGAAGAGGCCCTTGAGCCTCAGAAGTTCGTGCCGTCCCACTTCGACGTGTCGCCGCCGCTGCGGGACATCAAGCCCGTCGAGCCGAAGGCCGCGCCGCCCCGGGCGATCGTCAATCGGACGCTTCCGAAGCTGGCCAAGGGGGGCTGGGGCGACGACCGCACGGTCCAGGCCGAGCCCGGCTCGGGCGAGATGCCGGCCCCGCTGCTCTCCTTCGAGGGCCTCTCGAACGCCAACAACCAGACGGTGGTGGGCTTCATGATCACGCCGCCCGACACCCAGGGCGACGTCGGTCCCAACCACTACTTCCAGTGGATCAACCTGGTCTTCGCCATCTACGACAAGAGCGGCAACAAGGTCTACCCGCCGCAGCCAGGCGCCCCCGCGGCGGCCGGCAACACCATCTGGACCGGCTTTCCCGGGAACTGCGCGACGGACAACGACGGCGACCCGGTCGTGCTCTACGACCACCTCGCCGACCGCTGGCTGGTCTCGCAGTTCTCCACCACCTCGCCCTTCCGGGAGTGCGTGGCGGTCTCCACCACGGGTGACCCGACGGGCTCGTACTACCGCTACGAGTACGTGATGACCAACAGCAAGTTTCCGGACTACCCGAAGTTCGGTGTGTGGCCCAACGCGTACTACATGAGCGCCAACCAGTTCTCGGGCAGCACCTGGGCGGGCCAGGGCGTGTTCGCCTTCGACCGGGCGGCCATGATCGCCGGCAACGCCACGGCCGCCGTCATCTACGTCGACCTCTTCGGCGTCAACTCGAACTTCGGCAACGCCTTCCCGGCCGACCTCGACGGCCCGCCCCCCCCGGCGGGCGCCGACGGCATCTTCCTCGAGTGGGACGACTCGACCTGGCTGGGCGACCCGACCGACACGATCCGCCTGTGGCTCTTCCACCCCGACTTCGCGGTGCCCGCCAACTCGACGTTCGGCCTCAACGGCCAGCCCAACCAGCTCATCCCGACCGCCAACGTCGACCCCGACATGTGCGCCTTCAACCGGTCCTGCATCCCGATGCCGGCGGGCGGCGAGTCGGTCGACGCGATCAGCGACCGGCTGATGCACCGGCTGCAGTACCGGAACTTCGGCACCCACCAGACCATCGTCACGGCCACGACCGTGGACGCCGACGCCACCGACCACGCTGGCGTGCACTGGTTCGAGCTGCGCAAGACCGGCGCGGGAGCCTGGGGCATCCAGCAGGAAGGCACCTACGCGCCCGACGCCGCGCATCGCTGGATGGGCAGCGCCGCCATGGACACCAACGGCAACATCGCCGTGGGCTACTCCGTCTCCTCGACTTCGATCTTCCCCTCGGTGCGCTACGCGGGTCGCCTGGCGGGCGACCCGGCGGGGACGCTGGGCCAGGGCGAGGCCACGCTGGTGGCCGGAGGCGCGGTCTTCACCCAGGGCGGGAACAACCGCTGGGGCGACTACAGCATGCTGGCCGTCGACCCCGTCGACGAGTGCACCTTCTGGTACACCCAGGAGTACGCGGCCGTGCCCGGAGGCTCCTGGCTCTGGAACACGCGCATCGGGTCCTTCAAGTTCCCGAGCTGCTCGCTGGCGCCGACCTTCACCCTGGCGGTCACGCCCAGCACGCAGGACGTCTGCGCCCCGGCCAGCGCCACCTACACGGTCAACGTCGGCTCGGTCTCGGGCTTCAACAGCCCGGTCACGCTCTCGGCCACGGGCAACCCGGCCGGCACGACCACCGGCTACAGCCCCAACCCGGTCACGCCGCTGCCGGGCAGCTCGACCCTGACCATCGGCAACACGGTCGCGGCCGCGGCCGGCAGCTACTCGGTCAACGTCGCCGGCAGCGCGGCCGGCCCGATCAACCAGACCACCAACGTGACGCTCAACGTGTTCACGGCCAACCCGGCGGCGCCGACGCTCACCGCGCCCGCCAACGGGGCCCTGAACCAGGCCGTCAGCCCGACCTTCACCTGGAGCGCGGTGGCCCAGACGGCCACCTACACCCTGGAGATCGCCACCGACGCGGGCTTCACCAACATCGTCCACACGGGCAGCGGCATCGCCGCCACCACCTACAGCGGCGCCACGCTCAACACCAACACCACCTACTTCTGGCGCGTGCGCTCCACGAACTCCTGCGGGACGGGCACGAACTCGGCCGTGTTCTCGTTCACGACGCTGGCCGCGCCGGGCGACTGCGGCATCGGCACCACGGCCAACATCCTGTACCAGTACGGCTTCGAGTCGGGGGCGGGCCCCTGGACGCACAGCGGCACGGGCGACACCTGGGCCATCTCGACCACCAACCCGCACGCCGGCACGTCGCACTTCCGCGGGCTCGACCCGGCCACGGTCTCCGACCAGCGCCTGCTCTCGCCGCCGGTGGTCATCCCGACCGGCCAGAACCCGGTCACGCTGAGCTTCTGGCACCTGCCCAACCTGGAGAACAGCGGCACCACCGCCTGCTTCGACGGGGGCATCCTCGAGTCCACCACGGACGGCGGCACGACCTTCACCCAGGTGCCCAACGCCAACCTGCTGGTGGGCCCCTACACGGGCACGATCTCCTCGTCCTTCAGCAACCCCCTGGCCGGCCTGCAGGGCTGGTGCAACGGCACGGCCTACATCAACACCATCGCCGACGTCTCGTCGCTGGCCGGCCAGACGGTCCAGTTCCGCTTCCGCCTGGGCTCCGACACCTCGGTCTCGGACGTGGGCTGGGACGTGGACGACGTCAAGGTGCAGTCCTGCCAGCCCAGCGGCCCGACCTGCCCCAACGTCGACAAGGGCGACTTCAACAACGACTCCAAGGTCGACCTGCTGTTCGACAACCTGACCAACAACCGCAACATGGTCTGGTTCATGGACGGCGTGACGCGCACCTCGAT
>JBDIBD010000445.1:0-4360 GCA_039812725.1 Vicinamibacteria bacterium | reverse complement strand
ACCGCCGGGCTGCCCTCCACCAGCGAGCGCGCCGCCGGCTCGACCAGCCAGCCGACCTCGTGGCCCGCCCGGGCCAGCGCCGCGGCAGCGGGCAGCGTGTGCACCACGTCGCCGATGGCCGACAGCCGGACCAGCAGGACCTTCATCCCCGCAGGCGGCTCAGCAGCGCGCGCGTGTCGTGGTCCTTGGGGTCGCCCACGATGGCCACCCGGCCGCCGTAGGAGCGCACCACCTCGCGCTCCGGGACGGTCTCCGGGGTGTAGTCGGTGCCCTTGCAGTGCACGTCGGGGCGCAGCGCCAGCAGCAGGCGCGCCACGTCGTCCTCCTGGAACACCAGCACCAGGTCGACGCAGCGCAGGGCCGCCACCAGCTCGGCCCGGTCGTCCTCGGGCATGACCGGCCGGTCCGGGCCCTTGAGGCGCCGCACCGAGGCGTCGCCGTTGACGCCGACCACCAGCAGGTCGGCCTCGCGCCGGGCCCCCTCGAGGTAGCGCACGTGGCCCACGTGCAGCAGGTCGAAGCAGCCGTTGGCCAGGGCCACGCTGCGGCCGGCCCGGCGGGCCTCGGCCACGCGGGCCTGGACCTCCTCCAGGCTGCCGATCTTCGAGCGCGCGGGGCGCAGCTGCTGCTCCACCGCCGCGAATGATACCCCGCGCTCGGCGCTGCCGCGGCTCAGGCCAGGGCCGGGTCCTGCTCGACGGCGGCGCGCAGCTCGTCGGCCGAGACCGTGGCCGTGCCGCGCTTCATCACCACGATGCCGCCGGCGTAGTTGGCCAGCCGCGCGGCCTGCTCCGGCGTGGCGCCCGAGGCGAGCGCCAGCGTGAAGGCGGCGATGACCGTGTCGCCCGCGCCGGTCACGTCGGCCACCTCGTCGGTGCCCCAGATGGGGACGTGCAGCGGCGGGAGGCCCGGCTCGAACAGGGCCATGCCGTCGCTGCCGCGCGTGACCAGCACGGCCCGCGCCCGCAGGCGCCGCAGCAGCTCGCGGCCGGCCCACTCCAGCTTCTCGCGGTCGTGGCCGATGGTCAGGCCCAGGGCCGCCTCGACCTCGGGCTCGTTGGGCGTCACGGCGGTCATGCCACGGAAGCGTGTGAGGGCGTAGCGCGAGTCGACCGTCACGGGCACCCGCAGGCGGCGCGCGCAGGCGATGGCCGCGCCCACCAGCCCGGAGGTCAGCAGGCCGAAGCCGTAGTCGCTGACCAGCAGGCCGTCGAGGGGCTGGTGCCAGGCGGCCAGCAGGCGCTCGAGCACGCCCGGGGCGGGGCTGCCCTCGGGCAGGCGCGTGGCCCGGTCGATGCGCACGATCTGCTGCTTGACGGCGTGCGTGCCCCCGGCCAGGATGCGCGACTTGACCGGCGTGACGTAGCCGCGCTCGCGGCGCACCCCGGCGGTGGCGACGCCCCGTTCGCGCAACTGCGCCAGCAGCCGGCGGCCGTGCTCGTCGGCTCCGACCACGCCGTGCGTCAGCGGACGGCCGCCCAGGGTCCTCAGGTTGTGGGCGGCGTTGGCTCCGCCGCCCAGGCGCAGCTCCGCCCCGTCGTGCTCGAGGATCAGCACGGGCGCCTCGCGGCTGATGCGCTGCACGCGGCCGAAGACGAACTCGTCGGCCACCAGGTCGGCCAGCACCAGCACGCGCCGGCCACGGAAGCGGCCCAGGGCCGCCAGCAGGTCGGCGCGTGTCGACGGCCTGCGCTGCTTCATGCCCGGCCCTCCGCGAACAGGATGCGCTCGACCGCCTCGAGCAAGTGCTCGACCACCAGGTCGGGCTGGCGCGGCCAGCGCGGGGCGTGGTGGACCCACTCCCCCAGGCCGTAGCCGCTCTTGACCAGGGCCCCGCGCGCGCCCGCGTTCCAGGCCACCTGCAGGTCGCCGTGGCGGTCGCCGACGACCCACGAGCGCGCCAGGTCGAGGTCGAGCTCGCGCTGGGCCTGCAGCAGCATCCCCGGACGCGGCTTGCGGCACTCGCACTCCTGCCGGTAGGGCGGCTCGCCGGCCGAGGGGTGGTGCATGCAGACGTAGAGCCCGTCGAGCCGGGCGTCGCCGCCCGCCAGCGCCGCCTGGACGCGCCCGTGGACCTCGTGGATGACCGACTCGGGGAAGTAGCCGCGCGCCACTCCAGCCTGGTTGGTGACCAGCACGGCCGCCCAGCCGGCCCGGTTGACCAGCCGCACGGCGTCGACCGCCCAGGGGAAGAGCTGGAAGCGCGAGGCGTGGTTGACGTAGCCGATCTCGTGCGACAGGGTCCCGTCGCGGTCCATGAAGATCGCCGGCCGGCTCACGCGCACCTCCTCATCAGCTCCAGGCCCTCGGCCGCCACCCGCGCCGCGCTCACGCGGGTCATGCAGCGGTGGTCGATGGGGCACTCGCGCAGGCCGCAGGGGGCGCACTCGACCGGCTCGCGCACGAGCGCGCTGGGGCCGCCCCAGGGGGCCGTCTCGCGCCAGTCGGTGGGGCCGAAGACCGCCACCAGCGGCGTCCCCAGGGCCGCCGCCACGTGCATCGGTCCCGAGTCGTTGGTCAGCAGCAGGCGCAGCTGCGCCAGCACGCCCACCAGCTCCTCGAGCGAGGTCCGGCCCGTCAGGACGCGCACGGGCCCGGCCACGCGCGCGGCCACGGCCTCGGCCAGGCTGCGCTCCTGGGCCGAGCCCACCAGCACGAGCGTGGCCCCGCTCGCGCGCTGCAGCTCCTGCCCGGCCTCGGCGAAGCGCTCGGGCAGCCAGCGCTTGGCGCCGCCGTAGAAGGCCCCGGGGTTGAGGCCCACGAAGCCGGCCTCGGAAGGTCCCAGCAGCCCGGCCGCGCGGACGCGCCAGTCGTCGGGGCAGTCGAGGTGCGCGTCGGGCGCGGCGCTGACGCGCAGGCCCACTCCCGCCAGCATGGCGCGATAGTAGAACACCTGGCTCTGGCCCCGGACCTCGGCCGGCACGCGGCAGCGGCGCGTGAGCAGCAGGCCGCGCCCGTCGGTGGCGTAGCCCCAGCGCTCGGGGACGCGGCCGGCAAAGGGCGCCAGGGCCGAGCCGAACGAGTTGGGCAGCAGCACGGCCAGGTCGGCCCGCGCGCGCCAGGTGGCCGCGTCGGCCCGCAGGCCGCGGCTCTCCAGCACGCCGTCCACCTCCGGCACGGCCCGGTAGAGGCCGCCCACCCAGCCGCGCGCCAGCACCTCGAGGCGCGCCGACGGGAAGCCGCGCCGCAGGTCGCGCAGGGCCGGCAGCGACAGCACCACGTCGCCGACCCAGTTGGGGGCGCGCACCACCACCCGCTCGGGAGCGCCGCTCACCGGCGCGCCTGCCGCCGCCCGGCGGCCTCGTCAGGCTGGGTCTTCCAGCGCCGGTGCAGCCACAGCCACTGCTCGGGCGTGTCGCGCACCCAGCCCTCGATCACGCGCGTCAGCTCCTGGGTCAGGCGCGCCACGTCGGCGCGCCGGTCGCCCGACGGCGTCCACTCGAGCGGCGGCTCGTAGATCAGCCGATAGGTCCCGTCGGGCTCGAGCACGGTGCGCACGGGCGCCAGGCCGCAGCCGGTCTTCACCGCCAGGGCCGCCGCCACGGTGGTGGTGCAGGCCGGGCGGCCGAAGAACTCCACGAAGATGCCGTCCTCCTGCTGGACGTTCTGGTCCATCAGGATGGCCACCATGCGGTTCTGCTTGAGGTAGGCCAGGATGTCCTGCAGGGCACGGTGCTTGGAGATCACGCGGTTGCCGCTCATGCTGCGCAGGGCCGCCAGGCGCGCGTCCAGGGCCGGGTTGTCGAGCGGCCGCGTCACGACCGCCGCCCACTCGTGCCGGAAGCCGTGGCCGATGGCGTGGATCTCCCAGTTGCCGATGTGGGCGCTGACCATGATCGCGCCCCGGCCGCGCGCGAAGACCGGCTCGAGGCGCTCGACGTGCTCGAAGCGGCACAGCCGCAGCAGCTCCTCGGCGGAGCGTCCCTGCATCCAGAGCAGGTCGAGGATCACCCGGCCGAAGTGGCGGTAGACGCCCAGGGCCGTGCGCCGGACGCGGGCCGGGTCCCACTCGGGGAAGGCCCGACGCAGGTTGTCCTCGGCGATCGCCACGTGCCGGCGGTCGAAGGCGGCGTAGGCGCGGGCCAGGGCGGCCCCCAGCGCCAGCGCCAGGCGGCGCGGCAGATGGCGCACCACGGCCGAGACGGCCGCGACCAGCAGGCCCTCGAGCCGGTGGCGGTGGGCGCGCTCCATCAGGCCACCCGTCCCGCGACCGACAGCAGCCGCTCCCGCAGGCGCTCGCCCCCCTGCAGCTCGACCTTCTGCCGCAGCACCAGCACGGGCAGCGGCAGCTCGACCGCCGGCCAGCGCACCGCGTCCTTGGCCGTCACGACCAGCGCGTCGGCCCCGGCGGCGCGGGCGC
>JBDIBD010000444.1:0-4367 GCA_039812725.1 Vicinamibacteria bacterium | reverse complement strand
CGCTCGCCGCCTCGTCGAGCAGGCGCAGGCGCAGGCCGTCGCGGCCGGGGCGCCAGAAGTCGGCCGGCACCTGGAGCTCGGCGTCGGCCCAGGCCGGCCCGGCCTCCACGCTGCCGGCCACGCGCTGGTTGACGAGCAGGCGCAGGCGCGCGGTCCCCGCGGCGCTGCCGGGCGCCAGGCGCAGCCGCAGTCCGAGGCGCGCCTCGCGCGGCTGGTGCAGCGGCACTACCAGCCCGGCCGATTCGCCCGCCAGCCGGCGCGCGGGTGTCCCCTCCAGGTCCTCGGGCGCCGACCAGCCGTCCTCGAGGAAGAGCCGCTCGTCGAGGCCCATGCGCACCGACCAGCGCGCGTAGGGGCGCTGGGTGTAGAGCGACTCCCAGGCCGCCGGCGGCACGCCGCGGCGCAGCCAGTCGTAGAGCGCGGCCGGCAGCGAGAAGGGCGAGCCCACCGCGCGGTCGACCTGCGAGACCGCCGCGTGCCCCATCTGCTCGAACGCCACGGGCCCGGCGTAGTCCCAGGCCCCCGACTCGTACTGCCGCGCGAGCAGCAGGTTCCAGCCCACCAGCGCGCCCACGGCCAGCAGGGGCAGCGTGCGCGGGTGGCGCTGGGCGAAGCGCGCCAGCGCCGCCAGCGCGCAGGCCAGGGCCAGGCCGAAGAGCGGCAAGAGCGCGTCGAAGCGCCGGCCGCCGAAGGCCGCCCCGCCCCACCAGTCGGCCACGCCCGCGTTGACACGCACGAGCGCGGCGCCGAAGGCCAGCGTCCCCAGCGCTGCCCACGGCCGGCCGCGGAACAGCGGCCGGAAGCCCGGCAGCGCCAGGTAGAGCAGGGGCGACCACGAGAAGAGCCCGTGGTGCGGCGAGAACAGCACGCCCGCGACGGCCGGCGCGCCGGCCAGGAAGCCGCCGCCTTGCGGCACCGTGAGCCAGGCGCCGTAGAGCGCCTTCCAGGCCAGCATCTGGGGCGAGAAGGCCAGCAGCGCGCCGGCCCCGAACGCCAGGGCCTCCCGCGTCAGTGCCGGCCACTCGCGTGGTCGGCGCAGCCGCGGCAGGGCCTCGACCAGCGGCAGCAGCGCGACCAGCGCGTTGGGCCAGCGGGTCAGGGCCGCGAGACCGCAGGCGGCCCCCAGCAGCGCGGCGCGGCGCGGGCCCTGCAACCGTGGCTCGAGCCACAGCCGCACGAACAGCGCGCAGGCGAAGAAGGCCGGGGCGTGGGCCATGGTGGGGGCCCAGGCCAGGTACCAATAGAGGAAGGTGCCGAAGCCGATGCCCAGGCTGGCGGCCAGCGCGGCCCAGCGGCCGGCGTGCCTCCGCCCGGCGTCGAACAGCAGCACCAGGCCCAGCCAGCCCCACAGCAGGCTGGCCACGGCGGCGGCGTTGCGGTAGACGGGCCCGTCGCCGTCGGCGGGCAGGCCCGTGGCACGCGCCAGCAGGTCGGCCAGCAGGTAGAGCGGGCTCCACAACAGGGCCGGCCCGACCGGGTGCAGGTTGCCGGTGCGCCCGAGCGGCGTGGGGGGGTCGACCGAGGCCCCGCGCGGCGAGACGCGCGCGTAGTCGTTGGCCAGGTCGAGGTCGCCGTCCACCCACAGCGAGCGCAGGTAGACGAAGTGGTCGACGCCGTCCGAGGTCAGCCGGTAGTTGTGGGACTGGAGGATGGCGAGCAGCGCGGCCAGCGCCACGACCAGCAAGCCGAGGCCCGGGTCGCGCCGCAGCGGCCCGTCCTCCGGGGCGCGCCGCGCCGCCCGGGCCCAGCCGAGGCCGAAGGCGGCCAGCAACCCGCAAGGCAGCAGCGCCGGCAGCCCGGGCAGCACCGCGGGCGGCAGCACCGCGCGCACGACAGCCAGGCCGAGGAGCAGGGCGAGGAGGACGGGGGCGCGCCGCATGCTCCCCCATTGTGGCAGCCCCCGTCATCCTGAGCGACACCGTCGCGCCGGGAGCGAAGGATCTGTCGGCCGGGCCGGCGTCGTCGAGTCGCCTGCGGCGACGCTGGACCATCAGGTCCTTCGTCGCCGGCCCGACGGCCGCTCCTCAGGATGACGACGGAAGCTACGTCTGGATGACCCGCAGCACGCGCATGGCCGAGATCGAGATCTGGGCCGCCACGCGCCCGGCCACGCCGCGGAAGGCCTGGGCCGCGGGCGCGTCGGGCTCGGCCATCACGATCGGCTGGCCCTCGTCGCCGCCGCTGCGCACGCGCGTGTCGATCGGCACCTCGCCCAGGAACGGGATGCCCAGCTCCTCGGCCATGCGCGCTCCGCCGCCGTGGCCGAAGATCTCGGTGCGCTCCTGGCAGTGGCCGCAGACGAAGTAGCTCATGTTCTCGACCACGCCCAGCACCGGGATGTTGAGCTGGCGGAACATGCCCACGGCCTTGCGCACGTCGGAGACCGAGACGCCCTGGGGTGTCGTGACCAGCACCGCGCCGGCCACGGGCACGCTCTGGGCCATCGAGAGCGAGACGTCGCCGGTGCCGGGCGGCAGGTCCACGATCAGGTAGTCGAGCTCGCCCCAGGCCACGTCGCGCATGAACTGCTGCACGGCGCCGTGCAGCATGGGCCCGCGCCAGATGACGGGCTGGTCGGGCGGCACCAGCATGCCCATCGACATGACCTTCACGCCGTGGGCCTCGGGCGGGACGATGGTCTTGTCGGCGCTGGCCTCGGGCTGGCCGGTCACGCCCAGCATCTGCGGCAGGTTCGGGCCGTAGACGTCGCCGTCCATGAGGCCCACCTTCGCGCCTGTGGCGGCCAGGGCCAGGGCCAGGTTGACCGCGGTGGTGGACTTGCCCACCCCGCCCTTGCCGGCCCCCACCGCGACGATGTTCTTGATGCCCGGCACGGCCTGCTTGCCGAAGCCGCCGCGGGCCCGCACGGCGGCGGTCATGTTCGCGCGCGCCGCGGTGACGCCCGGCAGGGCCGCCACCTTCTGCTCGGCCTCGGCCTTCATCACGTCGCGCACGGGGCAGGCCGGGGTGGTCAGCTCGATGGTGAAGTCCACCTCGCCGCCCGCCACGCGCACGTCCTTGACGAAGCCCAGGCTGACGATGTCCTTGTGCAGGTCGGGGTCCTGCACGCTGCGCAGCACGGACAGCACCTGCTCCTGTGTGACGCTCACGGCTCCTCCTGAAGGGGGCGCTGCCGGCGGGCAGCTAGTCTGTGCGGGACTCGAGGGCCGCGTCGACCGCCTTCTGCAGCGCCTCGAACTTGCCCGGCACGGCGCCCAGGATGCGCTTGACGATGCGCCCCCGGGCGTCGATCACGAAGGTGGTGGGCAGGCCCTCGTTGACGTCGAAGGCCGCCACCGTGCGGTCGTCCCCCAGCAGCTGCCGGTAGGCCACGCGGTGCTCGGCCACGAAGTCCACGATCTCCTGCGGCTCTTCCCAGTCCACGGCGATGCCCAGCACCTCCACGCCGCGGGCGCGGTTGCGCTTCCAGAACTCGGTGTAGTCGGGGATCTCGGCGATGCAGGGGCCGCACCAGGTGGCCCAGAAGTCGACCACCGTGACCTTGCCCTGCAGGGCGCGCGAGTCGAAGGTGGCGCCCGAGACGTCCTTGAGCTTGAAGGCGGGGGCGGCAGCCGGCTCGCGGCCGGCCGCCGCGCCGTTGGCGCACCCGGCGGCGATCAGCAGCGCGGCCAGGGCGCCCAGAGTGCGTCGGCGCATCCTGTCATTATACGGGCATTCCCGCCCGCGCCCCAGCGGGGGCTTAGAATGGGCGCGCGTGCGCCCCGCTCTCCGCTCCATCGCCCGCCAGGCGGCGGTGCTGCTGTTCTTCCTCGGCCTGGCGGCGGTGGCCACGCGCCCGCTCTGGCGCGACCTGGCCGGCCAGATGCCGGTGGGGCCCGACCCGGTGATCGACCTGTGGACGCTCGACTGGCTGACGGGCCACGCCCTGGAGCCGGGGCAGCTCTTCCACGGCAACGTCTTCCACCCCTTCCCGTACGCGGCGCTGCACTCCGACCTCTCGTTCGGGACGGCGCTGCTGGCGCTGCCGCTGCGGCCCTTCCTGGGCGACCCCGTGCCGCTCTACAACGCGGGGCTGCTGCTGGCGCTGGCCTTCGGGGGCTGGGCCTTCTGCCGGCTGGTCGACGATCTGACCGGGCGCCTCTCGGCCGGCCTGCTGGCCGGCGTGCTGGCGGCCTTCGGCTCGCACCAGCTCTACCACGTCTACCACCTCAACCTGCTCTCGACCGGCTGGCTGGCGCTGCTGCTGCTGGCCCTGCACCGGCTGGCGGAGCGGCCCGGGCCGGCCTGGGCGCTGTTGGCGGGCGTGTCGTTCGCGCTCGCGGCCCTGTCGAGCGGCTACTACGCCGTGGCGGGCGCGCTGCTGGCGGCGGCCTTCGCCCTGGCGCGTCCGCGGCGCCTGCTGCTGG
>JBDIBD010000443.1:0-4440 GCA_039812725.1 Vicinamibacteria bacterium | reverse complement strand
CGGCCGCAGCCCGGCCGGCCCGCCCGCCCGAGGCCGGCTCGCGGCCCCGGCGGCCGGTGGTGGTGGTGCGCATCCCGCGGCCCGGCTTCCGCCTGCTGGCCCTGCTCGACCGGCACGTCATGCGCACGTACCTGAACGTGCTGGTGCTGGTGCTGGCGGCCTTCTGGGCCATCTACACGCTGGTCGAGTTCCTGGACCTGTTCGACGACATGCAGCAGCACCGCATCAAGGGCGCGGTGATGCTGCGCTACTTCGGGTACCACTCCCCCGCCATCCTGCAGCTGGTCTCGAACGTGGCGGTGCTGGTGACCACCCTGACGGCCCTCGGCATCCTGGCCCGCCGCAACGAGATCACCGCCATGAAGGCGGCCGGCGTGAGCCTCTACCGGGTCTGCCTGCCCGTGATCGTGCTGGCCTTCGTGGGCAGCGGCGCGCTCTTCCTGGTGGGCGAGTTCCTGCTCCCGTACACCAACCGCGAGGCCGCCCGCGAGTTCAACCAGATCAAGGGCCGGCCGCCGCAGACCACGGGCTACTTCGAGAAGCGCTGGGTGCTGGGCCGCGACCAGCGCTTCTACTACTACGACTACCTGCAGGAGCGCGGCCCCGGCGGCGAGCTGCAGGGCGACGGGGTCACCCTCTACGGCCTCTCGGTCTTCGAGGTCGACCCGGCCACCTGGCGCCTGCGCGAGCACCTGTTCGCCCACCGGGCCCTCTGGAACGGGGTGGCCTACGACCTGCAGGAAGGCTGGCGCCGCACGTACGCTCCCCGGCCGGCCCTCAAGGTCTTCGCGGAGACGCGCTCGCGCGAGATCGAGTCGCCGTCCTACTTCCGGCGCGAGGACAAGGACTCCGACGCCCTGACCTTCGCAGCCCTGCGCGAGCAGGTGCTGTCGCTCGAGAAGCGTGGCCTCGACGTGTCGAAGCTGCGCGTGCAGCTGCACCGCAAGGCCGCCTTCCCGCTGGTGGTCGTGGTCATGACCCTGATCGGCATCCCCTTCGCCTTCGTGGTGGCCCGGCGCGGGGCGCTCTACGGCGTCGGCGTCAGCATCCTGATCGGGATCATCTACTGGGTGGCGCTGACCGTCTGCGAGCACCTCGGCAACAACGCCCTCCTGCCGGCCGCCCTGGCGGCCTGGGCGCCGAACATCGTCTTCGGCGTGGCGGGCCTCTACCTGATGCTCAACCTCGAGACCTAGTAGGCCCCCAGGTCGTCGATCCAGACGGTCCCCTGGGTTCCCGGCGGGACCGTGAGGTCGTCGAGCACCAGGGCCAGAGCGGTCACCCGGGACAGGTCGAGGCGGCCGTCGCTGTGCGGGTCGAGCGACCTGAAGCGCTCCACCGGCAGCGCCAGGCGCTGCCACTCGGTGGAGGTGCGCAGGGAGGTCAGCCAGGTCTCCGAGCCGTCGTCGGAGCCCCGCGGGTTGGCGTCGCGCACCTGGAGCCAGAGCCGGTAGACGCCGTCGGCCCGCAGCGACAGCAGCAGGCCGCGGCGGCCGGTCAGGTCGAGGGCGCCACGCCGCACGAGCGCGCACCAGCCGTGGGGCGGCCCGCCCTCCTCCGGGCGCCCGAGGCGGAAGTCGATGCGCTGCGCGCCGCTGCCGCCCACCCCCTCTCCGGCCCGCGCCAGGTCGGCCGCCAGCCGGGAGGCCGGGTCCTTCTCGGGCCCGAAGGCCGAGGCCCCCTCGAAGTCGTCGAGGGTCAGGGCGGCCGGGGGCGCCGGCGCGGGGACGGGCCAGGCTCCTGCCGCCGCCCGTCGGGCCGCCGCCTCGGGCCCGAACACGTAGATCGGGTTGCTGATCACCCAGGGCGCGGGCCAGCCTGGAAGGCGCGCCTCGACGCGGTACACGCCCGCTCCAGGCGCGGCCAGGTCGAGCCCCGCGGGCGCGCTCGAAAGCGCCTTCCCGTCGCGCAGCAGCACCAGCTCGGCGGCCTCGGGCAGGCGTCCTCCGGCCACGAGCCGCAGGTCGGCCGCCGGCGCGACGGTGTCGCCCATGGCCCAGGTCCGCCCCCCGACCCGGGCCTCGAAGAAGAAGCCGTCTGCGGGCGCCAGGCCGTCGAGGGCCAGGTAGCCCCGGCCCCGCCGCAGGGCCGCAACCAGCGCCGCCAGGCGGCCCGGCGCGTCCGCGGGCGGAGCCTGCTCCAGCAACACGTGCATGCGGCTGACCTCGAACAGGGGCGCGTAGTCCGGGAAGCGCAGGCCCCGCCGGCGCGTCAACGGGACGCGGCTGTGGGCGTCGGCGCCCGTGATGGCGGGCACGTCGCGCCGCGCGAGGAGCTCGTCCCAGCGGGCCAGCACGGGCCCGGGCGGCGAGACGCTGCCCAGCAGGGCCCGGCGCGGGTTCAGGGCGTACTGAGACGCCGTGAGCAGGAGGCTGCCCAGCCCCGCCGAGCGCCACTGGCTGTCGCCGTTGAAGATCTCCAGCCCCCACGGCCCCGGCAGGTCCCAGGCCGTCCAGTTCAGCTCGGCCCGGGCGTTGATCGGGTGGGTGGCGAAGGCCGCCGCGCCCAGCAGGCGCGCGTCGTCGAGGGCCTGGTCGGGCTCGCCGCCGAAGCGGAAGGTGGCCGGGTCGGCGAGGCCGAGGGCCAGGAGGTGGCCGCCGGTGGTCGAGACCTCGGTCCCGACGCCCACCAGCAGGCCGTCGCGCAGCCCCTCGCTCTGCTTTCCGGCCAGGTGGTTGTGGTCGGTGACGAAGACGAAGTCGAGGCCCGCGGTGCGCGCGGCCTGCTCCACCTCGGCCAGCGTGCCGCCGCCGTCCGAGAGCGTGGTGTGGACGTGCAGGACCCCTTGGAGGTGGTGGCGAGGCTGCGGGGGCGCGGTTCCCACCACGGGCAGGGGGCGCCACAGCGCCACCCGGGCCGCCAGGGCCACGGCCAGGAGCAGCGCTCCCGCCAGAGCCAGCCGCCCGGCGCGCCCGCGGCTCATCTCGGCCCACCCCCGGCGCCGGAAACGAAGAGGGCCACGGGAGCCTCGCGCCTGCTCCCGCGGCCCACGCGACCTACAGCTTGAAGTAGGCCTTGAGGTCGGCCGCCTTGTTCGTCTGCTCCCAGGTGAACTCGGGCTCGGTGCGGCCGAAGTGGCCGTAGGCGGCCGTCTGCTTGAAGATCGGCCGGCGGAGGTTGAGGTACTCGATGATGCCCTTGGGGGTGAGCGGGAAGATCTCGCGGATGGCCTTGACGATCTCGGCCTCGGGGACGCGCCCCGTGCCCTCCGTGTCGACCATCACCGAGACGGGCTCGGCCACGCCGATGGCGTAGGCGACCTGCAGCTCGACCCGGCTGGCCAGGCCGGCCGCGACGATGTTCTTGGCCACGTGCCGGCCCATGTAGGAGGCCGAGCGGTCGACCTTGGTCGGGTCCTTGCCCGAGAAGGCGCCGCCGCCGTGGCTGCCCACGCCGCCGTAGGTGTCGACGATGATCTTGCGGCCGGTCAGGCCGCAGTCGCCCTGGGGCCCGCCCGTGACGAAACGACCCGTCGGGTTGATGAAGTACTTGGTCTTGTCGTCGAGCAGCTCGCGTGGGACCGTGGCCTGGATGACCTTCTCCAGGACGTCCTCGCGGATGGTCTCGAGCTTGACCACGTCGCTGTGCTGGGCCGAGATGATCACCGCCTCCACGCGCACGGGCTTCTGGCCGTCGTACTCGACCGTGACCTGGCTCTTGCCGTCGGGCCGGAGGTACTCGAGCACCTCCTCGCGGCGCACGCGGGTCAGGGCGCGGGTGAGCTTGTGGGCCAGCATGATCGGCAGCGGCATCAGCTCCGGCGTCTCGTCGCAGGCGAACCCGAACATCAGCCCCTGGTCGCCGGCCCCGCCGGGGTCGACGCCCATGGCAATGTCGGGCGACTGCTCGTGGATGGCCGAGATGACCGCGCAGGTCTCGTAGTCGAAGCCGTACTTGGCGCGGGTGTAGCCCACCCCCTTGATCGTCTCGCGCACGATCGTGGGCAGGTCGGCGTAGGCCTTGGTGGTGATCTCGCCGGCGATGAAGGCCAGGCCGGTGGTGACCAGGGTCTCGCAGGCCACGCGGCTCATCGGGTCCTGCGCGATGAGCGCGTCCAGCACCGCGTCGGAGATCTGGTCGGCGATCTTGTCGGGGTGGCCCTCGGTGACCGACTCCGAGGTGAACAGATGACGCCCGTTCTTGCTCATTCTTCTGACGTCCTCCAGGGGCCCCGTCGCGGGGCGGACTCGTGCGAACGGCGAAGGTTATCACCGCCCCCTGCCCGGGCCAAGCCCGGCGGCGGGCCCCGGCCACCCGCCCTCCGCGCGCGCGGCCCTAGGCCCGGGGGTGGTAGCGGTCGTAGATGCGGCGCAGGCGCTCGCGCGAGACGTGGGTGTAGATCTGGGTGGTCGAGATGTCGGCGTGGCCGAGCATGGCCTGCAGCGAGCGCAGGTCGGCGCCGTGCTCGAGCAGGTGCGTGGCGAACGAGTGCCGCAGCAC
>JBDIBD010000442.1:0-4443 GCA_039812725.1 Vicinamibacteria bacterium | reverse complement strand
CCGGGCAGGAGCGCCGCGGGCGAGCTCTCGCAGGCCGCCTGACCCAGGCTGGCCGCGCGCGCCAGCAGCAGGCTGCGCAGGCCCTGCTGCTCGGCGCGCCGGAAGAGCTCGCCGCGCAGCCAGGCCAGGCCCCCCATGAGCGGCAGGGCCGTGAGCGCCAGCGTCAACAGCAGGCGGCGCCTCAAGGTCACGCGGGCTCCCCGGGCTCCAGGCGGTAGCCCACGCCCCACACGGTGGCCACCCGCCGCCCCTCCGGCCCGAGCTTGCGGCGCAGCCGCGAGACGTGCACGTCGAGGGTGCGCTCCGTCCCCTCGCGCTCGGGGTCGAGCACGTGCTCCACCAGCCAGGCCCGCGAGACGGCCGCGCCGGGGCGGCGCGCCAGGGCCGCCAGCAGGTCGAACTCGACGCGCGTCAGCTCCACCTCCTGGCCCGCCACGGCGGCCCGGCGCGCCGCCAGGTCGAGGCTCAGCTGGCCGAAGACCGACTCGGCCTCGCGCTGCAGGGCCGGCCGGCGCAGCCGCGCCTGCACGCGCGCCAGCAGCTCCTCCGGCCAGAAGGGCTTGGTCAGGTAGTCGTCGGCCCCCAGCTCCAGCGCCCGCACCTTGTCGAGGGTGTCGTTGCGCGCGCTCAGCACCAGCACCGGCACGTCCGAGCCGCGCCGCAGGTGCTTGAGCACGTCGAGGCCGTGGGCGCCCGGCAGCATCAGGTCGAGGATCAGCAGCGCGAAGGGCTCGGGCGAGAGCGCCAGGGCCTCGGCCCCGTCCTGCAGCCAGGTGGGCTCGAAGCCGCCGCGCCGCAGGCACTCCACCACCTGGCGACCCAGCCGCTCGTCGTCCTCCACCAGCAGCACGCGCTGCGCCACTCCGGGACCCCCCTGCCGAGCCTGCCGGCGTGGCCTTAAGTTTCTCCTAACGCGGGTGGCGCGCGGCCGGGCAGCGCGTTCAGGCTTGCTCAAGGTCTGGGCGCCACGATGTCGTCGGGCCCGGACGACGAGCCAAGGCGGCCGGGGCCAAGGAGGTCGAGATGGAGCAGCGGGGAGCCGTCCTGGCGCTGGCGCTGCCGGTCGTCGGGCTCGCCGTCGCGGCGTTGACCCTGGCCCGTTTGGAGGCGCGGGCCGAGGAGAAGCTGGCCCCGCCGCGCGTGGACCTGAGCGGGCACTGGCGCCTCGACAAGGAGAAGAGCGACAACCCGCGCGAGAAGATGCAGCAGGGGATGCGCGGCGGCCACGAGCGCGGGATGGGCGGTCCCGGCATGGGCGGCCCGGGCATGGGCGGTCCCGGCATGGGTGGCGGACCGCGCGGCGGGCCGGGCATGGGCGGCGGCCCGCCCGGCGGTGGCCGTGGTCCAGGAGGCCGGCCCGACCCGGAGGCCATGATGCAGCGCGAGGCGGCCCTGGCCGAGCTGCAGATCGAGCACAAGGACCCCGAGCTGACCATCACGGACGCCAACGACCAGCGGCGCTTCCTGTACACCGACGGCCGGGAGACCCGGCGCGACTCCGAGAACGGCCAGAGCCTCGAGGTCAAGTCGCGCTGGAAGGACGGCCGGGTGGTGGTGGAGATGAACGGGGAGCGCGGCAAGGTGACCGAGACCTACCGCCTCGCTGGCGAGGGACGCCAGCTGGTGGTGGAGACGCGCGTGGAGGGGCGTGGCCAGATGCCGGCCTTCAGCTTCAAGCGGGTGTACGACCTGGTCACCGACCAGCCGGCCCCCGAGGGGCCGCCGGCGCCCGCGCCGCAGCAGTGACGTGAGCCGTCCTGGCGTCGCTCAGGATGACGGACGGGGGCTTTCGACGAGGAGGATGGAGATGAACCGCAGGAGCTTCACGTGGATCGCCGGCCTGGCCGCCGTGGCCTGGCTGGGCAGCGTGGCCGTGGCAGCCCAGGAGCGCCCGGGCCCGCCGCACGGGATGGGGCCCCAGCTGGCCAAGGCCCTGGGCCTGAGCGAGGAGCAGCAGGCCGCGGTGGAGACGCTGCACCGCGAGCAGATGGAGGCCATGAAGCCGCTCATGGAGCAGCAGCGCCAGCTGCACGAGGCCTTCCAGGCCGCTCTCGAGGCCGAGAGCCCCGACCCGGCGGAGGTGGGCCGCAAGGCCCTCGCCATGCACGCGGGCATGAAGAAGGTCCAGGCCGCCCACGCGGCCCTGCACGAGAAGCTGGTGGCGCTGCTGGACGCCGGCCAGAAGGAGAAGCTGAAGGCGCTGGAGGAGTCGGGCCTGATGCCCGGCCCCGGCCGGCACGGCTTCGGGCCCGGTCCCGGCGGGCCGATGGGCCGGATGGGCCACCACCCGCCGCCGCCCCCGGACTCGCCGCAGGAGTAGGGCGGGCCCTACGGCGCGGCGCGGGCGCCGCGCAGGTGCAGGGGCGGCCAGCGGCCGCGCTGCGCGAGGTGGTCGAGGAACTCGCGCAGCGCGGTCTTGATGATGGCCGGGACGATGGGCTTCAGGATGTAGGCGTCGGCCCCGGCCTCGCGCCCGCGCTCGACGTCGTCCTGCGTGCCGAGCGTGGTGATGAGGGCGATGGGCGTGACACGGTCGCCGGCGGCCCGCACGCTGCGCACGAACTCGAGCCCGTCCATCTCGGGCATGCGCACGTCGCTCAGCACCAGGTCGTACCTGTTCGTCGCCATCAGCTGCAGGGCGATCAGGCCGTTGGCGGCCTGGTCGATCTCGGCGTAGAAGAACTCGGGCACCTGCTGGATGGTCAGCACGAGCACCCGCCGCACCACGGTCGAGTCGTCCACGATCAGCACGCGGGGCCGGGCCAGCACGGTCGTAGCGTCTCGCCGGGCGTCCCCGCCGTCAAGCCGCTCGCCGCAGGCCTATGACGCAGGCCGGCCCCCGTCGCCCTTGACGGACCCGCCCCGCGCGCCTATCTCTTCCGGCATGACGTCTACTCGCGCGATTCCCGGCCCTTCTTCCTGCTGCATGTGCAGCATGTGTCGCCTGCCTCGCCGGCGGGGGGGACGGGCCGCGCGCAGCGGACCCTGACCCGGGCCAGGAAGCCCGGGCCGCACCCAGACCCGCCACGGCGCTGCCGGAGCGGGTTTTTTCTTGCCTCTTCGGCCGCGCCCCACGACGCGGCGCCCCGGCGCCGCAGGAGGACGACCGATGAGCGCCGCCCCGCCGTACCGCTTCGAGACCCTGCAGGTCCACGCCGGCCAGGAGCCGGCCCCCGGCACGCGCGCCCGCGCCGTGCCGATCTACCAGAGCACCTCGTTCACCTTCGAGGACAGCGCCCACGGCGCCCGCCTCTTCGCCCTGCAGGAGCTCGGCAACATCTACACGCGCATCATGAACCCCACCACGGACGTCTTCGAGAAGCGCGTGGCCGCGCTCGAGGGTGGCCTGGCGGCCGTGGCCACGGCCAGCGGCCAGGCGGCCCAGTTCCTGGCCCTCTCGACCCTGGCCCAGGCCGGCGACAACGTGGTCTCGACCAGCTACCTGT
The DNA here is from genome assembly GCA_039812725.1 of Vicinamibacteria bacterium. GTDB lineage: Bacteria > Acidobacteriota > Vicinamibacteria > Fen-336 > Fen-336 > JBDIBD01. The sequence continues at coordinate 997 of JBDIBD010000442.1, read as the reverse complement.
ACGGCGGCACGTACAACCAGTTCAAGGTGACGCTGCCGCGCCTGGGGATCGACGTGCGGCTGGTGGAGGGCGACGCCCCGGCGGCCTTCGAGCAGGCCATCGACGCGCGCACGAAGGCGCTCTACGTCGAGAGCCTCGGCAACCCGCGCTTCAACGTCCCCGACCTGCAGGCCCTGGCCGACCTGGCCCACCGCCACGGCCTGCCGCTGGTGGTCGACAACACCTTCGGCGCGGCCGGCTGGCTGTGCCGGCCGATCGAGCACGGGGCCGACGTGGTGGTGGCCTCGGCCACCAAGTGGATCGGCGGCCACGGCACCTCCATCGGCGGCATCGTGGTCGACGCCGGGCGCTTCGACTGGGGCAACGGGCGCTTCCCGCTCTTCACCGAGCCGGCCCCGGGCTACCACGGACTCAAGTTCTGGGAGACCTTCGGCCCCCAAGGCCCCTTCGGCAACATCGCCTTCGCCGTCCGGGCGCGGGTCGAGGGGCTGCGCGACCTGGGGCCCAGCCTGTCGCCCTTCAACGCCTTCCTGCTGCTGCAGGGGCTCGAGACGCTCTCGCTGCGCGTGCAGCGCCACGTCGACAACGCGCTGGAGCTGGCGCGCTGGCTGGAGCGCCACCCGCGCGTGGCCTGGGTCAACTATCCCGGGCTCGAGAGCCACTCCTCGCACGCCCTGGCGAAGCGCTACCTGCGCCACGGCTTCGGCGGCGTGCTGTCCTTCGGCATCCGCGGCGGGCGCGAGGCCGGCCGCCAGTTCATCGACGGCGTGCGGCTGGCCAGCCACCTGGCCAACGTGGGCGACGCCAAGACGCTGGTGATCCACCCGGCCACCACCACCCACCAGCAGCTCTCGCCCGCCGAGCAGCAGGCCTCCGGGGTCACGCCCGACCTGGTGCGCGTGTCGGTCGGCATCGAGCACCTCGAGGACATCCAGGCCGACTTCGAGCAGGCCTTCGCCCGGGTGCGCGAGGAGGCCGCGTGACGCGCCCGGGGACG
>JBDIBD010000441.1:0-4452 GCA_039812725.1 Vicinamibacteria bacterium | reverse complement strand
CGCTCGCCACGGCGACGCGCGAGCCGTCGGGCGCCACGGAGAGCCGCAGGACCTCGTCCCAGCCGGGCAGCGGCACGCGCAGCGCCGGCGTGGTGGCCGGCGGCCGGAAGACTGCCAGCGTGCCGTCGGTCCCGTTCGAGGTGGCCAGGGCCAGCACGCCCCCGTCGTCGCTGGCGTCGAGGGCCGGGCGGCCGACGAGGTTGAGCGCCGCGTCGGTCTGGATCGGCTGCAGGAGGGCCCGCACCTGCCCGCTCACGGGCTCGAGCTCGAAGAAGCCCCAGGGCACCGGTTCCACCCACGAGAGGCTGCGGTTGGGCTCCCAGCCCGCGGCCACCAGCAGGCGCGCGCCGGGACGACCGGCGTACCGCGCCGTGCGCGCCGCCCACATGCGGAACCAGTCGGGCGTCGGCATCGACTTCGCCCCGCCGACCTCGCCGAAGTCCTTCGGGCCCAGCTCGCGCCGGAGGTCCTGCTCGCCCCCGTCGAGGGACAGCACGAGCGGTCCCGCGGCGCGCCCGCTGCGGCTGGTGCGCGAGGTCCAGAGCCGCCGGCCGTCCGCGAGGGCCAGCACCAGCTCCTCGCCGCCGGCCTCCACGGCCGGCCGCTGCGCGCCGCCGGGCCACGTCCAGGTGGAGGAGTAGGCCAGCACCACCGCGCGCGGCCCCTCGCAGGCCACGGCGTGCACGTACCCGTCGCCGCGCCCCACCACCGCGCCGCTCGAGAGGTCGAGCACCGCGAAGCTGGAGCCGCCCGCTGCGAGCAGGGCCTCGTCGGAGGTCACGCAAGCCTGGCTCCAGTAGCCGTCGCTGGACGGCGTGCGCAGCGCCGCGCTGCCGGCCACCCACAGCACGGCCAGGCCGGCCAGCACGAGGGCTCCGCAGCCGCCGAAGACGGCGGCCAGGACGGCGACGACGAGGTTGCGTCTCGAGCCGGCCACGGGCGGCCTCCTGGGAACCGGCCGTCATTGTAGGCGGTATAGTCCTGCCAGGACGGCGCCCAGCATGCCGCCCCGAGGAGCCGAGCATGGGGACCCAGACGCTGTACGACGACGGCCGCCACCGCAACCTGCTGCTGGAGGACTTCGGCCGCGGCCTGGCGGTGCAGGCCAACCAGCACCTGATCGTGCACGCCGGCCACGGCGCCATCCTCGACCCGGGCGGCCACAAGGTCTACAACCGGGCCCTGGCGGAGACGCTGGCCCAGCTGGGCGGCGGCCGCCTCGACACCATCTTCCTGTCGCACCAGGACCCCGACGTGGTGGCGGCCCTCAACGGCTGGCTGATGGCCACCGAGGCCACCGCCTACGTCTCGCGGCTGTGGCTGCGCTTCATCCCCCACTTCGGCATCGACAGCCTGGTGGTGGAGCGCCTGGTGGGCCTGCCGGACGAGGGCGCCCTGCTCGAGCTGGGCGGCTGCAGCCTGATGGCGCTGCCGGCCCACTTCCTGCACTCGGAGGGCAACTTCCAGCTCTACGACCCGGTCTCGAAGATCCTCTACTCGGGCGACCTGGGGGCCTCGCTGGGGCAGGACTACCAGGAGGTCACGGACTTCGAGGCCCACCTGCGCCACATGGAGCCCTTCCACCGCCGCTACATGCCCTCGCGGCGCGTGCTGCAGGCCTGGGCGGCAATGGTGCGCCAGCTCGACATCGAGCTGATCGCCCCGCAGCACGGGGCCTTCTTCCGCGGCAAGCCGCTGGTCGAGCGCTTCATCGCCTGGTGCGAGGGGCTGGAGTGCGGCATCGACCTGATGCTCGACCGGTACAAGCTGCCGGGACGCTGACCCTCGCCACCGCCGCGGCCCCGGGCGGCGCGTATACTCGCGCCCCGGAGGGACTCCCATGCCCGCTTCCCTGGCCCTGCCCCTGGCGCTGGCCCTGGCCGCGCCCCTGCCCGCCGCGGACGGCCGGGGTGAGGTCTACGCCCTGGTCGGCGCGCGCCTCGAACCTGGCGGCGGCCCCGCCGTCGAGCGCGCCACGCTGGTCATCCGGCGCGGCCTGATCGAGGCCGCGGGCGCCGGCGTCCCAACCCCGCCCGACGCGCGCGTGCTCGACGCCCGGGGCCTCACGCTCACCCCGGGGCTGATCGACGCGCTCGGGTCGATCGGCCTGCCGGAGCCGAAGAAGGGCGAGGGACGCGGCGGCCTGGCGCCCGAGGCGCGCGTGATCGAGCAGGTCAAGCCCAACGACGTGGCCCGGGCGCGCGAGTCCGGCGTCACCACGGCCCTGGCGGTCCCGCGCGAAGGCGTGCTGCCCGGCCGCAGCGTGCTGCTCGACCTTTCCGGCGAGAGCGCCGGCCGGATGGCCCTGCGCCAGCCCGCCGCGCTGCACCTCCACCTGCAGCCGCCGTCGCGCGACTACCCCGCGTCGCTGATGGGCGTGCTGGCGCTGGCGCGCCAGCAGCTGCTCGACGCCCAGCGCTACGGCCGGGCCTGGGCCGCCTACGAGAAGGCCCCCCTGGGCCAGCCGCGCCCGCGCTACGACGCCGGGCTCGAGGCCTGGCAGGACGTGCTGGCCGGCCGCCTGCCGCTGTTCGTGACCGCGCCGCGCGAGAACGACCTGCGCCGGGCCCTGCAGCTGCGCGACGAGTTCGGCATCCGCGTGGTGGCCGCCAACGCCCGCGAGGCCGGCGCGGCCGTGGAGCTGCTCAAGAAGGAGCGCCTGCCGCTCGTCGTGGGCGTGGACTTCGACCCGCCCCGGCCGCCCGAGTGGGGCGACCTCGACGAGGAGCGCGAGCGGCGGCGCGTGGACGAGGCCGAGCAAGTGCCGGCGCGGCTGCACGAGGCCGGCGTCCCCTTCGCCCTGGCCTCGGGCTGGGCCCGCGACTTCCTGGCCGGGGTGCGCAAGGCGGTGGAGCGCGGCCTGCCGCGCGAGGCCGCCCTGCGGGCCGTGACGCTGTCGGCCGCCGAGGTGCTGGGCGTGGCCGACCGCACCGGCTCGCTCGACCCCGGCAAGCTGGCCAACGTGGTGGCCTGGAGCGGCACGCCGCTCACGAAGGAGGCGGCGCCGAGGTGGGTCTTCGTGGACGGGGTGCTGTACGAGCCCGAACCCCGGGGCGACAGGGGCGAGAAGAAGGACGCCGCGCCGGCGGCCGAGGAGGGGCGATGAGGACCGCGCGCCTGCTGCTGACCCTGGCCCTGGCCGTGGTGGCCGTCCCGGCCCGCTCCGAGACGGCCCCCCGCCACGAGCCGGCGCTCGCCATCGTCGGCGCCACGATCTGGACGGGCGGGCCGCAGGGGACCGTCACGAACGGCACGCTCGTGATCCACGACGGCCGGATCGCGGCGGTGGGCGCGGGCCTGCGGCCCCCCGACGGCGCGCGCGTGATCGACGGCCGCGGCCGCTTCGTGATGCCCGGCATCATCGACGAGCACTCCCACACCGCCATCGAGGGCGACGTCAACGAGTGCACCGACATCGTCACGGCCGAGGTGCGCGTGGGCGACGTGATCGACCAGCGCGACCCCGACATCTACCGGCAGCTGGCCGGCGGCGTGACCACCATCCACACCCTGCACGGCTCGTGCAACGCCGTGGGCGGCCAGAACGCCGTCCTCAAGCTGCGCTGGGGCAAGGGCCCGCAGGAGCTGCTCTTCGAGGGCGCCCCGCGCTCGATCAAGCTGGCCCTGGGCGAGAACCCCAAGCGCTCGAACGCCCGCGGCCGCGACCGGCGCTACCCCGCCACGCGCATGGGCGTCGAGGCCGTGCTGCGCCAGCACTTCGAGGCCGCGCGGGCCTACGCGCGCGAATGGGACGACTACGAGAAGCGGGCCAGGGCCGCCGGCCAGGGCCCGGCTCCCGTGCCTCCGCGCCGCGACCTGCGCCTCGAGACCCTGCGGGACGTGCTGGCGGGCCGGATCGACGTGCACGCCCACTGCTACCGGGCCGACGAGATCCTGATGCTGATCCGCCTGGCCGACGAGTTCGGCTTCAAGATCAAGACCTTCGAGCACGCGCTGGAGGGCTACAAGGTGGCCTCCGAGATCGCCCGCCACGGGGCCGGGGCCGGCACGTTCATCGACTGGTGGGGCTTCAAGCTGGAGGCCTACGACGCCGTCCCCTACAACCCGGCCGTGCTGCAGTCGAAGGGCGTGCTGGTGGCGCTCAACTCCGACTCGCCCGAGCTGGCCCGGCGGCTGTACTGGGACGCCGCCAAGGCCGTCAAGTACGGCGTGAGCGAGGACGACGCGCTGCGCATGATCACGCTCAACCCGGCCCGGCTGATGGGCATCGACCGGCGCGTGGGCTCGCTGGAGGTCGGCAAGGACGCCGACGTGGCGATCTTCTCCGCCCACCCCTTCTCCCCCGACGCGCGGGTGGAGATGACGCTGGTGGACGGCGTGGCCTACTTCGACCGCGCCACCGACCTGACCCGGCGCCCGGCCCCGCCGGCGACGCCCGTGCCCGCTGCGCCCCCGCAGCCGGCGGCGGAGAGCCGGCCCGACGCGAGAGGC
>JBDIBD010000440.1:0-4461 GCA_039812725.1 Vicinamibacteria bacterium | reverse complement strand
GCCTGCGCCCCGTTGGCCGAGGCTCGCCCCGTGGCCGGCCGGCTGCGGGGGCTGGCTCGCCCGCCCGCCTTCGTGCGGGACACCCTGGCGGCCTTCGACGGCCTCGACGCCGGCTGCCGGAGCGGGCCGACGGGGTAAGCTGGCGCATGGTCCAGGCGCCCCCGGGCGAAGTGACGCGGCTGCTCCAGGCCTGGGAAGCGGGCGACGACGGGGCCCGCGACCGGCTGATCGAGCTGGTCTACGACCAGCTCCACCGGCTGGCCCGCGCGCAGCTGCGCCGCGAGCACGCGCCGCGCACGCTGGGGCCGACGGCCCTGGTGAACGAGGCCTACCTGCGGCTGGCCGGCCAGGAGGGCCAGGCCTTCAAGGACCGCGGCCACTTCTACGCCATCGCCGCCATCACCATGCGGCGCGTGCTGGTCGAGGCGGCCCGGCGTCGCGACGCGGCCAAGCGCGGCGGCGACTGGCGGCGGGTCACGCTGGGCGCCGAGCTGCAGGCCCTCGAGGCGCGCGGCGTGGACCTGCTCGACCTCGACCGGGCCCTGCTCGCCCTGGCCGCGCTCGACCCGCGCCAGGCCCGCCTGGTCGAGCTGCGCTACTTCGTCGAGCTCAGCATCGAGGAGACCGCGGAGGCCATGGGCCTCTCGCCCGCCACCGTCAAGCGCGAGTGGAGCGTGGCCCGGGCCTGGCTGTTCCGCTGGCTGGAGCGCGACGCCGCCGACCGGCCCGGCCCCGAGGCCGGCTGAGCCACCCCCGACGCCCTTGACGCATGAGCCCCTGAGGCCGCCCTCCGGCGGCCCGGGGGGAGAGCATTCGCATGCGCAGGCTGACGTCCGCGAGCGTGATGGCCCTGGCCGTGGCGGCAACGCCCCAGGCCCAGGCCGTGGGGGGCACGATCTTCGACAACGGCGGGGTGGCCTACGTCACCTACGACTCGACCCACTGGAGCGACGGGTTCCCCGCCCTCGACTTCAGCCTGCCGACCCCCCCTGACGGCCAGCGCCGCGACCCGGTGCGCTGGTCGGGCTGGTGGGTGCGGCCCGAGGGGGCCACGCGCGAGTCGCGTCTCGGCAACCCGCTGCTCGAGACCTACGGTGCCGACGGCCAGGCCGACTTCGCCTGGGCCTGCGGGGCCGGCAGCGTCTGCGTGGGGCGCGAGACCGGGCGCGTGATCGACCTCCAGGGAGACCTGGGCGCCGGCGTGTTCGTCAGCGAGGTCGAGGTGGCCAACACCGGCACGGCCGTGGCCGGCTTCGACGTCTTCCACCTGCTCGATCCCCTCGTGGCCGGTGGCGCCTCGACCGAGTCGGCCGACATCCTGCGCCCAGACCTGATCCAGCTCGCCACTTCCACCGTCGGCTACCTGTTCTACAGGGGCTCCGGCCTGCCGGTCTCGCGCTGCGGCAGCGACGACGGCGCCAGCCCGGACAACCTCCTGGTGCAGCTCAACGACTCTGCCGTGACGAGCTTCGGGCAGGGCCTGGGCGGCCTGACCTCCGCCGCGGGCGTGCACTGCGCGATGCGCTGGCACCTCGACCTGGCCCCCGGCGAGATGCGCGTCCTGCGGGTGAGCTTCTCGGTCGGCAGCGGGCCGAACCAGCTGTTCAAGGGCGACCTCGATCTCGACACGACCGCCGACGTCTACTTCGAGGACGCGGCCACGGCCGCGCTGCGCGTCTGGCCCATGAAGCGCACCGCGCGCGCGGGCAACCCGCTCGACCTGCCGGCCACGCCCGGCTTCCGCGCGGTGGGCGTGGAGGACTTCACCCAGGACTTCCACTCCGACCTGCTGCTGCGGCGCGAGACGAGCCCCTACGACCTGCAGGTCCGCAAGGGCGACGGCGTGGGCTTCAGGTCGCCGGTCGCCTTGGCGGTCCCGAGCCGCGGACCCGAGTGGGAGGTGGCCGCCACGGCCGACTTCGGCTCCGACGGCAACGGCGACATCCTGTGGCGCAACACGCTCACCCAGAAGCTCGAGATCTCGCGCCTCGTGGGCCTCAACCAGACGGCCGTCTCCGTCCCCTCGCCAGACCACGCCGTGGACGGCAACTGGAAGGTGGTGGCCGCCCTCGACGCCGACGGCGACGGCGACGTGGACCTGCTCTGGTACAACGTCAGCTCCGGCAAGATCGTCTTCTGGTGGCTCGACGCCGCCTTCCAGCGCGTGACCGGGACCTTCGCCGAGCCGCCCAACGCCGGCGACGCCAACTGGGCCGTGGTCGCGGCGGCGGACTTCGGACGCGGGCCGTTCGTCGGCCTGCCCACCGTGAGCCGCACGCCCGACCTCCTGTGGCGCAACTCCACCAGCAGCCGCCTGGTGGTCTGGCACATGAACCGCTCCGGCCAGCGCACCAGCGGCACGTTCACCACGCCCGACTCCGAGGCCGCCAACTGGCGGGTGGTGGGGCCCCGGTGAGCGCGGGAAAGAAGCCGATGAAGGCACCTGTCGTCGCGCTCGCCGCGCTGGCCACGTTCTTCTTGGCCGGCGTCGCCGCCGGAGACGCGCGCTCGCTCCGCAAGCAGGCCCAGCTCTTCGCTCCCGCCGCCCAGCCCGGCGCCCTCTTCGGGACCGCCGTCGCCATCGACGGCGACGTGGCCGTCGTGGGCGCGCCCGGCTTCGGGGGCAGCTACTCCGGGGCCGCCTACGTGTTCGTCCGGAGCGGCGCCGCGTGGGCCCTCCAGGCCCAGCTCACGCCCTCGAACCCCGTGGCCGGCAAGTACTTCGGCCAGTCGGTGGCGACCGCCAACGGGCTCGTGGTGGTGGGGGCCTTCAACGCCAACACCACGGCCAGCCAGGCCGGCGCCGTGTACGTCTTCAAGCGTGTCCTCTCGGCCTGGATCGAGGAAGCCATCCTCACCGCGCCGGACGGGACGTACCACGACTGGTTCGGCTGGTCGGTGGCCACGGACGGCAACGCGATCGTGGCGGGCACGCGCTCGGTGGACGACGCGGGAGCCGCCTACGTGTTCGTGCGCGACACCGTCTCCCAGCAATGGACGCTGCAGCAGAAGCTGACCGCCGCCGACGGGCTCCAGGGCGACAGCTTCGGTTACTCGGTCGCGCTCTCGGGCGGCTCCGCGCTGGTGGGCGCCGCCTACGACGACACCGAGGCCGGCGATGGAGCCGGCTCGGCCTACGTGTTCGCGCGCTCGGGCAGCGTCTGGGCGCAGCAGCAGAAGCTGACGGCCGCCGACGCTGCCGCCGGCGACTCCTTCGGTTTCTCCGTGGCGCTCGCGGGCGACACCGCCCTGGTGGGATCGGCCCTGGCCCAAGCCGGCGCGGGGGCCGTCTACGCCTTCTCGCGCTCCGGCGTCGCGTGGACCCAGCAGCAGGAGCTCGTGGCGGCCGACGCGGCCCCCAGCTCGCTGCTCGGCAACGCCGTGGCGCTCTGGGGCGACACGGCCCTGGCCGGCGCCTACCTCGACCAGAACGGGGGCGGCGGACTGGCTGGCTCCGCCTACGCCTTCGCCCGCGCCGGGGGTGGCTGGAACCAGCAGCGCCGCCTGGTCGCCTCAGACGCCGCGGGCTCGGACTACTTCGGCTCCTCCGTCGCTCTCTCCGGCGACACCGCGCTCGTCGGGGCGCCTTCCGACGACACGGCGGCCGGAGCCGACGCCGGCTCGGTGCACGTCTTCCGGGCCTTCGCCAAGGGCGACGTCGACGGCGACGGCCAGACCGACCTGCTCCTGCGGCTCGAAGGCACGCGCCAGACCGACGCCTGGCTCATGAACGGCGCGAGCCGTCCGGCGCCGCCCGTGACCGTCTCGCCCAACCCCGCCTCCTTCAGCCAGGTCGTGGCCGGCACGGACGACTTCGACGGGGACGGCCGCAACGACCTGCTGTACTGGAACGCCACCAGCGGCGCGGCGGAGCTCTGGCTGATGAACGGCGCGGCGCGGGTCGGCTCCCCGATCCCCCTGGCCGGCGCCCCGGCGCCGCCCTGGAGGCCGGCCGCCACGGCCGACTTCAACCGGGACGGCCGCCCCGACATCGTCTTCCGCAACTCGAGCACCCAGAAGATCGCCATCTGGATCATGAGCGGCAGCGCGGTGGCGAGCGTGATCGCGCCCAGTCCGGACCAGGCGGTGGACGCCAACTGGGAGATCGTGGGCGCGCAGGACTGGAACGCCGACGGCGACACGGACTTCCTCTGGTACAACCCCGTCTCCGGGAAGATCGTGCTGTGGTTCATGGACGGCGCGGTCTCGCGCCTCGCCGGCCAGTTCACGAGCCCGCCGAACGCGGGCGACAACAACTGGAAGGTGCTGGCCATGGGCGACTACGGCGTCGGCCCCGGCGGCCTGCCGGGGACCGTCGACCTGGTCTGGCGCAACGCCACCTCGGGCCGCTTCGTGGTCTGGTACATGGACCAGGCGGGCCAGCGCACCGCCGGCACGTTCACGTCGCCCGACGCGCCCGCCGGCAGCCCGACCGCCTGGACGATCGTGGGACCGCGCTAG
>JBDIBD010000439.1:0-4464 GCA_039812725.1 Vicinamibacteria bacterium | reverse complement strand
CGGGGCTCCTTGCCCTGGCGGTCCCGGCCTCGGCTTCATGGCGCTACCTGGACGCCATCGGCCGGCCGAGCACCCGCGCCCGCGCGGCGGACTGGGCGGCGCAGCACCTGCCGGGGCCGGCCCGCATCCTGACCGACGTCCCGCAGCTCGACTTCGACGCGCGCTTCGAGCTGGTCCGTCCGCGCTTCTTCGCCGAGGGGGGCGCGCGGCTGCAGGCCGGCGAGGCCGACCTGGTCGTGGCCCTGCCGGAGGACCTGCCGCTCTTCCCCGGTCTCGCGCCGGTGGCCGAGATCGACACGCGCAGCCCGTACGAGGGGCCGCGCCTGCTGCTCCTGCGGCCGACCCGGCCGGCCTGGAGCGCGCTCCCGCTGGCCGGCGCGCGGCTCTTGGCCTCGGCCCACCCCGAGCAGCTCGAGGCCCTGCGCGACGGCGACCCGTCCACGTTCTGGTCGGTCGAGGCGCAGCGCGGGCAGGCCGAGTGGCTCGAGCTGCGCTTCGACGCGCCGCGCTGGCTGGGCCGAGTCGAGTTGAAGCTCGGCGACCGGCCGCGCGACGCGGGGCGCGGCCTGCGCCTGCTCCTGTCGGCCGACGGCTCGTCCTTCGAGCCCGTGCGCGCCTGGCCGGGGCGCCCGCCGACACGCGAGCAGGTGGCCGCCGTGGCCGGGCCTAGCGAGGTGCTGCTGATCGAGCCGCGCCAAGCGCTCGCGCTGCGCATCGAGCGCCTCGCCGGCGAGCGGCGCTGGAGCGTGGCCGAGCTGGAGCTGTCCGCGCCCTCTGGAGTACCGCGCGGAGCCGACGGAAACTAGGAGCTGGCCGCTTCTTGCGACCGGCTCTTCGAGCACGGAGCTGCACATCCCAGCGGCGCCAGGAGGCGCGAGGTCAATGGTGCATTCCGTAGCAGGAGCCCAGGCGGGTTCAGGCTAGTGAGCCTTGCCGTCCTTCTTGGCGCTGGCTCGGATCCTCTCTCGAACGGTCTCCTCCACGCCGCGTGCGCCCCGGCGGGAGAGCATGCCCTGCCGCAAGCGCATCGCGTGGAGATGGTCACGCACCTTTCGACGGACTATGGCCTCTGGAAGGCCGGCGAGTTCCGCGCGAAAGGCAGCCGCACGATCAAGAAGCTCAGGAGGAACAAGATCCAACACAGCCATGTCCGATAGGAGGAGTGGCAGGCCCGCCCCGCTCCTTTGACTGAGCGCCTTCCTGCATGGTCCGATGGCAAGGTAGTTCACGAGGAAGTCTGGGGTCATTACGGGCGAATGGAGGGCCCGCTCGCCGAGCGCCGCGGCTAGACCTCTGTGCGCCGAGAATGCCGCTCCATCGAATGTGACCCACCACGTGCTGTACCCGAGTGCAGTGGAGTGCTCCTGTTTCCGGCGCAGAATGACGCCAAGGAAGTTCTCCACGTCGTGATCTGCAAGCCTCTTGATCGCCATTGCGTCGACCGGTTCGTCGGCGTCGTCGCGTCTTCGCTCCTGAATCTTCACCCAGAATTCGGTCACCGCGTGCCTCTCCTCCGGCTTCACGCGCTTTAGCTCATCTTCCAGCGATCCGACCTGGAGGGACACAGCATCGGAGAGGTATTCGACAAGGTCTTGTTCGGGGAATGTTGAGCCACGAAAGCGTTCCAGGTATTGCCTGAACTCGCCGGGATAAGCGCCTGAGTCGAGGAAGGCCGCGTACAGGAACGGTACCCGCCCCCGCCACGGCGGAGTGAAGCTACCCTCCGCGAGGATCAGAGCCCGGTTCATGTGGCGCTCAATCTCCTCGACCACACCCCGCGTAACGCGAAGCGACAGTCCAGCCTCAGCGGCGGCTCGCAGAAGGCTGGTGAACTGTCCGTGGCTTGCGTTTGGAAGAAGAGCCTCAGCGAAGACGGGGAGCAGGATGCTCGTGTCAAGCCACAGCTCCCCTGACGAGAAGAGCTTGACGACCGCTCCCTGAACATCGGTCGTTTCGCGAATGAACGCCATCAGGACATGGGCATCCGCCAGAGCCCTGAGGTGCCCATGAACTTCAGCTGGAGGGGCCGTAAGGATGCGCGTAGCGGCGTCTGCCAACAGAGCAACCGCCGTGCCGGGATCGACTGTGGAGTGCTTCCAAGGGGCCTCGCTCAAGTGGGCTGTCACCGCATCTTCCACCGCGCGGCGAGGTTCTGTGAACGGCCGCCCCTCCCGCACCATTCCGACGAAGTCCTGCCCCTTACGCAGGAGAACGCCCTCCACCACCTGCAGTACTCGTTGAGCCATCAACTCAGCGTCGACCTGGGATTGGACGTCTAGCGCCTCCGACGCGACTTGCACCGTAGGGGCGATCGCGCCGAGCAGGTCCTGCTTCTGATTCTCAAGAGCGATCAGCCGCTCGCCTAGACGCTCACGTTCGTCGTGCGAGAGGCAGAAGCTGTCCTCTTTCGGGTAGTACCTAATCGCCCTCTTGGCCATGCGGGAGAGCGCAGCATTCGTGTACTCGTCCACCACTTCCGGGGGGTGAGTCGACAGGACCTGGCGGACGCGTGTTTGGACATCGCCCCGAGGGAGTTGCCGGTCAGCGCTCGTCTCTCTAAGTGCTGCCCGGACGAGTCCATCGAAGCAGAGCTTTGTCAGACCCTTCTCGCGAGTATCGTCCTCAACTTGAAGAGCTAGATAGATGCACGCCGCCCGGGTCTCCTCTGTCGAGAGACCTTGTGGGCCCACCGCGCGTCGTGCGCTGCGTATGTCTTCTAGAAGAGGGTCGACTATCGCCTTCGCCAGTCGCTCCGCTGCTGCAGCCGTCTGAACCGACATGTCGACGTTCTGCAGAAACCATGAGCGGTCACGGACATCGAGGCCAATGCGGAAATCTCGGCGAAGTCGCTCCCTCGCCGACTGCACCTCATGCTGGATAGCCAGGTGCGTCACATAGACGAGTTGCTGCGCCTGTGGGTTCGTAGTGGCGAGCCGCTTTGCCGTCTCGACGATCTTCTGTTGCCACCCTTTTCTGATGGAGAACTGCAGCAGCACGTAGGGGGCATCGTCGCAGAGCAGTAACGCGTCGACTCCGTCGTCGCCACTCTCGTTGGCAACCGTGCGAAGGCGCGGGAATTCCCCTGATAGGAATGCAGCCGCGAACTCCTCGAAGATCCGCCACTGATAGGATTCGATTCGGTCGAGAGCGAGCTTCAGTCGTTCGAGCATTGTCTCGGCTCCTCCCAGCCCCAGACGAAGATGCCGTGGTGACCGGCGAGTCCCTCGACGGCGTCGCGGCGTCGCCTAGCGCGCGTAGTCTATCGGACCCACTGTGCTGGGACCAGCGCAGGCGTGCGTCCCGTTCCGCTCGTTGGCGGGACTCCCTAGAAGAGCAGTTGTCGGACTGGGGCTGCGCTTCCCCGTCGGCGCCGGGTTTGGGCGTGACGTGCGTGCTTGGCCCGCTCGCGTTGTCTTGATCATGAGGAGCAGTGTCTCAGCAATGCCTTGGACGTCGTCCACCACACCCAGGTATGGATCGTTCGCGGCATCGAGAATCGCACCGAGTGAGCTTGCCCCGACTTCGTGGGCAGCTTCGGCAAGTTCTCGGCCCCGCGGACCTCGTTCCCCGTGAGCACCCGTGCATCAGACCGAATCCCGTAGGTGAGCCGCCGGGTGGCCGAGTCGGCCTACATCAGGGCCTGGTGCAGGTACTCGATGAAGGGCCCGTCCTCGACCACCAGGGTCCGGTTCAGCTCGCCCTCGTCAGCGCACAGGTGCGGGTCGATGGTGTGGTCGAGGAGGTCCTGCCGCAGCAGCTCGACGCTGCTGTAGGTGCCGCGTCCCTAGTAGTACCCGATCTTCGGCAGCGGCATGTGGAACAAGCGCGCGATGTCCGCCACCGAGAACACGCTCGACTCGATGAGCTGGGCGTTCCTGGGGTCGACGAAGGTAGGCTTGAACTCGAGACCCTTGTCGAGCAGCAGCACCGACACCAATTTCGAAGGAAGGGGCTGTGGAGGGCTGACATGGACACGGAGCCCACGCGGCCCCAAGGTGTTGGCAGCGCTCGCGGCTCCGAGGTCCGAGGGTGTGCGTGCGGACCGTGGATAGGAAGTAGAATCCGACCGCTCGCCGGAGCGTGCCAGCGCGGAGACGCCGCCGTGGCCGCGACGACACGCGCGGCGGCCGGCGAGGGCAGGATCATGGGGGATCGGGCCCGGCACGTTTCCTGCACTTCTGGGGTCGCAAGATGAGCACACCTACTTCTCCAGCGCGCCCGCGACGGGCTGCCTGGCTGGCCCTGGCCGGCGTCCTGGCGCTGGGACTGGCGGGGCTGGCCTGGTGGCAGCTGCGCGCCCGGGTCGAGCAGGCCCTCGAGACCGAGTCGGGCGAGCGGCGGCCGCTCTCGTTCGTCTCGCTGCCGGCCGCGCGCGAGTTGCCGCCGCGCTGGGGCAGCGCCGACGTGCAGGCGGTGGTGGTGTCGCCGGCGGGCCTCTTCACGGGCGGCGGCTCCGGTGTGCAG
>JBDIBD010000438.1:0-4465 GCA_039812725.1 Vicinamibacteria bacterium | reverse complement strand
AAGCCGGCCGGCAACTAGCCCGGCCGCGCCCGCGCCGCACGGGGGGCCGCCCGGCCCCCCGCTGCGCGCTCCGGCTCCATGCCCGCCTCCATCGACATCCCGCGCCTGCTGCGGCAGATCCCCAGCCAGTACCCGTTCGTGCTGGTCGACCGGGTGCTCGACCACGACCCGGCCCGCGGCCTCGTGGCGGTCAAGAACGTCAGCGGCGCCGAGGACTTCTTCGAGGGCCACTTCCCGGGCGCCCCGGTCATGCCCGGCGTGCTGATCATGGAGAGCCTGGCCCAGGCCGCAGGCATCTGGCTGCTCAAGAGCGCCCCCGACCCGAGCCGAGTCGAGGTGCACGTGGCCGGCATCGACGGCGCCAAGTTCCGCCGGCCCGTGGTGCCCGGCGACTGCCTGCGCCTCGAGGTGCGCCTGCTGCACCGCCGGGGCGCGCTGGCGCGCCTGGCGGGCGAGGTGCGGGTGGGCGAGCAGCGCGAGGCCGAGGCCCGGCTGCTGCTGCAGGTCCACGAGCTCGAGCCTCCCGCCGTGGACCCCACCGCGCGCGTGGCGCCCGGCGCCGAGCTGGGGCCGGGCGTGCGCATCGGGCCCTACTCGGTGGTCGGGCCGCAGGTGCGCCTGGGGGCCGGCTGCGTGCTCGAGTCGCACGTGGTGGTCCAGGGTCGCACCACCCTCGGCGCCGGCAACCACCTCTTCCCGTTCTGCTCCCTGGGCCAGGTGCCGCAGGACCTCAAGTACCGCGGCGAGGACTCGAGCCTGGAGATCGGAGAGCGCAACGTCGTGCGCGAGTACGTGACCATGCACGTGGGCACGGCCGGCGGGGGCGGCGTGACGCGGGTGGGCTCGGACAACCTGTTCATGGCCCAGGCCCACGTGGCCCACGACTGCCAGGTGGGCAGCCACGGCATCTTCGCCCAGGCCGCCACCCTCGCGGGCCACGTCCGCGTGGCCGACTGGGCCACCATCGGGGCCTTCTCCGGGGTCCACCAGTTCTGCCGCGTGGGCCCGCACGCCTTCGTGGGCGGCTACACCGTGGCCACCCAGGACGTGCTGCCCTACTCGAAGACGGTCGGCAACCGGGCCTGCATCTACGGCCCCAACCTGGTGGGCCTGGCCCGGCGCGGCTTCGACCCGGAGGCCGTGGGCGCCATCAAGCAGGCCTACCGCGTGCTGCTGCAGAGCCGGCTGACCACCGCCCAGGCCCTCGAGCGCCTCGACGCTGAGGGGCCCCACACGCCCGAGGTGCGGCTGCTGGTGGACTTCATCCGCTCCTCGGAGCGCGGCGTGATCCTGAAGCGCGGTCGCGCCGAGGCGGAAGGGGCCTGAGCCTGGCCGGCGAGCCGCTGGGCCTCATCGCCGGGAACGGACGCTTCCCGTTCCTCGTGGCCGCCGCGGCGCGGCGGGCCGGCCGGCCCGTGGTGGCCGTGGCCATCCGCGAGGAGGCCGACCCGGCGCTGGCTTCCGAGGTGGACCACTGCCACTGGGTGGGACTCGGGCAGCTGGGCCAGGCCATCGACGCGCTGCGGAGCGGGGGCGCCCGCGAGGCCGTCATGGCGGGCCAGGTCAAGCACCGCCAGATCTTCTCGGGCGTGATCCCCGACCTGAAGCTGATGGGGGCCCTGGCGCGCCTGGCCTTCAAGAACACCGACAGCCTCCTCGGCGCGGTGGCCGGGGTGCTCGAGCGCGAGGGGATCCGGTTGCTCTCGTCGGTGGACTTGCTGCAGGACCAGCTCGCCACGGCCGGGGCCATGACGCGCCGCAAGCCCTCGTCGGCCCAGCGCCAGGACCTGGCCTACGGGGTCAAGGTGGCGCGCGCCCTGGGCGGGCTCGACCTGGGGCAGACCGTGGTGGTCAAGGACCGCGCGGCAGTGGCCCTCGAGGCCATGGAGGGAACCGACGAGGTGATCCGCCGGGCGGGGCGGCTGGCCGGGCCCGGCACGTGCGTGGTCAAGCTGGCCAAGCCGCGCCAGGACCTGCGCTTCGACGTGCCCGTGGTGGGCGACGGCACGCTCTTGGCCATGCGCGAGGCGGAGGCCGCGGTGCTGGCGGTGGAGGCCGGCCGCACGCTGCTGCTCGACCGGCCGGAGTTCCTGGCCGCGGCCGAGAGGCACGGCCTGTGCGTCTGGGGCCTGGACGAGAAGGAGCTGGGGGCGGCATGAGCGGCACGGACGGGCGCCTGCGGGTAGGTGTGGCCGGGGTCGGGGCGCTGGGGCAGCACCACGCGCGGGTCTACGCGGCGCTGCCCGGGGCGCAGCTCACGGCGGTGCACGACGCCGACGCCGAGCGCGCCCGCGCGGTGGCCGGGAAGCACGGCGCGCGGGTGGCGCGCGACTTCGACGAGCTGCTTTCGGAGTGTGAGGCCCTGTCGGTGGCCACGCCGACCGTCTCGCACCACGAGCTGGCCCTCCGGGCCCTGCGGGCCGGCCGCCACGTGCTGGTCGAAAAGCCGGTCACGGCCACCCTGGCCCAGGCCGACGACCTCATTCGCGAGGCCGAGCAGCACGGGCTGGTGCTGCAGGTCGGCCACATCGAGCGCTTCAACCCCGCCGCCGAGGCGCTCTACCGCCACGGCCGGCAGGCGCGCTTCGTCGAGGTGCACCGCCTGGGCTCGTTCTCGGCACGCAGCCTCGACATCGACGTCGTGCTCGACCTGATGATCCACGACCTCGACGTGGTGCTGGCTCTCGACGGCAGCGAGCCCGTGCAGGTCGAGGCGGTGGGCGTGCCCGTGCTGACCCCCAAGGTGGACATCGCCAATGCCCGCCTGCGCTTCGCCTCCGGCCTGATCGCCAACCTGACGGCCAGCCGCGTCTCCATGGACAAGGTGCGCAAGTTCCGGGTCTTCGCGCCGGCCACCTACGTGTCGGTCGACTTCGCGGCCCGGGAGGCCCAGGTCTACCGCCTCGAAGGGGGCGCCGCCGGGCCCACGATCGCCGTGGAGCGCACGTCCAGCCCCGACGAGGAACCGCTCCGGCGCCAGTTGGCCGCGTTCGTGGAGTCCGTCCAGAAGGGTGAGCCCCCGCGGGTCAGCGGGCGGGATGGCCGGCGGGCCCTGGCCCTGGCCCTGACGATCCTCGAGCGGATCCAGACCGGGCTCGTCGGGGGGGCGCCGTAGCTCGCTGACACCCAACAAGTTGCGTAGGCCGGATCGGCATGGCTCCAGCCGTGGTAGACTGTCGTCTGTTGGGGCGGTAGGCGCCGGCTCGAGCCGGTGGCGAGGGGACGCGTGACGTCACCCGACGTCGTGGCGCGTCGAGGGAACAGCCTTGGAGCGTAGCGAGTCTCGTCCGGGCTTCCTGGTCTCGGCCATCGTCCATCTCCTGATTCTGATGGCACTTGCGAAGGAACAGGCGGGTCCGCGCCAGCCCGACCAGAGTCAGCAGAAGGAACCCGCCGAGGTGCGACAGCGGGTCTTCCTGCCGCCACCGCCGGTGCTGCGCCAGCTGGCTCCCGCCCCCCCTCCGGCGCCCCCCCGCCCGGCGCCGACGCCCCTGCCCGAAGGCAAGGACCGTGTGAGCATCGGCGGGCCGTCGCCCTTCCAGGAGAAGGGGCCCCTGCTCCTGGAGCGCGACAAGGAGGCCGTGCGGATGCGCAAGGGCACCGCGGACGGGGCCCTGACGCCGGCTGCGCCCGCGACGCCCGCGCCTGCGACCCCGGCCCCTGTCCCGACTCCGGCCGCGCCGCTGGTGGCCGACGGGACGGCCGGCCGGGCCGGTGGCGGGCTGCGGCTGCCGCCCGGTCTCGACCGGCTGCCGTCCGGAGACGACTCCAAGGCGGCGGGCCCGCGCGCGCCGATCAGCGAGTCGCTGCGGGACCTCGACCGTCGGCTGCAGGCCTCCGGCACCTTCGGCTCTCCGACGGGCACCTCGCAGGACATCGGGGGCCTGCACTTCGACCCGCAGGGAGCCGACTTCAGCCTCTGGATCGAGCGCTTCCGGACGGAGGTCTACCGCAACTGGATCATCCCGCAGCCGGCCCTGATGGGCTTCAAGGGCCGGGTCTCGATCGAGTTCGTGGTGGAACGCGACGGGCGGGTCAGCAGCGTGCGCATCGTGCAGCCCTCGGGAACGGGCGCCTTCGACCGCGCCGCCCAGAACGCGCTGCTCGGCAGCCGCTTCGCACCGCTGCCGCCCGACTACCGGCCGGCCAGCGTGACGATGCTGGCGACGTTCTACTACAACATGTCCCCCGGCGCGGAGGGGGCTTGAGACGCGCCCGGCTGCTGGCCCTGGCGCTGCTGGCGACCACGCTGGCCTACGTCGCCACGGGCACCAGCTGCCGGAGCGCGGCCCCGTCCGGCCCGCGGCCTCCTGGAGCCCCGTCGCCGCCGGCAGTGTCGCCGGGCCCCAGCCCGTCTCCCGGGGCCACGGCCGAGATCCCGCCGCTCGCGGCCCCGACCCTCAGGGTGGGCCTGACCACCGAGGCGGCCCGCGCCTCGATCGGCGCGGACGGCGGCGTGGTGGTG
>JBDIBD010000437.1:0-4511 GCA_039812725.1 Vicinamibacteria bacterium | reverse complement strand
CGCGACGGCAGCTCGGCGGTGGACAACGCGACGCCCTCGACCAGCGCCAGGGCCGCGAGCGCCTCGCGCTCGAGCCGGGCCAGCGCGCGCGCCGCGGCGCTCGCGCCCAGCCCGAGCGCGCCCAGGGAGTCGCGGGAGGTGGCCACGAAGAGCAGCGACAGGAACCACGCTGGCGCCACGTAGGCCCCGAGGGTCCCCTCGGGGCAGCCCGGAGGGTCTCGCGCGTCGACGAGGAAGAGCGTCGGCACCGCTGCGCCCAGCGCGGCGGCGAGCCCGAGGCCGAGGGCGCCCCACCGGGCGCTGCCGCGCCGCAGCGCGACCAGCAGCGGTGCCGTCGCGAGGAACAGGATCGTGCTGGCGAGCAGGAGCCCAACCTGGGTCGCCGCCCCGACACCCCCGAGCGGGGCGTCGCTGCCCGGCTCGGCCCCGGGCGACGGCGGCCGCAACAGCTCGTGGCCGAGCGCCACGGCGCAGACGAGCGAGAACGAGACGCCCGACCAGAGCCACAGGCGCAGCAGCCGCCTCACGGCTTGCCCCCAGCCGGCGGGAGCTCGCGCAGCGGGCCGGCCTGTCCGGAAGGGCGCCCGAAGAGGGCCGTGGCGCAGCCGGGCCCGGCCCCGCAGCGGTCGCTCAGCTCGACCTCGGGCTGGCCGTCGCCCTCCAGGTCGACGAAGCGCGCCGCTGCGGCGGGCGCCTCGTCGAAGCCCCGGGTCGCGAGCAAGACGCGCCGGCGCGTCCCGGCGGGCGGATGCTCGAAGACCTCGAAGCGCCGCTCGTGGGCCGCCCGGCAGAAGCTCTCCACCAGCGTCCACGCGCCGCCCTGACGGTCGCGCCACTCGTCGTCGACGTCGGGCGCGCAGCCCCCGGGGTCCTGGAACAGGTACCGCTCCGTCACCAGCTCGCGCTGTCGCACGGGGGCGAGCCCGGCGGCCCGTCGGTGGTTCGGGCGGCGGAAGGTGAACTGGATGAAGACGGGGGCGCGGCCTGGCCGCGGACGGAGCCGGTCGCCGTCGAGCTCGAGCAAGCGGTGCACCCAGTAGCCGTGGGTCTGGCCGTCGCTCGCCTCGGCCCGAGTGAAGGCCGTCTGCACCAGCTCGACTCGGCCGTCGCCGTCGAGGTCGATCAGGTCCTCCGGGCCGAAGCCCAGGCTGCGGAAGTCCACGATGCGATACCGCCTCGGGCCGCTCCAGGCGACCAGGACCTGGCAGTGCTCGCCGGCCAGGCCAGCTCCCCCGCCCGGCATCACGAGCACGTAGTCGGGCCTGCCGTCCAGGTTGAGGTCCGTGACGTAGACCTCGGCGCCCCAGCCCCCGGGCTCCGGCACCGACCCGTAGGCCTCGCCCCCGATCGTCAGGGTTCCGTCCCAGCCCTGGTCGGACTGGAGCGCGAGCCGGACCCGCCGGCCCCTCCAGTCGCAGGAGGCCCTGATCGTACGGCCGTCCAGCTCGGCCGGGCAGCGGCGGACCCGGGCCCGCGGCGCCTCGGGCCAGGGCTCGAAGCCGTTGGAATAGCCCGCGTTCCAGGCGGAGGCGGGACTCCCGGCCAGAACGAGCGCCAGCACCCACGCGCCAGTCGTCGTGCTCCGCATGCGAGCCCAGCCTCTCCCGGTCCTGGGCGACAGACGCCGAAACCGGGCCGAGGTGGCCAGTGCGCGCCGTGGTCCCGACGGATCGCGTCAGCGCTCCGTCTCCGTCCCGCCCCGCGCCCAGCGCGCGGCGGGCTCGACCCACTCCGCGTACGGCCGATACAGCAGCCCGTGGTCGTGGCCGAGCGTCAGCGTCAGCTCGCGCGCCGTGGTCAGCAGCGGGGCCGCCCGGAAAGTGGCCAGGCACGAGGGCGTGAAGCGGTCGGGGTGATCGTAGATCGACAGCACCCGCCCGCGCAGGCGCGGGCCCAGCCCGACCGTCGCCTCGCCGCAGCCCGCCAGCACCACGAACGACAGGCCGGGGTGCTGCAGCTCGGCCGCCGCGGCCAGGGCCAGGGAGCCGCCCTTGGAGGCCCCGACGACGGTGATGCGCTCGGCCGGCACGCCGGCGTCCCGCAGCCGGCGCACCTGGCCGGCCAGGCGCTTTGGGAAGTCCGCGGAGCTGGCCTCGCTGCGCACCTCCGAGACCACCTCGAAGCCGCGCTGAGCGAAGGCCTTCAGGATGGCGTCGTACTCGTAGCGGCCGAAGTCCGGGCTGGTGGCCTCGCGCCCCTGCTGCTCGAGGATCCTGCCGTGGACGTAGAACACCCAGCGCCGCGACGTGTCGGGCGAAGCCGGCACGTCCGCGTAGACGTGGCCGTCCGTGGCGCGCTCCTCCCGCGCCGCCACCTCGCGCGCCAGCGTCTCGGTGCGGGCCAGGGCCGGCTCGAGCGGGCCCGGCGCGCCGTGGCCCGGAATCACCAGCGTGTAGCCGGCGTAGCGCTGGCGCAGCACTGCCATGGCGGCGGGCCAGTCGGGCGGGAAGGCCTCGCCCATGTAACCCTCGCCGCCGTCGGCGGCCTTGACCAGGCAGCCCCCGGCCAGCAGGCGCGCGGCCGGGAAGGCCACCACCACGTTGTCGAGGGTGTGGCCGGGGCCGGGGTAGAAGACCTCGAAGCCGCGCGGGTCGGACAGCAGGCGGCTCGAGGTGCCCAGGGCCACGTCGGGGACGGGCGAGCCCTCCGCGCGGGCCTTCTCCGCGGTCAGGTCCAGCCCCAGGGGCCGGATGCCGCGCCGGCGCAGCGCGCCCACGCCACCCGTGCGGTCGGCGTGGGCGTGGGTCACCACGGCGTCCCTCACGCCCCCGAGGCGCTGCGCGGCGAAGTCGAGCAGCCTCTCGGTCTGGGCGTCGTCCCAGGCCGTGTCGACCAGCAGCACGCCGCCGCCCTGGAGCGGCGCGAACAGGCCGTTCGACAGGACACCGTCCGAGGTGCGCGCCGTCACGTGCAGCCAGAAGCCGTCGCGCAGCGGCCGCACGCGCACGCCCGGGGCCAGGGTCTCCTCGCCCGCGGGCGGCGCGGGCGGCGCGGCCGCGACGAGGCCGGTCAGCAGGAGCAGCGGCAGCGCGGCCAGTCGTGCAAGGGTCATCGATCCTCCGAGGCAAGCGCCCCTCGGCCGAGGCTACAACGCGCCTCCCGTTCGCCCCTAACCGCAGCGCTTCCGCGGGCCCGGAGTTTGAGGTAGTCTGGCGGTTCCCGGGGCCGACGCACGTGGGCTCCGGCCCTGCGCAACGTCAGGCTTCGAACCCCGCCAGGCCCGGAAGGGAGCAACGGTTAGATGACCCGGGCGTGTGCCGCAGGTCCCCCGGGGCCCACGTGGGTCGGCCGCCGGCGACGCCCGCCGGGCGTGAGCGGCGAGAGGCCCGATGTCCTACACCGTGCTGGCGCGCAAGTGGCGCCCCCAGACCTTCGACGACGTGGTCGGCCAGGAGGTCGTCACCCGCACGCTCAAGAACGCCCTGGCCAGCGGGCGCGTGGGCCAGGCCTTCCTGTTCTCCGGCGCGCGCGGGGTGGGCAAGACCACCACCGCCCGGCTGCTGGCCAAGGCCCTCAACTGCTCGGCCGCCGAGGGGCCCACCCCGGAGCCCTGCAACGAGTGCGTCTCGTGCCGCGAGATCACGGCCGGTACGGCCCTCGACGTGCAGGAGATCGACGGGGCCTCGAACAACAGCGTCGACGACGTGCGCGAGCTGCGCGAGAGCGCGCGCTACAACCCGGCCCGCGACCGCTTCAAGGTCTGGATCATCGACGAGGTCCACCAGCTCTCGGGCTCGGCCTTCAACGCCCTGCTGAAGACCCTCGAGGAGCCGCCCCCGCGGGTCAAGTTCATCTTCGCCACGACCGAGTCGCACAAGCTGCCGCAGACCATCCTCTCGCGCTGCCAGCAGTACGACTTCCGCCTGATCCCCACCCGCGAGCTGCTGCAGCACCTGCGCGAGATCTCGGACAAGGAGCGCATCCAGGTCTCCGACGAGGCCCTGGCCCGCGTGGCCCGCGCGGCCGAGGGCAGCGTGCGCGACGCGCTCTCGCTGTTCGACCAGGTGCTGGCCTTCAGCGGCGACGAGGTGCGCGACGAGGACGTGGGCGCGCTGCTGGGCCTGATCGACCGCGAGCTGCTGGTGGCGGCGGCCCAGGGGGTGCTGGCCGGCGACAGCCTGGCCCTGCTCGACCTGGTGGAGCGCCTGGCCGACTACGGCGCCGACTACCGCAACTTCACCCGCGAGCTGCTGCTGTGCTTCCGCGAGGTGCTGCTGGTCAAGATCGCGCCGGGCGACAGCAGCCTGCTGTCGGGGTTGGTGCCCGAGGAGCGCGAGCGCCTCGCGCCCCTGGCCGAGGCCTTCTCCGAGGACGACCTGCTGCGCACGCTCGACCTGCTGGCGCGCCTGGAGGGCGAGCTGCGGCAGGCCGCCGACGCGCGCGTGACGCTGGAGCTGGCGCTGCTGAAGCTGGCCCAGATGCGGCGCCTGATGCCCTTCGCCGAGCTGGTGGCGCGCGTCGAGCGGCTCGCCGGCGGGCTGCCGCCGGCCGAGCCGGCCGCGGGCGGCAGC
>JBDIBD010000436.1:0-4512 GCA_039812725.1 Vicinamibacteria bacterium | reverse complement strand
TGGCCCCCGCCGGGCCCCGGCGGGGCGCTGGCGGTCGCCTTGGCGGCCCCCGGAGCGGGGGCCGGCGGGCTCGGGTACAACAGGCGGAAGGCCGTGAGCGCCAGGAACGACAGGGCCACGGCCACCAGGAGCCGGCGTTCTTCCATTCTCGCTATCCTCGCAGACCCTCTCAGGGCACCGGGTCGAATCCGCCGGGACGAAACGGATGGCAACGGAGCAGGCGCGCCGCCGCCAGGCGGGCCCCGCGCCAGGCCCCGTGCCGGCGGATGGCTTCTTCTGCGTACACGCTGCAACTCGGGACGAAGCGGCAGTAGCCCCCCACCAGCGGCGACAGCGTCACGCGGTAGGCGTCAATCAGCAGCAGGAACAGCCGTGCCACGCCGCTTGCCGGGGCCCCGCGCGCGGCCCAGCGCGCGCAGCCACTCGGCCCTCAAGGAGTCGAAATCGGCCGTCAGCGCCCCGGCCTTCGGCTGCACGACGACGTCCAGTCCCTCGGGAGGACACTGCCGGAAGAGCTCCCTGACCCTCCGGCGAATGCGGTTGCGCTGGACCGCCGGACCCAGCTTGCGGGGCAAGGTCTGCCCCAGCCGAGGCAGCGGCTCCGTGCCCGCCGCGACCACCAGGCGCAAGAGGTCTCCCTCGATGCGCCGTCCACGGCGCAACAGACGGCTGAAGACCCCCTGGCCGCGCAGGCGCTGCGAGCGACGCAGCCCCGCGCGGCGCACGACCGGGACCATGGGCTGTAGGGCTAGACGGAGAGGCGCTTGCGGCCCTTCTGCCGCCGGCGCTTCAGCACCAGGCGTCCGCCCTCGGTGCGCATCCGCACCAGGAAGCCGTGCGTGCGCTTGCGGCGGCGGTTGTTGGGCTGGAACGTGCGCTTCATGTCGGGACTCCGATCAGAGCAAAGTCGTGATGCTAGCCCGTCGGCCAGCGGGCTGTCAACTCGCGCGGCGCGTCCCGACCTTGTGGCCAATCCGGCCCTGTGCTAGTTTCTCGGCTCCGCGCGTAACGCGACCCAACCCGCCCAAGGTCGTTCAAATGAGTGTTTTCCACACGTGTTGAAAACTCTGTGCAAATCCCCCCGCCGTATAGTGCGGACTTCGGGAGGAATTCCGTCGGGCCTCGGAAACCTGGCGCAAGTCTTTTTTCTGGAGCCTCTTAGCTGGGTGAGACGGGAGGTCGTGCCATGAACCTGTGGGATCGCGTCCTGGCGCGGGTGGAAGGCAAGCTCAACCGCCACAGCTTCGCCACCTGGTTCCGACCGACCCAGTTCCTGCAGCAGCAGGGGGAAACCCTGTTCGTGCGCGTGCCCAGCGCGCAGTTCAAGGACTGGCTCGACAAGAACTACCGCGGCGTCATCGACGAGGCCCTGGCCGAGCTCGAGGCCGGTTCGCTGGAGGTGGTCTTCGAGTGCGACGTGCCCGAGCCGGGCCCGGGGCCCGAGGCGCCGGCGCCCCGGGAGGGGCTCTCGAACACACCGCTCAACCCCAAGTACACCTTCGAGAGCTTCGTGGTCGGCGCCTCCAACCAGTTCGCGCACGCCGCCGCCCGGGCGGTGGCCGAGATCCCCTCCAAGTCGTACAACCCGCTCTTCCTCTACGGCGGCGTGGGCCTCGGCAAGACGCACCTGATGCACGCCATCGGCCACTACGTGCTGTCCCACACGCCGCGCATGCGCGTGATCTACATCTCGTCCGAGACCTTCATGCACGAGATGATCAACGCCCTGCGCTTCGACCGCATCCCGGCCTTCCGCGAGAAGTACCGCACGGCCGACCTGCTGCTGGTGGACGACATCCAGTTCCTGGGGGGCAAGGACCGCACCCAGGAGGAGTTCTTCCACGTCTTCAACGCGCTGCACGACGCCCAGAAGCAGATCGTGATCTCGAGCGACGCCCCGCCCCGCCAGATCCCGAACATCGAGGAACGCCTGCACAGCCGCTTCGAGTGGGGCCTGATCGCGGACATCCAGCCCCCCGACCTGGAGACCAAGGTCGCGATCCTGCGCAAGAAGGCCGAGTCCGAGCGGGTGCTGGTCCCCGAGAACGTGGCCCTCTTCATCGCGAGCAAGGTGCGCACCAACATCCGCGAGCTGGAGGGCAGCCTGATCCGGCTGGTGGCCTACGCCAGCCTGACCGGCCGGGACATCGACCTGGCGCTGGCCCACGACACCCTGAAGGACCTGCTGCCGGCCGACGACCGCACGGTCAGCATGGAGATGATCCAGAAGTTCGTGGCCGACCACTACAACATCAAGCTGACCGACCTCAAGGCCAAGAACAACTCCAAGGCCGTGGCCGAGCCGCGCCAGATCGCCATGTACCTGACCAAGAGCCTCACCTCGGCCTCGCTTCCGGAGATCGGCAAGGGCTTCGGCGGCAAGCACCATTCGACCGTCATCCACTCCCTGCGCAAGATCGAGGCCCTGCGCAAGAAGGACCGCGATTTCGACAGGCTGATCAACAGCTTCCTGCAACAGTTCCGATGACTTTGGGGGGTTTTGCACAGCGCCGGGCCGTGGCCCGGCCCGCGGCCGCCGCGGACGCCCGGGTTCCACACAGGCTGGGCCGCACGGGGCCTGGGGACGCACAGCCCCTTCCACACCATATCTCTTTCTTGTAGAATCATTTGGATTGCCGATTCGGGTCTTCCACAGCGCCTCTTCCAGTGTCTGAGATAGGTCTCCTGAAGGACTGAAAGGGTCAGTAGAGATGGACATCGTCGCCCGCAAGGCCGACCTGTTGCGCGAGCTGCAGCTGGTCCAGGGAATCGTCGAGCGCAAGAACTCGATCCCGATCCTGTCGAACGTGCTGCTCGAGGCCTCGGGAGAGAGCCTGGCCGTGGCGGCGACCGACCTCGACGTGTCCCTGCGTGGCAGCTGCCCGGCCCAGGTGGCGCGCCCGGGTGCCATCACCCTGTCCGCCAAGAAGCTCTACGAGATCGTGCGCTCGCTGCCCGACAGCGACGTGCACCTGCAGATCGAGGACGACGGTTGGGCCAGCCTCGACTGCGCCCGCAGCCACTTCCGCATGGCGGGCCTGCCCCGCGAGGACTTCCCGAGCCTGCCGGAGGCTGCCGCCGGGGCCACGCCGGTCGAGCTGCCGGGCGCGGTGCTGCGGGACCTGATCGCGCGCACCGCCTTCGCCATCACCGCCGAGGACGCGCGCTACTACCTGGCCGGGGCGCTGCTCGTGCTCTCCCGCGACGGCGTGGCGCTGGTGGCCACCGACGGCCACCGACTGTCGTACGCGCGCCGGGCCGCCAAGCTCAAGCTGGGCGAGGCCCTGCGCGTGCTGGTGCCGCGCAAGGCCGTAGGAGAGTTGCAGCAGCTCTTGCAGGACGAGCCAGTCAGCTTCCACCAGGCCCAGAACCACCTGGTGTTCAGCGTCGGCGGACGGGTGCTGGCCTCCAAGATGATCGACGGGCAGTTCCCGGCCTACGAGAAGGTCATCGAGCTCAAGGGCGACAAGGTCGCGCAGCTCGAGCGCGAGGCCCTGATGGCCGCGGTGAGGCGCGTCAGCCTGCTCTCTGCCGAGCGCAGCCGGGCCATCCGGGTGGGCCTGCAGGAGGGGCGCCTGGAGCTGACGGCCTCCTCGCCCGAGATGGGCGAGGCCCGCGAGAGCCTGCCGACCGAGTACTCGGGTGGGCCGGTCGAGATCGGCTTCAACGCCCAGTACCTGCTCGACTTCCTCGGCAGCGCCGGGACCGCGCAGGTGAGCCTCGAGCTGCGCGACTCCGAGAGCCAGGGGATGCTCCGGCCGGTGGCCGAGGGCGAGGGCGAGTCCGCCGACCACCGCTACGTGGTCATGCCGATGCGGCTGTGAGGGCCGCCGGGGGGACGCTGCCCGCGTGTGGGTCCGCTCGTTGAGGGTCACGAACCTGCGCAACATCGCCGCAGCCGAGCTGGAGCTGCAGCCGGGCCTCAACCTGCTCGTGGGCCGCAACGCCCAGGGCAAGACCTCCGTGCTCGAGGCCCTGGCCCTGCTGGCGCGCGGGCGCTCCTTTCGCACCGAGCGCCTGGACGAGGTGGTGCGGCGCGGCAGTGCGGGGCTGAGCGCCTCCGGGCTGGCCGTGGACGGCGCGGGCGAGTCGTCCCTCGAGGTGCGCGTCAGCGCGGGGCGCCGCTCGCTGTGGGTGGGCGGCCGCGAGGTCGTGCCGCGCGGCTACCACGGCCGCCTGGAGGCCCTGGTCTACTCGACCGACCGCCTGCGCGTGGTCTTCGGCCCGATGGGCGAGCGACGGCGCTATTTCGACCGTGCGGCGGCGGCCCTGTGGCCGTCCTACCGCCAGGACCTGGCCGAGTACGACCGGGTCGTGACCCAGCGCAACGCGGCCCTCGAGCGCCGCCACGCCCTCGAGCCCTGGGACGAGCGCCTGGTCGAGGTGGGGGCCCGCCTGCGCACCCGGCGCGGCCGCTACCTGGCCCGCCTGGCCGGGCTGCTCGAGCAGGGCTTCAGCCCGGCGGGCGAGCGCTACGGGCTGCGCTCGGCCCCCGACGGCGCGGCGGACGAC
>JBDIBD010000435.1:0-4514 GCA_039812725.1 Vicinamibacteria bacterium | reverse complement strand
CCTTGCAGGCCGCACCCAGGCCCAGTCCGGCCCCCAGGGCCAGGGCCCGCGCCGGTCCCGGCCGCTCGACGAGGCGCAGCGCCAGGCCGGCGAACAGCGCCACGGCCGCGGCGGCCCAGCCGTCGAGCGTGGCCAGGCTGCCGCTCGCCAGCACCGACGGCGAGCAGGCCCACAGCGCCAGGGCCAGCAGCCCCACGCCGTCGCCGTGCAGCCGGCGCCCGCAAAGGAACACGAGCAGCCCGGCCAGCAGCGTGACGGCCACGGTGGCGCTGCGCCCCGCCAGGAGGTTGCGCCGGGTCTGCGGCAGGGCCCGCGACCAGAGCGGATCGCGGCCCTTGGCGGTGGTGTCCCCGAACAGCTCGCCGTCCACCAGCCGCAGGGCCAGGGCGAAGCCCCACTTGGGCAGGGCGGGCGACTCGCAGTTGGAGGTCAGGTCGCCGCGCCACTGCAGGATCGAGACGGCCAGGTAGTGGGCCTCGTCGGCCGTGTCCGACTTGTCCCGGGCCGTGCGCAGCAGCAGGGTGGCCTGCAGCAGGAGCAGCAGGGCCACGGCCGCCCAGACGGCTCTCGGCGTGCGCGCGGGCTCGGACGGGGCAGGGGGCATGGGCGCGCGGCCGGCGGGCCGCGAGGCGATTCTACCGGGCCAGGACCCCACCCACGATCAGCAGCGCCACCGCCACGCCCATCAGGCTCTCTCCGGCGATCAGGCCCGACGAGACCGGCACGACGTAGCGGTCGGCCACGGCCGGGTGGCGGCGCCGCAGCAGCCAGGCCAGCAGGCCGCCCAGGAACATGGCGATCGAGTTGCTGCCCGGGATGACCATGGCGATGCCCAGCCCCGAGGGCGAGGGGACCAGGTGCTTGACCGCGCGCGGGGCGAAGCGCTCCAGCAAGGCCAGGGCCACGCCCAGCAGCAGCCCGGCCAGGATCCCGGAGCGCGCCGCCGGGTCGAGCGCCCCCAGGCCGTTGGCGAAGGCCTCGGAGACCCCGGCCCAGACCAGGCACGACGGCGCCGGCCAGGCCTCGCTGCCCAGGAGCGACGGGTCGGGGATGAGCAGGTTGAAGGCCGGCACCACCACCGCCGCGCCGGCCAGCACGCCGAAGAGTTGGGCCCGGAACTGCGCCCGCGGGTCGCCGCCCAGCAGCCAGCCGGTCTTGAGCGTGGTGAGCAGGTCGGCGGCGTGCAGGCCGATGCCGCCGGTCACGTTGGCGGCCATGATGTTGCCCGAGAGGTTGCCGGGCGTGATCGCGCCGTAGACCAGCTGCGTGACGGGACCCAGGGCCTTGGTGGGCGTGATGTCGGTCTCGCCCGTGACGCGCGCGGCCACGAAGCCCATCACCACCGCCATGGGCACGGCGATGACTGCGGCCCACAGCGGGATCTGGAACAGCCAGACCATCAGGGCCACCACGACCGGCCCGAGCGCCACGAAGCCAGCGGGGAACCACCAGCCCGGGCACTCGATCTCGTCCATCGGGTCGGCCGGGCCCGTGGACGGGCGGAAGAGGCGCGTCAAGCCGGAGAGCGAGCGCGCCACGCTGCGCCAGTCGAGGGCGAAGGAGGTCAGTCCCGAGGCCACCAGGAGGGCGGCGCCGGGCCAGACCGTCCAGCCCACGATGGCCTTGTAGCTGACCGTGGGGACGAGGCCGCGCTCCACCAGGGCCGGGCCCAGCACGCCGTAGGTCAGCAGGCCGCCCAGCAGCGTCGACCAAGCCGTGCGGAAGCTCATCAGCGCGCCGGCGCCCACCAGCACGACCTCGGTCTTGACGGCCAGCGTCCAGTCGGAGGCCGGGCGCCCGGCGATCGTCCAGGGCAGCGGCAGCGCCGCCGGCGCGTTCCAGGGCATGAACGAGGCCTTGGCGTCGCGGACCCAGGTCAGCGCCGCAGCGAAGAACGCCGCCCAGCCCAGCGCGCGGGCCTGGAGCGAGCCCTCGCCGCCGCCGCCCGCGTGGATGGCGCGCAGCGTCTCGGCCGTGGCGGTGCCGGTGGGGAAGGCCAGGGCCTCCTTGTTGATGAGCTGGCGCTTGATGGGGATGGCGGCGAAGACGCCCAGCGCGGCGATGCCCGCGAACCAGGCCACCATCGGCAGCGTGTCGGGGCGCACGGTCGTGACCATCAGCAGCGCGCCGAAGGCCGCCATGTTCCCGCCGCCGGTCATGTAGCCGGCGCCCGAGGCCACGGTCGTGAGGGCGTTGTTCTCGAGCGCGGTGAGCGGCGAGCGCGCCAGGCGCGCCGCCTGCAGGGCCTGGAAGACGGCGAAGGCCAGGATGGCGGCCGTGATCGTCACGCCCATCGACCAGCCGGTCTTGAAGAAGACGTACAGGTTCGACAGGCACATCACCACGCCCAGCAGCATGCCCACCAGCACCGCGCGGGCCGTGAGCTGGGGCGCGCCGGTCACGTAGGTCTGCGTGCGCCACTGGGTCTCGCTGTCGGGGTGGGTGACCGCGTCGGGCGTCATGGCGTGTTCCTGGCGGAGAATAGCAGAGCGATGCGGCTGCAGGCCGGAACCAGCGGCTTTTCTTTCGACGGCTGGCGGGGGACCTTCTACCCGGAGGCCCTGCCACCCGGCGAGTGGCTGCGCTTCTATGCCGCGCAGCTCCCGGCCGTCGAGATCAACAACACCTTCTACCGCATGCCGAAGGCCGACCTGTTGCATAGCTGGGCCGAGCAGGTCGCGACCCGGCCGGGCTTCGCCTTCGCACTCAAGGCCCCGCGGCGCCTGACGCACGTGGCGCGTCTCGGCCCCGAGGCGGCCCAGGGGATCGAGCACCTGTGCCGCACGGCCGAGGCGCTCGGGGAGCACCTGGGGCCGCTGCTGTTCCAGCTCCCGCCCACGCTGCGTGGCGACCTCGATCGGCTACGGGCCCTGCTGGCGTCGGTGCCGGCCGGCTTCCGCGTGGCGGTGGAGTTCCGTCACGCCTCGTGGGACGCGCCCGAGGTCGATCAGGTCCTGGCCGCGGCGGGCGCCGCGCGGGTCGTATCGGAGACCGACACCGGCCCCGCGCCGACGCTGCCGCAGCGGGGCTCGTGGGGCTACCTGCGCCTGCGGCGGGCCGACTACGACGACGCGGCGCTGCGGCAGTGGCTGGAGCGTCTCGCCACCACGGGCTGGAGCGAGGCCTGGGTCTTCTTCAAGCACGAGGAGGACGGGCTGGGTCCGCGGCTGGCGGCGCGGCTGCTGGAGCTGGCCGGCCACTCCTGACGACCTGGCCCAAGGCCGGTCCCGGGGTCACGGGCAGCTCGACCGTGACCGTCGTCGCCTCGCCCAGCCGGCTCTCCACGGCGACGCGGCCGCCGTGGCCTGCCACGACGCGCTGGCACAGCGCCAGGCCGAGCCCCACGCCACCCGGGGTCGTGAGCGGGCGCTGTAGCTCGTCCCCTGGGATACACTCGCCGGGGCGCCACCGCTCCCCGTCATCGACGGAGCTCTCCCATGGGACCAGAGGATTCGAGCGGGGGCTCCGCCCCCTCCGACGATCGCGCCACGGAAGCCTGGGAGCCGCGCGCGCCGCTCGACGCGCGGCCGAGCGCCTCGATCGGTCCCTACCGGCTGCTGCAGAGGCTCGGGGAAGGCGGCATGGGCCAGGTCTGGCTGGCCGAGCAGACCGAGCCCGTGCAGCGCAGGGTGGCCCTCAAGCTCATCAAGCTCGGCATGGACTCGAAGGCGGTGATCGCGCGCTTCGAGGCCGAGCGCCAGGCGCTCGCCCTGATGGACCACCCCGCGGTGGCCCGGGTGCTCGACGCCGGCACCACGCCACGGGGAGCGCCGTACTTCGTCATGGAGTACGTGCAGGGCGTGCCGATCACCGAGTACTGCGACCGGCATCAGCTCGCGCCGCGCGCGCGGCTGGAGCTGTTCCAGCGGGTCTGCGAGGGCGTTCAGCACGCCCACCAGAAGGCCATCCTCCACCGCGACCTCAAGCCCTCGAACATCCTCGTCGCCGAGCACGACGGCCGGCCGCTCCCGAAGATCATCGACTTCGGGCTGGCCAAGGCCACCGCGCAGAGGCTCACCGAGAGGACCCTGTTCACCGAGCTCGGCGCGCTGATCGGCACCCCGGAGTACATGAGCCCGGAACAGGCCAACCTGACCGGGGAGGACGTCGACACGCGCACCGACGTGTACTCCCTCGGCGTGATCCTCTACGAGCTGCTGGTGGGGGCCCTGCCCTTCGACCCGAAGGTGCTGCGGAGCGCCGGCTTCGACGGCATCCGCCGCATCATCCGCGAGGAGGAGCCGCCACGGCCCTCGACGCGCCTCGGCACGCTCGGGGATCGCGCCGGCGACTCGGCCCGCTCGCGGGGCGTGGAGCTGCGGGCGCTGCGCCGGCAGCTGGAGGGCGATCTCGACTGGATCGCGCTCAAGGCGCTGGAGAAGGACCGGGCGCGGCGCTACGACTCGCCGGGCGACCTGGCCCGCGACATCGGCCGCCACCTCGCCGACCAGCCGGTGCTGGCGAGCCCGCCCCGCGCGGCCTACCGCGCGCGGAAGTTCGTTCGCCGCCACCGC
>JBDIBD010000434.1:0-4522 GCA_039812725.1 Vicinamibacteria bacterium | reverse complement strand
GCTCGAGGTGCTGACCCTCTACGCCTTCTCGATCGAGAACTGGAAGCGCCCCAAGACCGAGGTCGCGACCCTGATGGGGCTGCTCAAGCGCTACCTGCGGCTGGAGCTCGAGACCCTGCTGACGAACGACATCCGCTTCCGCGTGGTGGGCCGCATGCACGAGCTGCCCGGCGACGTGCAGGACGAGCTGCGGCGGGCCATGGACCGCACGGCCACCGGGCGCGGCCTGCAGTTCAACATCGCGCTCAACTACGGCGGGCGGGCCGAGATCACCGACGCGGTGCGGGCGCTCGTGGCGGAGAGCCGCGCGCAGGGCACCGGCCCCGAGGCCGTCGACGAGGCCAGCGTGGCGCGCCACCTCTACACGGCCGGGCAGCCCGACCCCGACCTCCTGATCCGCACCAGCGGCGAGCTGCGCGTCTCGAACTTCCTGCTGTGGCAGATCGCCTACGCCGAGATCTGGTTCACCGACGTGCTGTGGCCCGACTTCCGGCGCCGGCACCTGGTGCAGGCCCTGCTCGACTACCAGAAGCGCGAGCGCCGCTACGGCGGCATCGGCCCCGCTTGAGCCCTCTTCCCGCCGGCTTCGGCCGCAACCTGCGGGCCCGGCTCTTGACCGCGCTGGTGGCCCTGCCGACGCTGCTGGCCGCCCTGCTGCTGGGGCCGCCGCTGCTGGGCGTCGCGATCGTGGGCCTGGCGGTGCTGCTGGGCCTGCGCGAGTTCTACGGCCTGCTGGGGGCGCGGCAGATCGTGCCGCTGCACAAGACCGGCCTGCTGGTGGCCACGCTGATCTTCCTCGAGGAGGCGCACGTCTCCCAGGTCGGCCCGCCACTGTGGCCGCTGGTGGCGCTGCTGCTGCTGACGGCCACGCTGCGCCGGGCCGGCGACCTGGAGCACACCGTGCCGGCCGCGGCCGCCACCTTCCTGGGCGCCACCTACCTCGGGGCCCTGGGCGGCTCGATGGCCGGCCTGCGCCTGATCGAACCGGTCGACGAGGGCGCCGCGCGCCTGCTGCTGCTGCTCGTGATCATCTGGTGCGCCGACACGTTCGCCTTCTTCACCGGCTACACCCTGGGGCGCCACCGCCTGGCCCCGCGCATCTCGCCCGGCAAGACGGTCGAGGGCGCCCTGGGCGGGCTGGCCGGCGGGGTGGTGGGGGCGCTGGCCCTGCGCGCCTGGCTGCTGCCGCGGCTGCCGCTGGTCGACGCCGCCCTGCTGGGCCTGGCCGTGGCGGCGCTGGGCATCGTGGGCGACCTGCTGGAGAGCCTGCTCAAGCGCTGGGCCGGCATCAAGGACTCGGGCACGCTCTTCCCGGGCCACGGCGGCATGCTCGACCGGCTGGACAGCCTGCTCTTCGGCGCCCCGGTGCTGTACGTGTATTTCTCGCTCGGGCGCTGAATCGGCTAGACTGGGTGGCTCGTGAACGGCCCTCGGCAGGGGCCGTTTCGCGTTCTCGCGGAGGCTCCCATCAGCGCCTGCAAGGGCATCTCGATCCTGGGCTCGACCGGCTCGATCGGCACCAACGTGCTGCGGGTGGTCGAGTCGTTCCCGGAGCGCTTCCGGGTCGTGGGCCTGGCCGGCGGCGCCAACGTCGCGCTGCTGGCCGAGCAGGTGGCGCGCTGGCGCCCGCGCGTGGTCTCGGTGGCCAGCGCGGCGGGGCTCGAGGAGCTGCGCCGGCGGGTCGACCTGGCGGGCGTCGAGGCCGGCGTCGGCCAGGACGGCATGGTGGCGGTCGCGACGCACGCCGAGGCGGGCATCGTGGTGGCCTCGGCCGTGGGGGCCGTCGGCCTGGTGCCGACCTACCGCGCCCTCGAGGCCGGCAAGGACGTGGCCCTGGCCAACAAGGAGACGCTGGTCATGGCCGGCGAGCTGATGCTGGCCCAGTCGCGGGCCCGCGGCGGCCGCCTGCTGCCGATCGACAGCGAGCACTGCGCGCTGCACCAGTGCCTGCAGGGCTGCGGCCCCGAGCACGTGCGGCGGCTGGTGCTGACCGCCTCGGGCGGTCCCTTCCGCCGCCGGCCGCGCGAGACCTTCGCCCACATCACGCTGGCCGAGGCCCTGCGCCATCCGACCTGGAACATGGGCCGCAAGATCACCATCGACTCGGCCACGCTGATGAACAAGGGCCTCGAGGTGATCGAGGCCCACTGGCTGTTCGGCCAGCCGGCGGAGCGCATCGAGGTGACCGTGCACCCGCAGTCGGTGGTGCACTCGATGGTCGAGTTCGTGGACGGCACCATGCTGGCCCAGCTGGGCGTGACCGACATGCGCCTGCCGATCCAGTACGCCCTCAGCTACCCGGAGCGCTGGCCGGCCGCGATCCCCTCGCTCGACCTGACCACGGCGCGCTCGCTGGAGTTCGAGCCGCCCGACCTCGAGCGCTTCCCGTGCCTGGGGCTGGCCTTCCGCGCGCTGCGCGCGGGCGGCACCGCGCCAGCCGTGCTGAACGCGGCCAACGAGGAGGCCGTGGCGGCCTTCCTGGGGGAGCGCCTGTCGTTCGTCGGCATCCCCGAGACCATCGCCGCGGTGCTCGACGCGCACCGCACGCGCCCCGTGACGCGCCTCGAGCACGTGCTCGAGGCCGACGCCTGGGCGCGCGAGGAAACCGGGCGCCGCCTGGGCGCCCCCGCGGCGGCCGCGCGCTAGCCGGACCGGAGACCCATGGACATCGTCGCCAAGTTGCAGTCGGCCGGGGGCATCGTGGCCCTGCTCGGCCTGGTCATCTTCGTGCACGAGTTCGGCCACTTCGCGGTGGCCAAGCTGCTGGGCATGCGCGTGTTCGTCTTCTCTTTCGGCTTCGGCCGGCGCCTGCTGGGCTTCACCTGGCGCGAGACCGACTACCGCCTGTCGCTGCTGCCGCTGGGCGGCTACGTGCGGCTGGAGGGCGAGCCCGAGGACTTCGCCACGGGCGACCCCACCCAGGAGACGCGCGCCCTCGACGACGGCACGCTGGTCGGCGTCGAGAACCCCGACTACTTCACCAACCGCCCGCGCTGGCAGCGCATCCTGGTCTACCTGGCCGGGCCGCTCATGAACGTCGTGCTCACCGTGGGCGTGCTGACGGCCTTCTTCCTGATGGGCGCCGGCGCCCCGGCCCCGCGCAAGCCCGTCGTCGGCTCGGTGCAGACCGGCTCGCCCGCGGCCGCCGCGGGCCTCGCCACGGGCGACCTGGTCGAGAGCCTGGACGGCCGGCGCGTCCCCGACTGGGACACGCTCAGCGCGCTCGTGGTGGTGCGCCCCGACACGCGCTACGCGGTGCGCGTGAAGCGGGCCGGCGCGGCCCAGGAGCTGCAGGTGCAGGCCGGCTCCGAGCCGGGACCCGACGGCGTGCGCACCGGCAAGCTGGGGGTGCTGCCCGGCTTCGAGATCGTGCGCTTCGCCGAGGACAGCGCGGCCCGCGACGCGGGCCTCGCGGCGGGCGACATCATCCTGAGCGCCGACGGCCAGCCGGTGGCCTCCTTCGAGCAGCTGGTCGAGGCGGTGGGTCGCTCGGCCGGCCGGCCGATGGCGCTGGTGGTCTGGCGCGACGGGCGCAGCTTCGACCAGGCCGTCAGGCCGCGCAAGCTGGGCAACGACTACAAGCTCGGCATCGGCTTCCCGGACGTGATGGGCGGCGGGAAGATGGGCTTCACCCAGGCCGTGGGCCAGGCCTTCCGCTTCACCTGGGCCATGACGCGCCTGACCCTCGACACGCTGGGACAGCTCGTCACCGGGCGGCTGTCGCCCAAGACCCTCTCGGGGCCCATCGGCATCGCGCGGGCCTCGGCCCAGGCCGCGCACGAGGGCCCGTTCGAGTTCTTCCGCCTGCTGGCCTTCATCTCGCTGCAGGTCGGGCTGCTGAACGTGGTGCTGCCGTTCGTCCCCTTCGACGGCGGACACCTGGCGCTGCTGGTGCTCGAGAGCGCCATGCGGCGCGACCTCTCGGAGCGCGCGCGCAACTGGGTCATGAACGCCGGCCTGGGCGTGGTGCTGCTGCTGATCGTGCTGGTCTTCTACTCCGACCTCAGCAAGATCAGCTTCTTCGGCAAGTTCCTGCCGTAGGGTGGCTCGCGCGCCGAGTGAATCGGCGCGCGAGACCTCGGGGGCTCACGCCCTGCGGGCTGCGCCCCCGAACCCCGCGTGTGGCCCGCGCGCCGAGTGAATCGGCGCGCGAGACCTCGGGGGCTCACGCCCTGCGGGCTGCGCCCCCGAACCCCGCGTGTGGCCCGCGCGCCGAGTGGATCGGCGCGCGAGACCTCGGGGGCTCACGCCCTGCGGGCTGCTCTCTATTTCGCCCACACGGGCTTGAACCTCGGGTCGAGCTCGTAGGCCTTGGCGAATAGCTCGGCGGCCTGCTTCTTGCCCGGGCTGTTGGCGCGCTTGGGCTCGGCCATCTTGTAGTAGGTGTAGCCCAGGTAGAACGCGGCGGCGGCGCTCGAGGGGTCGGCCTCCATGGCCTTGCGGAACTCGATCTCGGCGGCCGAGTAGCGTTTCCGTCCGAAAGCCTTGAGCCCGGCCTCGAGGGCGGGCTGGGCCGACGCCG
>JBDIBD010000433.1:0-4527 GCA_039812725.1 Vicinamibacteria bacterium | reverse complement strand
GCCCGATCGCGTCGGAGATGCTGGTGTAGCGCCCCTCGACGCCCAGGGAGACGTTGGGGTGCACGCGCCAGTCGGCCCCCAGCATGACCAGGAACGTGCCCTTGCTCTCGGACACCTCGGTGGTCTCGCCGCCCACGGTGCTGGTCTCCTTGTAGGACGTGGCGCCGCCGCCCACCGCCAGGTACGGGACCAGCTTGGAGTCCGCGAACAGGCGCACGCCGGCGAAGCCGTAGATCGGCCGCAGCTTCAGCTCGAGCGGGTGGCCCAGCGGGTAGACCGGGCTGCCGGCGTCGGCCACGTAGACGCGCTGGCCGTCCTTCGAGAAGAAGCGCGCCCCGGCTCCCACGAAGAACAGGCGGCCCAGGCCCACGCGCGCGCTGCCGCCGAGGGTCGTGCCGCCCGTCGAACCGTCGAAGACGGCCTTGGCCGAGTCGCTGGCCGCGTTCAGGCCCTGATAGCCGGCCTCGAAGGCCAGCGAGAAACGCTCCGGCTCCAGCGCCGCCGCCTGGCCGGCGGCCCCGGCCAGCGCCAGGCCGAGCAGCCAGCCGCCGCACGCGCGCGAGGTTCTGGTCATGGCTCTCCTCGAAGAAAGCCCCGGTCGCACCCGCCCCGGGGAGGGTTGTGTTTGGAGCTCCAGTCTACACCGGCGCCCCGGCCGGGGCGCCCGGGTCAGAACGCCAGGCGCAGCAGGTGCGGGGCGAAGTAGACCACCGAGAAGCGGAACAGCCGGCCGACGGTGGAGATCGACAAGAAGTGCCACAGGGGCATGGCCAGCGCGCCGGCCGCCAGGCTCATGCCGTAGAAGGGCGGCACGCCGGTGACCGCGCTGAAGAGCACCACGCTGCCGGCCCCGCTGGGGTGCTCGTCGAGGGCCTTCCTGGCCTTCTCGACCTTGCCCTGCACGCGCCCGGGCGGCAGCTTGATGAGGCCGCGGCCGGACAGGTACAGCACGTACTTGGCCGTCATCTGGCCGGCCGTGGTCAGCAGGATGACGGCCAGCGGGTCGCCCTTCTTGAGGGCCGCCATGGCCAGCAGGAAGACCTCCACGTTGACCACCGGCACCAGGCCGCTGACGACCGAGTACAGGAAGGTTCCGAAGTAGAGCAGGGGGCCGTCGCCCCATTCCTGCGGGTTCATGGGCGTGTTGGGCCGGGAGCGGGCACGCGGGCCGGCCAGCCCTTATGAGTATCACGTCCCCGTCCGGCCCCGGAATCGCCCCGTCATCCTGGCCCGTGGCCCAGCGACGGTCAGAAGGAGGCGTCCTGGACGATGCGCCAGCCGGCGCGCTCGCGCCGCAGCACCAGCAGCGTCAGGCCGGTGGCCGGCTCGCGCTCGGGGGAGCGCAGCGTCCAGCGGGCGGCGGCCGAGAGCGCGTGCACGCGCCCGGGCACGGCATCGCCCAGGGGCGTGACCTCGACCCCGGAGAGCGGACGGGCCTCGACGATCTCGAGCGTCAGCGCCCCCATCGCGGCCCGGTCGGGGTAGCGCTTGCGGTAGCGCTCGAGCACGGCCTCGCGTCCGCGGGTCTGGCCGGAGGGCGAGAGGAACAGCGCATCGTCCGCGTACACCGAGCAGAAGCCGTCGAGGTCGCCGCTCGTCCAGGCCGCGGCCTGGCGCGCCAGCAGCTCCTCCACCTGCTGGCGCGCCTGGGCCTCGTCGCGCTGCTGGCGCAGGCGGTCCCACAGGCCGTAGCCGTAGGGCGCCAGCACCGCCGGCAGCTCGGCGAAGACCGGGTCGGCCAGCACCTCGGCCGGGGCGAAACGGTGGCCCTGCGCCTTCAGCCACTCGAACAGGCGCGGCCACTCGGCCGCCCCCACGGCGTTGGCGTGCAGCAGCAGCACCTGCGGCGCCTGGCGGCCCAGGAGCTCGTCGCCCTGCCCCTCGTGGTGGCGCGTGGCCAGGCGCAGCGAGGCCTGGTAGTCGGCCGCCACCTCGGCCTGGCGGGCCGGGTCGCCGGCCTCGCGCGCGGCGCGCCAGGGGGCGTCGAAGGACCAGTCCTGGTTGTCGATGGTCACCGGCAGGTTGCGCTGGCCGGTCCGCCGCAGCCAGTCCCGCAGGGCCTGCAGCTTCTCGGGCGTGTCGCCCTCGCGCAGGAACGGGAAGCGGAAGAAGCGCAGCTGCTGGCCGCGGGCCGCCAGCAGCTCGGCCAGCCGGGCGCGGGCCCCCTCGACGTCGGCCAGATATGCCGGGAGGTCGGTGGCGGTCAGGCTCAGGTGGCGGTCGGAGTGGTTGCCCAGCTCGTGGCCGGCGTCGAGCCAGAGCTTCAGCAGCTCCACGTCGTCGGGGCCGTGCACGTTGGCCCAGGTCACGAAGCCCACGGCGCGGACGCCGGCCGCGCGCAGGGCGGCCAGGTGGGCCTCCGTCAAGGCGCGCCGACCGGCGGGGGTCTCGGCCGCCCTGCCGGCGATGGGCAGGTCGTCGACGGTGACGAGCAGCGGCCGCGGCTCGGCGGCGAGCACGGGCCAGGCCAGGAACAGGACGAGGGGACGCAGGAGCGCGCGCATGCCCAAGCCTACCGTGAGCCGAGATCGCCCCGGTGCGAACAGCTGGTATGGCCATATGGCATACTCGATATGGGTAGCCATATGAAGACCACGATCGAGATCGCCGACCCGCTGCTGCAGGAGGCCCGCCGGGTGGCCGAGACGGAGGGGACCACCCTGCGCAGCCTGGTCCACGAGGGGCTTCAGCTGGTCGTCCAGAAGCGCCGCCAGCGACGGGCCTTCCGCCTGCGCAAGGCCTCCTTCCGCGGCAAGGGCCTGAACCCGGACCTCGAGGGTGCCTCCTGGGACGTCCTGCGCGAGCTGGCCTACAGGGGGCGCGGCGCGTGATCGCGGTCGACACCAACCTGCTCGTCTACGCCCATCGCGAGGACTCCGCCTGGCACGCGCCGGCCGCGGCCCTGCTGTCGCGGCTGGCCGAGGAACGCTCGCCCTGGGCCATCCCCTGGGCCTGCCTACACGAGTTCCTGGCCATCGTGACGCACCCGCGCATCTACCGGCCGCCGACGCCGGTCGAGCGGGCCCTGGAACAGGTCGAGGCCTGGCTCGAGTCCCCCAGCCTGGTGCTCCTGTCCGAGTCGGGCGAGCACTGGCCCGCGCTGCGCGCCCTCCTGCGCTCCGGACACGTCTGTGGACCGCTCGTCCACGATGCTCGCGTGGCGGCGCTGTGCCTGCAGCACGGCGTGCGTGAGCTCTGGTCGGCCGACCGCGACTTCTCGCGCTTCCCGAATGTCCCGGTCCGCAACCCGCTGCCCGCGTCGCGCCAGCGCTAGCCCCACTTCTCGACGTAGAAGCCGCTGACGCGCACGACGTCCTGCATGGCCAGGCTCTCGCTCCGCACGCGGGCCAGCTCCACGATCTGCTTCATCACCGGCCGCAGGTCCACGCCGGGCCGGCCGTGCAGCGTGCGCGCGGCCTCGCTCCAGCCGGCGAAGCGCCACGAGACGCGCCCGGCCAGCTCGTAGGACGGGTCGGCCTCGGCGCTGGTGGCGTTGACCTCGCGGATCTGCTGCGCAATCTGGCGCCCCACCTCCTCGACCGCGGGCGCCAGGCCCGCCGGGGGCTCCTTCAGCAGCGCCACGGAGCGCAGCGCCAGGTCGGCCTGCTCGCCGTCCTCGGAGCGGATGCGGCGCGACAGCTCGGGGACGAAGTCGGGCCGGCGCGACAGCGCCAGCGCCGCGGCCTCGCGCCGCGCCTGCGGCTTCGACGGGTGCGTGAAGGCCAGCCAGTCGTCGAAGGGCGAGTCGTCGTGGAGAGCCTCGAAGGCGGCCCGCTCGCTTCGCTCGGCCTGCGCTTCGACCTCCTCGCGGCTGGGCGCCGGCGGGGGCGGCGTGGGCTCGGGCCGGAACCGCACCCGGTAGCGCACCTCGCAGGCCTCGGCCGGGGCCACCGCGCTCAGGTCGCCCCAGGTGGCCTTCGTCAGCCACGCGCTCCACTCGAAGTCCGACCGCGAGGGGTGGCCCGCCAGGCTCATCTGGAAGTACTGGGTCTTCTCGCCGCCCAGCTTGACCCCCAGCTGCTTGCCGGGGTCGGTCGTGTCCAGGTCCAGCAGCGTGGGAACCACCCAGCGGCCGTCCTCCAGGCGGGCCGCGACCGCGCGCAGCGGCTCGAGGCTTTGGCGCCGGCCCGGACCGTCGGCCGTGATCGTGACGTGCCAGCTGTAGGTCTGCTCCTGGGGAACCACCGGCCTTGGGCTGCCCGGGGGCAGGCGCACCTCGACCTCGACCGACAGCAGCCGCCCCTCGAGACGCGGCGGAAACTCCGCCCCCAGCCAGGCCAGCCCGGCGGCCAGCGCGAGCAGCGCCGCGGCCGTCCCGAGGGCCACGCCGAGGGCCTTGAGAAAGCCGGGCTGGGCCCCGGCGGCCACGACGCGCGCGCAGACCAGCCCCACCACGAAGCCCGCCACGAGCCCCAGCAGGCCCATGAAGACGATGAAGTAGCCGGAGCCGCCCTCGCGGCTGCTGATGCGGTACCAGCCCACGCACACGTCGGCCAGGAAGCCGGCGCCGAGGCAGCCGGCCACGGC
>JBDIBD010000432.1:0-4531 GCA_039812725.1 Vicinamibacteria bacterium | reverse complement strand
GCCCGCGTGTCCGGCGGCGTCAGGGCGAGGCCGGCGTAGGTCCAGGCCGTGGCCAGGCCCGCCAGCAGGGCCACCGACGGCAGCGCCCCGGCGGCGCCGGGCCGCCGGGCCAGCCAGCCCGAGCCACTGAGGCCACCGAGCCCGATTCCCGCCAGCACCGCCGCCAGCATGACGGCGAAGGCCGCGCTGGTCCCCGCGGAGAAGAGCAGCAGGAAGCGGAACCAGACCACCTCGAGCGCCAGGAGCAGGCCGCCGGCCAGGCCCGCGCCCAGCAGCAGGCGCAGCACGGGAGCCTGCAGCGGCGAGCCGGCGGACGAAGGCCCCTCGCCCGACGCCGGCACCGGAAAGGTTCGCGCCAGCCGCAGCACGGTGAGGGCCGCCACCAGGTCGAGCACGGCCGCCACCGCGCCCGTGCCGCCCAGGCCGAGGCGCTCGATCAGGAGCAGCTCCCCGCAAAGGGCCCCGGCCACGGCCCCCAGCGTGTTCCAGCCGTACAGCCGGCCCAGGTGCCGCCCGAAGCTGCCCGCGCCGCTCCCCAGCGCGGCCACCAGCACCGGCAGCGTGGTCCCCATCGCGCTGGCGGGGATGGCGAACAGGGCGAAGGCCGCGCCCAGCCGCAGGCCGTCGAGCCAGATGCCACCCGGGTCGGCTCCGGACAGGAGCGGCGCCAGCGCCCCGGGCAGCCGCGGGAAGGCGAGCACCAGCGTCAGCCCCGTGGATGCGATCAGGACCTCGAGCCCGGCGTAGACCAGCAGCGGCCGGCGCAGCTGCGCCCCGAGGCGCGCCGCCGCCAGGTTGCCGAGCGCGAGGCCGGCCATGAAGCTGGCCAGCACGACGGCCGAGGCCCAGACCGAGTTGCCCAGCAGCAGGCCGGCCTGCCGGAACCAGAGCGTCTCGAACAGCAGCGCCGCGCAGCCCGAGAGGAAGAAGACGGCGTCCAGGGCGCGCTGCTTCACGGGATCGGCAGCCTGACGGCTGCCGCGCGGCGTGTCAAGCCCCGCGGGAGGACGCCAGCCGCATCAGCGCGGGCCGACGATGGTCCAGTCGGTCGGCGAGGGGCTGGGCTCGCTCGGCGTGGTGAACAGCCCGGCCGTGCGCGTCCCGGCGAGATCGAGGTGCCACAGCACCACGCGGCCGGAGGTGGCGTTGCGCCACACCAGGTCGTTGGTCCCCGGCAGGCCGCCGGCGCCCACGCCGTAGTCGCCGCTCGCCAGCACCTTCCAGTTGGCGTCGCCGGCGTTGGCCGGGATGGTGAAGCGCCCGGCCTGGCGCACCAGGTCGCGGTCCAGCAGCCATTGCACGATCTTGCCGGAGGTCGAGTTGTACCAGAGCAGGTCGCGCCAGCCGTCGCCGTCGTAGTCGAGGGCGGCCACCACTTCCCAGTTGGCGTCCACGGCCTGGTCCGGGGTGGGGATCAGGCCGCCCTTGCGGGCGGTGCCGTTGAGCGTCCAGACCACCAGCTTCTGCGAGGTCACGTTGCGCCACAGCAGGTCGGGCCAGCCGTCGTAGTCGAAGTCGCCCGTGGCGGCCACGTGCCAGTTGGTGGGCAGCACGGGCGCGCCGCCGAGCGGCAGCGCCGCGCCGGAGCGGGCGAGGCCGTTCATCAGCCAGAACTCGAGCTGCCCGCCGGCCGCGTTCCAGAACAGCAGGTCGCTGTGGCGGTCGCGGTCGAAGTCGTCCACGCCCACCACGCGCCAGTCGAG
Source organism: Vicinamibacteria bacterium (assembly GCA_039812725.1). Taxonomy (GTDB): domain Bacteria; phylum Acidobacteriota; class Vicinamibacteria; order Fen-336; family Fen-336; genus JBDIBD01. Next base: position 2,828 of record JBDIBD010000432.1, on the reverse strand, counting down.
GCTGGCCGGGGCCGGCGAGACGCTGCCGAGGGCCAGGCGCGTGCCGCCGTTCATGCACCAGACGTCGTTCTGCCCGGTCGCGCCGCGCCGGAAGACCAGGTCCGTGCGCTGGTCGCGGTCGAGGTCGCCCTTGCGGTGCAGGGGCGGCTGGCTGGCGATGAAGGCCGCCACGGCGTACCAGCCCTGGGCCACCCGCTGGCGCCCGCTGGCGTCGAGGTGCCCGCCGTCGTCGGTGTAGCCCGCGTAGAGCTTCTGCCAGGTCTGGCCCCCGTACTGGAAGGTCTGCTGGACCCCGGCCGGGGTGTGGGCCTCGATGTCGGCCACGTCGAACAGCAGCCCCCGGCCCGCGTTGGCGTGGGCGCGCACCTCGGCGTTGTACTGGTTGCGCAGCACGTTCTCCGCGTCCTCGCCGGTGGTGAGCGGCATGGTGGTGTAGACCAGCACGCTGTCGGGGAAGGAGCTCTGCAGGGCCGTCATCGAGGCCAGGTAGTCGGCCGCCACCGCGTCCTGGTCGATGAAGCAGAGCTTGTCCATGACCACGTCCACGGCCGCGCTGCGCCAGCCCGCCAGCCGCAGCGAGTTGTCGAAGATCTGGAGCTTGTCCGCCCAGCCCGGGTTGCCGCGCTGGCACTCGTAGACCGTCCCCGCCGACGGGCTGGCCGGCGGCGGGTCGGGCAGCATCTGCGCGTCGTCGTAGCCCACCCACTCGGTCACGAGCTGGTAGCGGGTGGCGTTGGCGGCGTGGAGGTCGTTCAGGCCGTCCACGAGGTTGCCGCCCACCGAGGCGTGGGTGAAGAACCAGCGCTGCTGGCCGACGGCGTCCAGCGTGGCCTGGGGCAGGCTCGTCACGGCGTCGACGTGCCGGTGGTCGATCACCTGGGCCGCGGCGGGGAACGTCGGCAGCGCGAGGAGCAGCGCGAGGAAGGCAGCTCGCAGGGTCATGGCGACCTCCGATCGGTTGTCGAGCTGGCTCCAGTCTAGAACGGCGCGGCCCGCCCGTCGGTGCGAATCGTCACCACCCGGGCGTGGCGGGGCCGCCGGAGGCCGCCCCCGGCCGCGCGGCCGTTGCGCCGGCGGGCCGGCGGGTACAAACTGGACCCGACACCAGGAGGTCGACATGATCCAGGCGACAGCAGGCCGCCGGCTGGTGCTGGCGGGAGCCTTGGCGCTGGCCGGCAGCGGCGCGTGGTCCCAGCCCGCCCCCAAGGCGGGCGCCCAGGACTTCAGCGGCGCCGCGCTCTACCGCACCTACTGCGCGAGCTGCCACGGCGTGGAGGCCACCGGGGACGGCCCGATCGCCGAGCACCTGCGGGTGCGGCCCACCGACCTGACCCAGATCACCAAGCGCAACGAGGGCAAGTTCCCCGTCGAGCAGGTGCACAAGATCGTCGACGGCCGCCAGCCCGTGCGCGGCCACGGCGGCGGCGACATGCCGGTCTGGGGCGACGCCTTCAAGAACGCCATCGACCGCACCGACGACGCCACGGTGCAGGCCAAGATCGAGGCCCTGGTCGACTACCTCGAGTCGATCCAGAAGAGGTGAGGGGCCCGGCCCGCCGCACCCCGGGGCGCCTCGGGCCGTGAGCCGCGTGGAGGACACGCCGCCGGCGCTGAGCGTCGTGGTGGCCTGCTACAACGAGGAGCCGCACCTGGAGGAGAGCTTCCGCCAGCTGCGGGCCGTGCTGGACGACTTCCGCCGCCCGTGGGAGGTCGTCTTCGTGGACGACTGCAGCCGCGACGGCACCCGCGGGGTGCTCGAGCGCATCGTGCGCGAGCACCCCGGCCTGCCGCTGCGGGTGCTGCTGCACGAGCGCAACCAGGGGCGCGGGGCCACGGTCAGCGACGGCTTCCGGGCGGCCCGCGGAGCCGTCGTCGGCTTCCTCGACATCGACCTCGAGGTGCACGCCCACTACGTGGCCCCCGTGGTGCGGGCCATCGAGCAGGGGGCCGACGTGGCCACCGTGCGGCGGCTCTACTTCGTGCGGGCCGGGGCGCTCCTGCGGCACGTGCTGAGCCGCGGCTACGCCTGGCTGGTGCGGCGCCTCCTGGGCACGCGCCTGGTGGACACCGAGAGCGGCTTCAAGTTCTTCCGGCGGGAGAAGCTCATGCCGCTCCTGGAGCAGGTCGAGGACCGCCACTGGTTCTGGGACACCGAGGTCATGATCCGGGCCGAGCGGGCCGGGCTGCGCATCGTCGAGGTGCCCGGGGCCTTCGTGCGCCGCTCCGACAAGCGCTCGACCGTGCGCGCCATCCCCGACTCGATCGAGTACGTGCGGCGGCTGGCCGCCTTCCGGCGCAAGCTGCAGACGCCGTGAGCAAGGCCCTGGCCGAGATCGGCTGGTCGAAGGCCCTGCGCTTCGGCCTCGCGACCCTGGCCATGCTGCCCTACCGGCTGCTGCTGGTCCCCCAGCTGCGGGCCCCCTACCTGCGCCTGCTCGGCGCCCGCATCGGGCCGCGCTCGATCCTGCACGACGTGCGCTTCTTCAACCTCTACCGGCGCGGCCTGGCGGGGCTCTCGATCGGTCCGGAGTGCTTCGTGGGCGACGAGTGCCTGCTGGACCTGGCGGAGGGGATCGAGCTGGGCCCGCAGGTGACGCTGGCCGAGCGCGTGCTGATCCTGACCCACCAGAACGTGGGCTACGCCGACCACCCGCTGCAGCGCCACTTCCCGCCCCTGGCCGCGCCCGTGCGCGTGGGGGCCGGGGCCTTCCTGGGGGCCCACGTGACCGTGCTGGCAGGCGTCACGATCGGCGAGCGCGCCTGCGTGGCCGCGGGGGCGGTGGTCACGCGCGACGTGCCGCCGGCCACGCTGGTCGCGGGCGTGCCGG
>JBDIBD010000431.1:0-4536 GCA_039812725.1 Vicinamibacteria bacterium | reverse complement strand
CGGCCAGGCGGGCGCCTGGCGCGTGGAGGGCCCCGACGGCCGCGTGGTCGAGCTGCGCGTGGGCGAGGCCGACGTGCAGTCGGGCGGCACCGTCACGCTCGACTGGCCGGCGCGCTGAGGCCCACGGCCTTGCCGGCCCGGGCCCGCTGCTCTAGGCTCGAAGAGCGCATGAGCGCTGGCAGTGGAACGCGACCGCGGCGGCGCCCCCCGGGCGACCTGCCGTGACACGCGCGGAGCCGCGCCGCGCAGGAGGACCGCGATGCGCTGCACGACCGCGCTGGCTCTCGTGACCACCCTGTTGGCCGGCTCCGCCGGCGGCGGCGACCGCCCCGAGGGACGCGCCTTCGCGACCCGCTCGGTGGTGCACGCCCGTCACGGCCTGGTGGCGGCCGCCCACCCGCTGGCAGTCAACGCCGGCCTCGACGTGCTCAAGCAGGGCGGCTCGGCCGTCGACGCCGCCATCGCGGTCAACGCGGCCCTGGGCTTCCTCGAGCCCGTCTCGTGCGGCATCGGCGGCGACCTGTTCGCGCTGGTCTGGGACGCGAAGACGCAGAAGCTGTACGGCCTCAACGCCTCGGGGCGCGCCCCGCTGGCCCTGACCGCCGACAAGGTGGCGCCGCAGCCCGACGGCACGATCCCGGTCTACTCGCCCTATGCCTGGACCGTGCCGGGGGCGGTCGACGGCTGGTTCGAGCTGCACGCCAGGTTCGGCCGCCTGCCGATGAAGCAGGTCCTGGCCCCGGCCGCGAGGGCCGCCCGCGAGGGCGAGCCCGTGGCCCAGGTGATCGCGGGGGCCTGGGCCCGCGGCGGCCGGATGCACAAGGACAAGCCCGGCTTCGCTGAGGTCTTCCTGCCGGGCGGCCAGGCGCCGAAGGAGGGTGAGGTCTTCAAGAACCCGGCCCTGGCGAAGGCCTACGAGCTGCTGGGGGAGCAGGGCCGCGACGCGTACTACCGGGGCCCCATCGCGCGCGACCTGGTGGCCTTCTCGAGGGCCCACGGCGGCTTCTTCTCCGAGGAGGACTTCGCCCGCCACCGCTCCGAGTGGGTCGAGCCGCTCTCCACCGACTACCGCGGCGTGCGGGTCTTCGAGCTGCCTCCCAACGGCCAGGGGATCACGGCGCTGATGATGCTGAACATCCTCGAGCGCTTCGACCTGCGCGCCCTGGGGCGCGACTCGGCCGACTTCTGGCACCTGATGGTCGAGGCCAAGAAGCTGGCCTACGAGGACCGCGCGCGCTTCATCGCCGACCCGGCCTTCGCCAAGGTGCCCGTGGGCGGCCTGCTGTCGAAGGAGTACGCGGCCGGCCAGGCCCGCCGCATCGACCTCGGCCGCGCGGCCCAGCGCCTGGAGCCGGGGCAGCCCGCCCTCGCCGAGGGCGACACCACCTACCTGGCCGTGGCCGACGCCGACGGCAACATGGTCTCGCTGATCCAGAGCAACTACACCGGCTTCGGCTCGGGCTACGCGCTGCCGGCCTGGGGCTTCGGCATCCACGACCGCGGGGCCCAGTTCGACCTGAAGCCGGGCCGGCCCAACTCGCTCGAGCCGGGCAAGCGCCCCTTCCACACCATCATCCCGGCCTTCGCGATGCGGGACGGAAAGCCCTGGCTGGCCTTCGGCCTGATGGGCGGCGACATGCAGCCCCAGGGCCACGTGCAGGTGCTGGTCAACCTGATCGACTTCGGGATGAACCTGCAGGAAGCCGGCGACGCGGCACGCTTCTACCACACCGACTCGTCCGAGCCGACCGGCACGCTGATGACCTCCGGCGGGCTGCTCAACCTCGAGACCGGCGTGCCGCCCGACGTGCGTCTGGAGCTGCTGCGGCGCGGCCACCGCCTGGCCGAGACCAGCGGCGCGGCCTTCGGCGGCTACCAGGCCGTCGCCCGCGACCCCGTCACCGGCGTGCTGTCGGGGGCCAGCGAGTCGCGCAAGGACGGCTGCGCCATGGGCTACTGACCGCCCTCGTCACGGGCACTGGTCGCCCCCGTCATCCTGGGTCCGGAGCGCGACGGTGCGGTCGGCGAGGTCGAGAAACGTCTTCGTCATCCCGAGTCGCCGCCGTCGACATCGGCGACGAAGGATCTCTCGTGCTGTAAGGCCCGGCAGGTCCTTCGCTCCCCAGCCGGACGTCGTCGCTCAGGACGACGGGTTCTTGGCAGGAGCCGCCGTCCAACGGGCGACGAAGGATGAGAGCCCCACCGGCGCCCTTGCGCGGCCGCCACGTTGACCCGCGGGCGCGCGGCGCGTAGCTTTGAGGCAGGACAGTCGCCAGGAGGTGACCATGCCCGCGCTGGCCCCGGATCCCAGTCGCTCCCAGGCGCCGGACCCGAACCCCGCGCAGGCCATCCTGGCCGAGCACCACGCCATGCACGTGCTGGTGGCCGGGCTCGAGCGGGTCACCGACCCCGCGGTCACGCCGGACGAGCGCTCGTGGGAACCGGCCGCGCGCGCCACGTGGCTGGCCGGGCTGGCCCACCGGCTGGCCGACCTGCGCGGGCGCCTGTCGGTCCACTTCGAGGCCGAGGAGCGGGCCGGCCTCTACGACGACATCCAGGACGCCGACCCCGCGCTGGGCCGCACGGCCCAGCGCCTGCGCCTCGAGCACGACCGCCTGCGCCTGGGCGTCGAGCGGCTGCAGGCCGAGGCCGAGGGCGCCTGCTCCGACCTGCCCGGGCTGGCCGGCCGCGTGCGCGCCCTGCTGAAGGACCTCGAGCACCACGAGGCCCGCGAGAACGAGGCCCTTACGCGCTCGCTGTCCGACGGGCTCGGCGCGGGCGACTGAGGCCCGCGCCCGCGCGAGTCCTGCGTGCAGCCACGACGGTCCGTCGAGAAATCCAGCGATCCCGAAGCGTTTCTGCGGGCCCGCCGGGCCGTATGGCCCAGTCCGCCGGATCATGGGGATCATTGATCCCTCCCAGGTAGACCTCTAGATTCAGCCGCATGAGCCGCGCGCCTCACCCGGCGCGCAGGTCCTCAGCGCGGCCCGCCGCGTCCGCAGGCGGGCCCGGGCGTTCTCTGGGTTTCGTTCTTCATGAACTCGCTCCGCCTCGCCCGACTCAAGACACTCCGCGAAGGGAGCACTACGGAGGCGCGTATGGCGCGCAGACTCTCGATCGACACCACCCCGGCGCGCTTCGTGCTGGCCGCCGCGCTCCTCGCCCTGGTCCTGGGCGGGGCGGGCTGCGGCGACCCCGCCGGCACGACCGGATACAAGGACCCCACCGGCGAGGCCAGCGCGGCCGGCCCGATCATCGACGCCGCCACGCTGGCGAAGTGGGCCGACGAGGGCCGGATCAACGCCCCGCTGGGGCGCACCGACCGCGTCGTGCTGGTCTCCGTGACCACCCGCGCCAACTTCACCTCGGCCACCAAGAAGCACATCCCCGACGCGGTGCTGCTCGACTACCCGACCGAGTTGACCATGACCCGCGAGGAGGGCCTGGGACCGGCGGGCACCATGATGCTGGCTGGCCCGCAGATGGACGCCCTGATCCAGAAGCTGGGCATCGACGGCTGCACGACCATCGTCCTGACCATCCCGCGCGCCTCGACCGACAGCGACACCTACCAGCTGTCGGTGGCCTACTGGACCTTCCGTTACTGGGGCTTCGCCCGCGAGCGCGTCAAGATCCTGAACGGCGGCGACGACGCCTGGGACGTGGCCGGGCAGCCGCTCACCGACGCGGTCGTCTCCGTGACGCCCTCGACCTACAGCGTGACCGGCAACGGCCAGCTCAAGGACGCCGTGCGCGCCTCGGTGGGCGAGACGCTGACGCTGGTCGACCAGATCAACCGCGACCGCAGCGTGCTCGAGACCTGGCAGATCCTGGACGTGCGTGGCTCCACGGTCTCGCCCTACGTCGCGAACGCCCTCCGCGGCAGCAGCGGCTTCCAGTTCGTCAGCGACCGCGTCAACGGCGAGGCCGCCCGCAACCGCCTGTACCCCGACCGGAACACCCTGATCGCCCGCATGGCGGCCCTGCCGGTCAAGAACGGCGAGGCCAACGCCCTCGTCTCCCCCAACAAGAAGATGCTGGTGATGTGCGGCAGCTCGACCAGCGCCTCGCCCACCTTCGTGCTGTTCGACGCCGTGCTGGAGGTGCCCGAGGGCGACATCGTCATGTACGACGGCTCCTCGAGCCAGTGGAACAACTACTCGGTGGCCCGCATCCGCCAGGCCGGCGCGACCGCCGCCCAGGCGGCCACCTGGGCCTTCGACTCCGTCAGCCCGGGCACCAGCACGTTGCGGGCGGTGGGCGCGCTGCCGGCTCCCGTGGCCGGCGAGAACGCCTTCGTGCCCGGCAACTACGCCTATTCGCTCGCCCAGCCCGAGTCCAACCAGATCGAGCAGGCCGACAAGGACTACATGGCCGCCAAGGGAGGCACCAGCCCCGGCACGCCGGGCGGCCCCGGCGGCTCGCCCGGCGGCGGCTGCTAGCCCAGGTCCACCAAGGTGCGGTGCATCCCCCATCAGAGGAGAACGGCTATGACGAAGGTTCGCGCAATCGGCCCCGTGCTCGCGCTGGCGCTCG
>JBDIBD010000430.1:0-4537 GCA_039812725.1 Vicinamibacteria bacterium | reverse complement strand
GCGCCAGGCGCCGCCGGGCCCCCAGGCCTGCCGGGCGTAGAACTGCAGCCGCTCGAGCCGCACGTGGAGCTCGGGCGTGACCCACGGCCCGCGCGCGCCGACGTAGTCGAAGGCGGCCCAGCCCGCCAGGTCCGCGGGGAAGGCGTGGCCCGCGGCGCGCTCCGCGTCGGCGATGGGCGTGCCGGGATACGGCCGGTACTGGAAGACGGGCGTCTCGAAACGCGGCGACATCCGGCGCAGGCGCTTCAGCAGGGCCAGCGTGGCCGCCACGCTCTCGCCGGACTCGCCCGGAAAGCCCACGATGAAGTTGAAGATCGCCCCCAGGCCGTGGCGGGCCAGGCGCTCGGCGGTGACCAGCACCTGCTCGACGGTGGCGTCTTTCTGCATCCAGTCCAGGCGCTCCTGCGAGCCCGACTCGACCCCGACCATCACGCGCCGCAGCCCCGAGCGCCGCAGCAGGGCGTAGAGCGCGTCGTCCATGCGCGCGCCCTGGTCGGCCCGCAGCGTGGCCGTCCAGGCGAAGCGGGCCCCGCGCGCCAGGAAGGCCTCGGCCACGGCCCTCACGCGCGCCGGCTGGGTGAAGAAGGTCTCGTCCTGGAAGGCCAGCTCCTCGATGGCGTGGCGCCGCCAGAGGGCGGACGTCTCGTCGGCGATGCGCTCCGGCGGGAGCCCGCTCCAGGCGCGCCGGTAGACGGTGGGGTCGGCGCAGAACGCGCAGCGGAAGCGGCAGCCCAGGGACGAGACGTAGTCGAGCTGGCGGCGCCGCTTGGCGGCGAAGTAGCGCTCGACCGGGATCAGGTCGTAGTCGTGCGCGGGCAGGCAGGCCAGGTCGCGCACGGCCCGGGGCGGCCCGAGCACGGCCTCGCCGCCGGCACGCCAGGCGGCCCCGGCCAGGCCGTCCGTGGGCTGCCCCTCCTGCCAGCGCACCAGCAGCTCGGCCAGGGTCTCTTCGCCCTGTCCCACCACCACGGCGTCGACGGCCGGCTCCTGCTGCAGGCACTCGCGCGGGAAAAGGGACGGGTGCCAGCCGCCCCAGACCACCCGCAGCCCCGGCAGCGCGCGCTTGACGGCGCGCGTCACGGCCAGCGCGTCGCCCAGGGGCGCGCCGGTCAGGACGCCGACCCCGAGGGCCAACGCCCCGCGCCCCTCCGCCACCAGCCGGGCCACGGGGTCCCGCTCGAGCCGGCCGTCGACGATCACGGGCTCGAAGCGCCGGCGGTCGAGGGCCGAGCCGAGGGCCACCAGCGCCAGCGGCATGGTGTGGAAGACGGCGCGCGGGTTGTAGAGCACGACCCGGGCCGGCGGCATCCCGACAGTCTAGCCCGGCTCGCTCCGCGGCGCGGCGGGGACCGCCTCGAACAGCCGCGCCAGGTCGGCCGCGGCCTCGGCGTCGACGATGGCCAGCACCTCGTCGCCCGGCTCGAAGGCGGTCTTGCCGCGCGGGATGACCAGGTCGCCCTTGCGCAGGATGGCGGCGATGACGCAGTCCGGGGGCAGCGCCAGGTCCTTGAGGGCCACCCCCACCGCGCGCGCCCCGGCCGCCACGGGCTCGCTGACCAGCGAGTAGCGCCCGCGCTTGAGCTTGAGCAGCGTGACCATGTCGCCCAGCGACATCTCCTGGCCGATCAGGCTGGCCAGGATCTCGGCCTGGTTGAGGGCCACGTCCACGTGGAAGCGGGCGTCGAACAGCCAGGCGCTGCGCGGGTCGTTGATGCAGGCGATGGTGCGCGGCACCGCGTAGCGCTGGCGGGCCACGAAGCACAGCGCCAGGTTCTCGGCGTCCGAGGGCAGGCAGGCCGCCAGCACCTGGGCGGTCGTGATGCCGGCCCGCTCCAGCACCCAGGGGTCGTTGGGGCTGCCCTCGAAGACGGCCTCGGTGGGCAGCTCGCGGTGCAGCCGGGCCAGCACCTCGCGGCGCCAGTCCACCACGTGCACCTGGTGGCCCTGGGCCAAGAGCGAGCGGGCCAGCTCCGAGGCCGTCAGTCCGCCGCCGGCGATGAGCACGAACATCAGCGGCCTCCCGCCGTGAGCAGGTCCTCGACCTGCGAGGCGCCCCAGCCGGTGGAGCTCACCACCTCGTGGCCGAAGGCCTCGTGCAGGGCCAGCCAGCGCGGGTCGTAGTTGCGCACCACCACCTTGGGCACGCGGAAGACCACCCGCGCCACGTGCGCCACGACCGCGTTGACCGAGTCGGAGTTGGTCACGGCCGCCAGCCCGTCGGCCTGGTCCACCGCCGCCCGCCGCAGCGTGTCCTCGGCCAGCACCTCGCCCTCCACCGTGCGCCCGCGGAACTCGGGGTGCAGGTTTCTGAAGGAGGGGCCGTTGGAGTCCACCACCGTGACGGCGTGGCCGGCCTGGTGCAGCTTGAAGGCCAGGGTCGAGCCCATGCGCCCGCAGCCCACGATCACGACGTTCATGGCTCCTCCTCCCCGGCCCAGCGCAGCTGGTAGGGGACGCTGGTGATCACGATGCCGGGCCGGAACAGCAGCGCCAGGCGCAGGATGTAGGCCGTCTGGGCGTGCAGCAGGTTGTGCCAGGCGCGGCGGGGCACGAACTGGGGCACCACGATCGTGATGGTCTCGTTCGGCTGGCGGCGGTCGGCGATGGCGGTGACGTAGTCGAGCAGCGGCTCGAGCAGCAGGCGGTAGGGCGAGGGCAGGGTCACCAGCCGCACGCCCTCGCCCCAGTGCCGCCACTTCTCGTGCAGCAGCGTGGTCTTCTCCTCCTCGAGGGCCACGTGCACCGCCGTGACGTCGTCGGAGAGCAGGCGCGCATAGCGCAGGGCCTCGAGGGTGCCGCGGTGCACGCCGCTGATGGGCAGGATCACGCGGTGGCGCGGCGTGGCGGCCGGGGCGCCGTAGCGCTCCAGGGAGAGCTGGCCGGCGGCCTCGCGGTAGTGGGCGTGGATGGCCGCGAAGAAGGCCACCAGGGCGGGGATGACCAGCACCACCACCCAGGCCCCGTCGCGGAACTTGGTCACCGCGAAGACCAGCGTCACGCCCGCGGTCAGCAGCGCCCCCAGGCCGTTCAGGGCCATCTTCAGGGCCCAGCGCGGGTCGTGGGAGAGCACCGAGGCCTTCTCGCGAGCCTGCTGTCCCGGGGCCAGCCGGCCGGCCTTCCACCAGCGCCGCGTCATGCCGGCCTGGGAGAGCGTGAAGGACAGGAACACGCCGATGGCGTAGAGCGGGATCAGGTGGGTCACGCTGGCGTCGAAGACCCAGATCAGCAGCGAGCTCATGCCGGCCAGCACGACGATGCCGCGCGAGAACACCAGCCGGCTGCCGCGGTACGTGAGCTGGCGCGGCAGGAAGCCGTCGGCGGCCTGCAGCGCCGACAGCCGCGGGAAGCCGGCGTAGGCGGTGTTGGCGGCCATCACCAGGATCAGCGTGGTGGCGGCGATGGTGGCCAGGTACGGCCAGCCCTGGCCGCCGTAGACCGTGCGCGCCAGCTGGGAGATGACCGTCTCGCTCTCCGAGGGCAGCGCGCCCACCACGTGGGCCAGGTACGTGATCGCCAGGAAGAGCGTCCCGAGGATCGACGACATCCACAGCAGCGTGATGCCCGCGTTGCGGCTGCGCGGCTCCTTGAAGGCGGTGATGCCGTTCGAGATGGCCTCGACCCCGGTGAGCGCCGTGGTGCCGCTGGAGAAGGCGTGCAGCAGCAGGAAGAGCGTCACGGCCTGGCCCTCGCCGTGGGCGAAGAGCGGCGGCGGGTCGGCCACCTGGCCCAGCTGCCCCAGGGCGTGGCGCGCCAGGCCCACGGCCACGGTGACCGCCATCGCCGCGAGGAAGAAGTAGCTCGGCACGGCGAAGACCGCCCCGGCCTCGCGCACGCCGCGCAGGTTGACGACCATGACCAGCAGCACCAGGGCCACGGCCAGGGCCACGCGGTGCTCGTAGAGCCCGGGGAAGGCCGAGACCACCTGGGCCATGCCCGAGGAGACCGAGACGCTGACCGTCAGCACGTAGTCGGTCAGCAGGGCTGCCCCCGCCACCTGCGCGGGCAGATCGCCCAGGTTGTCGCGGGCCACGATGTAGGCGCCGCCACCGCCGGGGTAGGCGTGGATGGTCTGCTCGTAGGAGGCCGTCACGATGGCCAGCAGCAGCACGATGGCGAGGGCGATCGGCAGCGACCAGGCGAAGGCCAGCGTTCCGGCCGCCGCCAGGATGACCAGGATCTCCTGGGTGGCGTAGGCGGTGGACGAGAGCGCGTCGGAGGCGAACACGGCCAGGCCGACGGTCTTGCCGACGGCCTCGTGGGGGGCGTCGGCGGTGGCCAGCGGCCGGCCGATCAGCCAGGTGCGCCACGAGCGCGGCACCGGGGTGCCGGCGGTGCCTGGGGCCACGATCCAGGAGCGGCTCCCGGCCGGGGGCGCTCCTGACGGTTGCGTGGGTTCACTCACTCCGGTCAGGGAGCTTAACAGGTTCCAGGGGCGCGGGGGCTGCCGAGCGCGGGGCCGGGGCGGGGACCAGGCGCAGCTCGAGCACGTGCAGGCCCAGCCGGCGCGGGTCGCCGGGCGTCGCGTGGGCGTCGGGAA
>JBDIBD010000429.1:0-4539 GCA_039812725.1 Vicinamibacteria bacterium | reverse complement strand
GTCGAGCAGCGGCAGCAGGGCCGGGGCCGCGCGCGGGTCGCCGATCTCGCCCAGGGCCCCGATGGCCGGGTACTGCAGCCAGGGCTCGTCGGCCAGGGCCTGGATCAGGGCCGGCACGGCCCGCGGGCTGCCGAGCTGCCCCAGGCTGGCCGCGGCGGCGTGGCGCACGTTCACGTCGCCGTCGGCCAGGGCCGCCATGAGCGGCTCGACCGCGCGCGCGTCCTTCAGGCTGCCCAGCATCACGGCCGAGAAGTTGCGCACCTCCTCGTCGGGGTCGCGCAGCAGCCCCAGCAGGGGCTCGACCGCCACCCCGCCCAGGCGCACGTAGATCTCCATCGAGGCGTTGCGCAGGCCGGCGTTCTCGTCGTCGCGCAGGGCGCGCTCGAGGGCCGGCAGCAGGAGCGGCGGGGGCAGGGCCGCCAGGGTCTCGACCGCGGCCTGGCGCACGGGCCAGGAGTCGTCGGCCACGGCCAGCAGCAGCAGCGGCACGACCTCCGGCTGCGCGGCCGCCTGGCCCAGCCGCTGCACGGTCTCGCGCCGGGCCTGTTCCTCGCCGCTGCGCAGGGTCTCGAGGGCGGCCTGCAGGTCGAGCGTCATGCGCCCCGGCTACTTCGCGCGGAAGACAGCGATCAGCTTGGCCAGGTTCTCGGCCTGCTGGGCCAGGTTGGCCGTGGCCTTGGACATCTCCTCGACCGTCCCCAGGTTCGAGCGCGCGATGTCCGAGATGTTCTCGACCGCCTTGACCACCAGCTCGCCGCCGCGCTTCTGCTCGGCCGTGGCGTACGAGACCTGCTGGGTCATGCGGTTCATGTTGTCGACCGCGTCGACGATCTGCCGGCCGCCGCTGGCCTGCTCCTTGGTGGCGATGTTGACCTGGGCGGCGATGCGGTTCATGTTCTCGACCGCCTCGACGATCTGCCGTCCGCCGGCCGACTGCTCGCGGGTCGAGTAGGCCACCTGGCCGGTGACCTTGTTGATGGCCTCCATGGCCTGGCGGATCTGCTGGCTGCCGGCGGCCTGCTCGCGCACCGCCGTGGTGACCTGCTCGGTGGCGGCGTTCATGTCGGCCACCGTGCGCAGCACCTCGGCCGAGGCCCGCGACTGGCGCCCGGTCGAGCCGGCGATCTCGGCCATCAGGGAGCTGGAGCGGCTGACCGACTCCATGATGCGGCGCAGGGCCAGGCCGGCCTGGTCGGCCAGCTGGATGCCCTCCTTGGCCTCGCCGGCGCCCGACTTGGCGGTGTCGACCGCGTCGGTGGTCTCCTGCTGCACCTGGCGCACCACCTCGCCGATCTCCTTGGTGGCCTCCACCGAGCGCTCGGCCAGCTTGCGCACCTCGTCGGCCACCACCGCGAAGCCGCGCCCGGCCTCGCCGGCCCGGGCGGCCTCGATGGCGGCGTTCAGGGCCAGCAGGTTGGTCTGGTCGGCGATCTCCTCGATGACCTCCAGGATCTTGCCGATCTCCTGCGAGCGCCGGCCCAGGTTGGTGATCACCCGGGCGGTGTTCTCCATGGTCTCCGACAGGCGCTTCATGCCCTCGACGGTGGTGCCCACGGCCTGGTCGCCGGTGCGGGCGTCGTCGTTGGCCTTGCGGCTGATGCGGTCGGCCTCCTCGGCGATCTTGGCCACCTCGTTGACCGAGCCGGCCATCTCGGAGACCACCTGGCTGGCGCGCCCCGAGGCCTGGTTGAGCACCTCGGCGTTGCGGGCCACGGCCTCGATCGAGGAGGTCATCTGCTCGATCGTGACGGAGGTCTCGGTGACGGTCTCGGCCAGCCCCTCCAGGTTGCGGGCCATCTGGTCGGTGGAGGCGGTCATCTGCTCGATCGTGGCCGAGGCCTCGCCCACCACCTGGGCCAGCGTCGAGCTGGACTTGGCCACCTGCTCGATCGAGCTGCCCATCTCGCTGATCGAGCTGCTGGTCTCCTCGACGTAGGTGGCCAGGCTCTGGGCGTTGCCGGCCACGGTCTGGATCGAGGCCGCCATCTCCTCCATCGAGGTCGAGGTCTCCTCGGCCGCCTGGGCCTGGGCCTGGGCGCCGTCGGTGATCAGCCGCGCGTTGGCCGAGATCTCGCCGGCCGAGCTGGCCACCTGGACGGAGGCTTCCTGGATGTTGTCGACGATGCGCCGCAGGTTCTCGACCATCTCGTTGAAGCTGGCCGCCAGCGTGCCGATCTCGTCGCTGCTGGAGAGGTCGATGTTCTGGGTCAGGTCGCCCTTGGCGACCGCGGCCGCGACGCCGACCATGCGCTGCAGGGGCTTGAGCCAGCGCCCCACCAGGGCGTAGCCGACCGCCCCGCCGCCGGCCACCAGCGCGAAGGCGATCAGGGTGGTCAGCAGCAGCAGCCGGCGCTGCTGCGCGTGCAGCTCGGTCTTGGAGATGGCCACCTCGACGCCGCCCTTGAGCTCGGGCTGGGAGCTGACCGGGGCCGCGCCCGCCAGCCCCAGCTCGGCCGCCATGCTGCTCGAGCCGCTCGACTCGGCCAGCACCGGGGCCCGGAAGAGGAACACCTCCTCGACCAGCTTCTCGCCCTTGACCGGCGAGCGCTCGGCCTGGCCGTCGACGTGCTCGGGGGCCGTGGCCGGCTTGGGGGGCAGGTCCTTGATGGTGGCGCCGCGCTGGGCCAGCACGGCCCCGGAGGCGTCGCGCACGACGGCGCCGATGACGTCGTTGTCGCCGTCGGTCCCCACCGCGCCCTCGAGGGTCTGGTTGAGCAGCGGCTTGTCCTCGGTCAGCACGCCGTACTTGGAGTTGTAGGCCAGGTTGGCGGCGATGTAGCGGCCGCGCTTGTCCAGCTGCTGCTCGAGCAGCTGGCCGCTGGTGCGCAGCTGGAACAGGCCCGAGACGCCGCCGACCAGCAGCGCCACGCCCGCCACCAGCAACACCAGGCGCGTGCGGATGGATGCGAAGCTCAGGCCCATCTCGTCCCTCCCGCCGCGCCGGCCACCCGCCGGCCGGCTCAGCCTCCTAGTAGGTCTTGGCCTGCGCCAGGGCGTCCGCCGGGATCTCCAGCTTGAGGCGCTCGGCCGACTTCTTGTTGATCACCAGCTCGCCGCGCGGCACCATCAGCGCGGCCGTGCGGTCGCCGCCCAGCATGCGGCCCACCAGCTCGGCGGCCTGGTCGCCCACCGAGACCAGGTCGGGGCTGTTGCTGACCAGCGCGCCCTCGGCCACCAGCGCCGGCGCGAAGGCGTAGACGGGCTTGCCGGCCTTGAGGGTCTCGGCCAGGATGAAGCGCCGGGCCTCGTCTCCCAGCAGCAGCGGGTCGGGCGGCAGCCACAGGGCGTCGACGGCCTCGGAGCCCTTGAGCAGGCCGCGCAGGGCCTCCGGCACCTCCTTGTCGGAGGCCACGCGGCGCTCGACGATGTTGAGCCGCAGCACGCGCGCCCTCGACTGGGCCTCGGCCACCAGCTTGGCCACCGGCTCCGAGCCGTAGATCACCCCCACCCGCACGCCGCGCGGGTTCACGGTGCGGAAGGCCGCCAGCTGGTTCATGATCGGGATCGAGAAGGCCACCCCGGACACGTTCGGGACGTTCAGCAGCCCCAGCTGGGCCGGGTCCTGGATCATGCAGAAGACCAGCGGCAGCTCCGGGGCCGCCTCGCGCGCCACCTGGGCCGCCAGCGGGCCCAGGGCCACCACCAGGGGCGAGCGCGGCTTGAGCTCGGCCAGCACGCGCAGGGCCTCGGCCCGGTCGCCCTTGAGGTCGTACTCGGTCAAGGTGTGGGCCGCGGCTCCGCGCTTGAGAGCCTCGATGGCGGGCCGCCAGGCCGGCGTCTCGGAGCTCTTGAGGACGGCCACCTCGGCCGCCGGGCAGGTCACGGGCACGAGCAGCGCGAGCACCGGCGCCAGCCACCTTCGCATCACGTCCCCCCCCTTCGCGCGCCGCACCCTCAGGCCTCGGCCCCGGCGGCGCGCAGCTCCGGCACCAGGATGTCCTGGAGCGCGATCAGGATGATGAGCCTTTTCTCCAGTTTGGCAACTCCGCGGATGAAGGTGTGCGAGATCGACAGCACCTCCTCCGGAGCGGCCTCCACCACGGAGACGGGCACCTTGAGCACCTGCGAGGCTCCGTCCACCAGCACTCCGATCAGCCGGTCGCGCAGGCGCACCACCACCACGCGGGCGCGGCGCGAGGACTCGTCCACGTCCCCCAGCCCGAGCTTGCGGCGCAGGTCCACCACCGGGATGATGCGGCCACGCAGGTTGATCACGCCCCGGATGAACTCCGGGGCGCGCGGCACGGGCGTGATGGCCGCGACGCGGATGATCTCCTGCACCAGCTTCACGTCGACCCCGTACTCCTCGTCGGCCAGCAGGAAGGTCACCAGGTGCTCGGAGGCCTCGACCGCCTCCTGCTCCTCGCGCAGCGAGCCGCCGAAGAACGAGAGCGTGTGGCTGCGCGCGGCGCCGGCGGCCGGCTCGGCCGGGACGGGCGCCTCCGGGACCGGGGCGGCGGGCAGCTCGACCGAGCGCAGGATGTCCTCGGCCAGGCCGGAGGAGGGCAGCTGCAGGCGGGCGCCCGGTGCGTCGTGGCC
>JBDIBD010000428.1:0-4574 GCA_039812725.1 Vicinamibacteria bacterium | reverse complement strand
GTCGCCCTCGGGCGCGGCGGCGGCCTGGGCCAGCCCGCCCGCGGTCATGAGGGCCATGGCCAGCATGGCCAGGCTGTCGGGCCAGGCGGCGACCACGGTCAGGCCGGGGACGAAGGTGCGGAACAGGTCGGCGCCCGCCATGGCGAGCAGGCCGCCCGAGAAGAGCCCCACCGGCCGGCGCAGGGCGCCCTCGCGCGGGCCGACGAGGGCCGCCAGGGCGGCGACCAGCAGCACCAGGTCGGCCACGAAGTAGGCCGCGCTGGCGCCCTCGGGGCCGGTGGCCGGCGGGCGCACGTGCGAGATCACCAGCCCGCCCGCCAGCCCCACGGTGGCCGCGTCGAGCCAGAACTCGAGCAGCTCCGAGGCCGAGCGCTGGGCGGGGAGGCGCAGCAGGCCGGCCAGGAGCATCAGGTAGGACGCCCCGTACGGGAGGCGCGTGGCGGCCAGGTTGGCGCTGCCGACCGCGTTGAGGTACGTCCCGACCGTGTCGCCGACCCCGAGCAGCAGCACCCCGCAGGCCAGCAGGCGCCAGCCGCGGCGCGAGTCGGGCTGGAGCGCGGCGCTGCGCGAGGCCCGCAGGGCGCTCCAGGTGCCCACCACGTCGATCACGAAGAAGAGCGCGTCGTTGGCCGTCGTGCGCGTGCCCGGGGCGTGGGGCACGAGGAAGAGCAGGGCGGCGTCGATCAGCACCCAGGCCGGCAGCGCCAGCAGGACGCCGCGCGCGAGCCCCGGGGGCAGGGGCTGCCCGGCCACGGGCGGCAGGGGGCCCCAGGCCAGGCGCGCGGCCAGGGCCAGCCCGCCGGTCACGAGCGCGAACGTCGGCAGCTCCAACGGCATGTGGCTGGAATGATAGGCCCGTCGCCGGGCGGTTGGGCGACTAGACGTTGAAGCGGAAGTTGATCACGTCCCCATCCTGGACCACGTAGTCCTTGCCCTCGAGGCGCAACGAGGCGCGCGTGCGGCAGGCCGCGATCGAGCCGGCCTCGACCAGCTCCTGCCAGGGGACCACCTCGGCCCGGATGAAGCCGCGCTCGATGTCGCTGTGGATGGCCCCCGCGGCGCGGGCCGCGTGGGTGCCGGCCCTGATCGACCAGGCCCGGCACTCGTCCTCGCCGGCCGTCAGGAACGAGATCAGGCCGAGCAGCTCGTAGGCGGCCTGCAGCACGCGGTCGAGGGCCCGGTTCGGCAGGCCCAGCTCGGCCAGGAAGGCGGCCTGGTCGGCGGGCTCCAGCCGCCCGACCTCCTGCTCGAGCGGCGCACAGACGGCGCAGACGCGCGTCTGGGCCCGGCCCTCCCAGCGCTGCAGGCCCGAGCGGGCCAGGGCCGCCGGCAGGTCGGAGGCGGCCTCCTCGCCGACGTTCAGCACCACCAGCATCGGCTTGAGGGTGAAGAAGGTGAAGCCCTTCAGCGCGCGGCGCTCGTCCTCGGACAGCCCGACCTCGCGCAGCGGCTGGCCGGTGTCGAGGGCCGCGCGGCACTTCTCGAGGGCCCCGTGCTCCAGCAGCTGGGCGGCGTCCTTGCGCCGGGCCAGCTCCTTGCCCAGGCGCTCGAGCCGGTTGGTGACCACCGTGTGGTCGGCCATCAGCAGCTCGGTCTCGAGCAGCTCCAGGTCGCGGGCCGGGTCCACCTCGCCCTCGGGGTGCGGCACCGCCTCCGAGGCGAAGCCGCGCACCACCGCGGCCAGCCCGTCCATGGTGCGCAGCTCGGGCAGGTTGAGCCCCTGGCCGCCGCCGCGCGCGATGCCGGGCACGTCCACGAAGCGCACCGTGGCGGGGGTGTGCTTCTTGGGCTTGTAAAGGGCGGTCAGGCGGTCGAGGCGCGGGTCGGGCACCTGGGCGATGCCGACGTGCGTCTCGCGCTTGCCGCCGGCCGCGGCCGGGGCGTGGCCGGTGAGCAACGAGAAGAGCGTGGTCTTGCCGGCCAGCTCCAGCCCGACGATGCCGAACTCCATGGCGCCTCCGCGGGGATTCTACGTCCTGTGGCCGGCCCCGGGAGGAAAGGTCGGTGCTATCGTCTGGCGCCGTGGACTGGCTGGTGCTGGCCGTCTTCGCGACCGTCTATCTGGGCATGCTGCTGGGCGAGATCCCGGGGCTGGCGCTCGACCGCACGGGCGTGGCCCTGCTGGGCGCGCTGGCGCTGGTGGCGGCCGGGCGACTCACGCCGGAGCAGGCCTGGCAGGCCGTGGACGTGCCGACCCTGGCGCTGTTGTTCGGCCTGATGGTGGTCTCCGCCCAACTGCGGCTGGGGGGCTTCTACACCTGGCTCACGCGGCGCCTGGTCTCGGCCCCGCTCGGCCCGCCGGGCCTGCTGCTGGCGGTGGTGCTCCTGGCCGGACTGCTCTCGGCCGTGCTGGCCAACGACATCGTCTGCCTGGCGATGGCGCCGCTGCTCTACGAGGGCTGCGCGCGGCGCGGGCTCCGGCCGCTGCCGTTCCTGCTGGCCCTGGCCTGCGCCGCCAACGTGGGCTCGGCCGCCACGCTCATCGGCAACCCCCAGAACATGCTCATCGGCCAGTCGCTGCGCCTGTCCTTCGCCGGCTACCTGGGCCAGGCCGCGGTCCCGGCGGGCCTGGGGCTTCTGGTCGTGTGGGCCGTGCTGCGGGCCTCGGCGCGCGGGAGCTGGGAGGGCCAGGCCAGCGTCCCCGACGTGCCCGCGCCCGAGCTCGACCGCTGGCAGTCCACCAAGGGCCTGCTGCTGCTGGCGCTGCTGGTGGGGGGCTTCCTGTTCGCGCCCGTGCCGCGCGAGGTGCTGGCGCTGTCGGCCGCGGCGGTGCTGCTGACCAGCCGCCGCACCGCCTCGCGCGACGTGCTGGGGCTGGTCGACTGGCACCTGCTGGTGCTGTTCGTGGGCCTGTTCGTGGTCAACGCCGCCTTCGCGCGGGCCGGCCTGGCCGGCCAGGCGGCCGAGGGGCTGCGCGCCGCGGGGATCGACCTGGCCCGGCCGGGCTGGCTGTTCCCGGGCACGGTGCTGCTCTCCAACCTGGTCTCGAACGTGCCGGCCGTGATGCTGCTGCTGCCGCACGCCACGCACCCGCTGGCCGGCCCGATCCTGGCGCTGGCCAGCACGCTGGCCGGCAACCTGCTGATCGTGGGCAGCATCGCCAACATCATCGTGGTGGAGCAGGCCGGCCTGTGCGGCCTGCGCATCGGCTGGCGCGAGCACGCCCGGGTGGGCGTGCCGGTCACCCTGGCCACGCTCCTGCTCTCGGCGGCCTGGCTGGCGTGGCGGGGCTAGGCCGTCAGGCCGGCCCGCTCGACCAGGACTGCAGCTCGACGATGTTGTCCTCGGGGTCGCGCGCGTAGACGAACGTCACGCTGCCGCGGCCGGGCACCTCCAGGCGCGCGATCGAGCCCAGGCTGCGGCCGCCGCGCGAGAGCAGGCGCTCGAGCGTGGCGGCCACGTCGTCGACCTGGAAGGCGACGTGGGCCAGCCCGCGCCGGTTGGCCACCACCATGGGCTTCTCCAGCATGCGGCTGTACGAGAAGATCTCGAGCGTGGGGCCGCCCGGGCCATGGCCGGGCAGCCGCAGGTGCTCGCCCTCGAGCGCGGCCCCCGGCACGCCCGTGCCGGCCTCGAGCCGCGCGCCCGAGAGCTCGCGCACCGGCGGCAGCGGCTGGCAGCCGAAGACGTCCTGGTAGAAGCGCGAGAGCAGGCGCCAGTCGCTGGCGACGATGTTGACGTGGGCGAAGGTGGTGGGCATGGCCGTGCTCCCCGTGGGCGCCGGGGCGCGCGGCCGGGCCGCGCGCCCCGGAACGGCTAGCGCAGCTTGAAGGCGGCCTTCAGGGACGTGGTGCCCCAGGTCATCTCGAACTCGCCGCCGCCCTTGGCCTCGCGCAGGGCCAGCGTCAGCGTCTCGACGCTCTCCTTGACGACGCCCATGGCCAGCGGCACCTCGGCCACGGTCTTGCCGTCCTGCTTGAAGAGCAGGGTCCACTTGTCCTCGCCGTCGCGGCGGGCCTTCAGCTGGTACTCGCCCTTGGCCACGTTGACCGCGCCGAAGGCCACGTCGGCGTCGCCCTTCCAGGTGGTCGCGGCATTGCTGCCCATGCGCCACTCGTCGCCGACCTTGGCCTGGCCCAGCATGTCGCGCCCCTTGAGGCTCGGGCGGCCGTACTCCACGGCGAAGCTCTTGCCGCCCACCGCCAGGGTGGCGTTGCCGCGGTCGCTACCCTGCGCCAGCGCCAGGGGCGCCACGGCGGCCAGGGCCAGGATTGCCATGTGCTTGATCATCGAGCTCTCCTCAATCTTGTCCAGACGACGATTCTCCCCCTGAAGCCCTCGACGAGCCGGCGGGGCCGCGCCCCGCGCTCCCATGCGTCAGCGCCGAGCCGCCCAGGCCAGCCCCGCCAGCAGCACCAGCTTGGCCAGCTCGAGCAGCGAGTAGCCGCCGTGCAGCAGGCCGAAGCGCCGCGCCACCTCGGCCGGCCAGGGCCGCGCGGCGAAGTCCAGGCGGCGCCCCAGCTCGATCATCGGCAGGGCGCAGGCCAGCTGCTGCGCGGCCAGCAGCAGCGCCAGGGCCAGGGCCAGCGCGCGGGCGGCGCCCCCGGCGGGCCAGGCCAGCGCGAGGACGGCCA
>JBDIBD010000427.1:0-4602 GCA_039812725.1 Vicinamibacteria bacterium | reverse complement strand
CCCGCCGCCCCGTCCGCCGCGGCCCTGCCGCCGATGCCCGTCCTGGCCCAGCCCGAGGAAGCGGAGGAGGAGCTCCAGGTCGAGGTCAGCGAGTCCGAGGAGGAGGAGCTGGCCTTCCCGGTCGAGGTGGCCGAGGAAGTGGCCGAGGAGGAGGAGGTGCTGACGCACTTCCCCGAGACCGAGGAGGCCGAGGAGGCGCCGATCTTCTTCCCGCCCGGCGGCCAGGAGGAGGAGGAGATCCAGATCCCGCCGTCTCCGGCCGGAGGGGAGACGGCGCTCGAGGAGGACCTCGGGGACGTCTTCGGCGGCGCGCAGGCGGAGGCCGAGGAGGAGCTGCCGGCGCACTTCGTCGAGGACGAGGAGCCGCTGGCCCGGCCGCTGGTGGCCGAGCCGGCGCCGGCTCCCGTCGCGGCCGCCGAGGACCTGCCGGCCGACCTGAGGCGGGGGCTGGCGGAGGTCGAGGAATACAGCGCGCTGGGCTTCGTCGAGGACGCCCGCCAGGTGCTGCGCGACCTGCAGGAACGCCACGCCGACCACCCGCTCGTGCAGGCTCGGGCCCAGGAGCTCGGCCTGGACCGAGCGCCGGCCCCGGCGCTCGCGAGCGTTGAAGAGGAGTTCCCCGGCCTGGCTCTCGAGACCGGGTCCGAGATCGAGTTCCCGGGCCTGGACGCCGAGCCTGCCCCTGCGCCCGACTTCCCCGGGCTGGAGATGGACGCCCTCGCAGGGGCCGCCCCGCCCTCGTCACCGCTCGGCGCGCTGACCCAGGACGAGTTCCCGGGGCTGGACCTGCCCGTGGCCGGCGCGGTCCCCGAGGAGGAGGAGGTCGAGCTGCCGGGCCTCGACCTTCCGGAGCTGCCCGGGCCGGAGGCCGCCGCGACGGTGGAGCTCCCCGGCCTCGAGCTTCCGGAGGAGGCTGCCGCGGAGCAGGAGCGCACGGAGGCCTTCGCGGGCCTCGACCTGCCGGGCCTCGGCGACGAGCTGCCGGCCGCGCTGCCCGCAGACGAGCTGGCGGGCCTCGGGGGGGCGCCGGTCGAAGTCCCGGAGGAGCCCCTGGGCGGGCTCGACCTGCGCCTCGCCGGCGAAGAGCCGGTCGGGGCGCTCCCGTTCGGTTCCGAGCCCCAGCCGGCCGGGAGCGGCGACCTCGACGCCATGCTGGCCGAGCCGGCGCCGGCCGGGGAGCCCGGCCTCGATCTCGGCGCCGAGCTCTTCTCGGCCTTCGCCGCCGTGGAGGAGCCGCCGGCCCAGGCCGTCTCGGACAGCCTGGGCGAGGCCGGGCTGGCCGACATCTTCCGCGAGTTCAAGAAGGGCGTCGACAAGCAGCTGGGACAGGAGGACTACGACACCCGCTACAACCTGGGCATCGCCTACAAGGAGATGGGGCTGGTGGACGAAGCGATCGCCGAGTTCCAGCTGGCGGCCAAGGACGCCGGCCGGCTGCTGGAGTGCAGCAGCATGCTGGGCATCTGCTTCCTCGAGAAGGGCCTGCCCAAGCTGGCCGTCAAGTGGTTCGAGAAGGGCCTCGAGGCCCCCGGACGCAGCGAGGAGGAGTACCTCGGCCTGCGCTACGACCTGGCTTCGGCCTACGAGGCCGACGGCGACCTGAACCGGGCCGTGGGCATCCTGATCGACCTGCACGGCCAGGACCCCCAGTTCCGCGACGTGGGCGAGCGGCTGCGCGCCTTGCGCGCGGCCGGGGCGCGGTCCTGACCTCGCCGACGCCCGCGTGACCGCCCCCGCCTCGCCGGAGCACGGCATGGGCCCGTTCGCGCTGGTGCTCTCGATCCTCAGCTCCGTGGTGGTGGGGGTCATCCTGGTGGCTGCCCCGTGGACGCCGCTGTGGGAGGCCAACGCCCTGCTGCAGCCCTTCCCGGGCCTGCGCGCCGCCGTGCTCAGCCCCTACGCCCGCGGCGCGGTCAGCGGGCTGGGACTGGTCAACCTGGTGCTGGCGGCGCACGAGGTGCGTGAGCTGCTGTCGACGCGCCGGACCCTGCCTTGAGCGAGACGCTGGCGCTGCACCCCGCGCTGCTGCTGCCGCTGCTGGCCGCCGGCCTGCTGGCCTTCGCCCGCCTGGCCCGCCGCCGACCGCGCCTCAAGGCGCTGCTGCCGGCGCTGGCGCTGCTGGCGCTGCTGCTGGCCGCGGGCGGCCTGGGCGGCGCGGCCCTCGAGAAGCGCCTGCCCTGGTTCTGGCTGCTCCTGCTGCTGCCGCTGCTGGTGCTCACGGTGCGCGGGGTGGTGCTGGTCTTCGAGGAGCTGTTCCGGCGTGGACGCGGCGAGCGCCCGCCGGCCCTGCTCGAGAGCGTGGTCTCGGTGCTGCTCTACGGCATCGGCATCGGCTTCGTGGCCCACCGCTTCTTCGGCATCGAACTGACGCCCTTCCTGGCCACCTCGGCGGTGGTCGGAGCGGTGGTCGGCCTGGCGCTCCAGGACACGCTCGGCAACCTGTTCGCCGGCATCTCGCTGCACACCGACGGCCCCTTCAAGGTGGGCGACTGGGTGCGCGTGGCCGACACCGAGGGGCGCGTCGAGCAGATCTCGTGGCGGGCCGTGCGCCTGCGCACCTGGGGCGGCGACGGGGTCACGATCCCCAACAACGAGGTCGCCCGCCGGACGGTGGTGAGCTACTCGCAGCCGGCCGGCCCGCACTCGCGTGTCGTGCAGGTGGGTGTGAGCTACGCCGTGCCGCCCAACAAGGTCATGGCCGTGCTGGCCGAGGTGCTGCAGCAGGTCCCGGAGGTGGCCGCCGAGCCGGCCGCCAGCGTGCGCCTGGTCGGCTACCGCGACTCGGCCATGGAGTACGAGGTGCGCTACTGGGTGCGCGCCTACGACGACTGGCGGCGGGCCGAGAGCGAGACCTATCGGCTGATCTGGTACCACTTCCGGCGCCACGGCATCGAGATCCCCTTCCCGGTCCGCACCGTGCACCTGCACCAGGCCCAGGCCTCCGCGGCGGTGGAGGAGACCGCGCAGGAGCGGCTCGAGCAGGTGCTGCGCTCGGTGGACCTGTTCCGGCCCCTGTCCGAGGACGAGCTGCGCACCGCCCTGCGCAACTTCCGTCACCAGCACTACGCCGCGGGCGAGCGCATCCTGGGCGAGGGCGAGCCGGGCGACAGCTTCTGCATCGTCGACCGCGGCACGGTCGAGGTCAGCAAGTCGCTGGGCGGGCGGCGGCGCGTGCTGGCCCAGCTGGGCGACGGCCAGTTCTTCGGCGAGATGGCGCTCCTGACCGGCGAGGCCCGCAGCGCCAGCGTCACGGCCCGCACCGACGTGGACCTGTTCACGATCGACAAGACTGGCTTCCAGCAGATCGTGGTGGCCAACCCGCGCATCACCGTCGACATCTCGTCGATCCTGGCCGCGCGTCGCGACGCGCTCTCGCAGGCCGAGGGCGAGGCCACCCAGCGCTTCACGGGCGAAGGCCAGGCCGGCGACCACCAGCAGCACCTGCTGAGCCGCATCCGCAACTACTTCGGGCTGTAGGGCCTCGTCAGGGCGGCGCGCGCGGCCAGCGCGAGGCGCCCCGCTTCGTCGGCCGTGTCCGCCAGGGCCGTCAAGTGGCCCATCTTGCGGCCGGGGCGGGGCTGGGCCTTGCCGTACAGGTTCAGGCGCACGCCCGGCAGGGCCAGGGCCGCGGGCCAGTCGGGCTCGCCGCCGTCCCAGAGGTCGCCCAGCAGGTTGGCCATGGCGGCCGGGCGCAGCTGCTGGGTGGAGCCCAGGGGCAGGCCGCAGACCGCCCGCAGCTGTTGCTCGAACTGGCTGGTCAGGCAGGCGTCGAGCGTGAAGTGGCCCGAGTTGTGGGGCCGTGGCGCCAGCTCGTTGATCAGCAGCCGCCCGCCCGGGGCCAGGAACAGCTCGACGCACAGCACGCCCACCACGTCGAGGGCCTCCAGCACGGCCTGCGCCAGCTCGATCGCCTCGGCCGCGACCCGCGGCGGCAGCGGCGCGGGGGCCACGGTCAGGTCGAGGATGTGGCGGGCATGGCGGTTCTCCACCGCGCCGTAGTGGGCGAAGCCGCCGTCGAGGCCGCGTGCGGCCACGACCGACAGCTCGCGCTCGAATGGGACGAAGGCCTCGAGGATGCACTCGCCGCCGCCGGCAGCGGCGAAGGCCGCCTCCGCCTGCGAGGCGTGGTCGAGGCGGGCCTGGCCCTTGCCGTCGTAGCCGAAGGCGGCGCTCTTGAGCACGGCCGGACAGCCGATCCGGGCCAGCGCCGACGCGACCTCCGCCGCGGAGGTCACGCGCTCGAAGTCCGGCACAGGCAGGCCGCGCCCGCGCAGGAAGGACTTCTCGCGCAGGCGCTGCTGGGTCACGTGCAGCACGGCCCCGTCGGGGCGCACGGGCGCGTGCTCGGCCGCCGCGGCCGCGCTGGCGGCCGGGACGTTCTCGAACTCGAAGGTCACCACGTCGACCTCGCGGGCGAAGCGCCGCACCGCGTCCGCGTCGTCGTAGGGCGCCACCGCCTCGCGGTCGGCCACCTGGCCGGCGGGCGAGTCGGCCTCCGGCGAGAAGACGTGCACGCGGTAGCCCAGCCGGCGGGCCTCGAGGGCCAGCATGCGGCCGAGCTGGCCGCTGCCCAGCACGCCCAGCACCGCGCCGGGCCCGATC
>JBDIBD010000426.1:0-4610 GCA_039812725.1 Vicinamibacteria bacterium | reverse complement strand
GGCCGGCCCCAGGCGCGCGACGGCGCGAGCCAGGGTCACGTGCGCGAGCGGCAGCTGCTCCAGCGCGCCGCCCAGGCCGCGCAGGGCCTGCTCGGCCTGCTGCCGGTAGCTGACCTCGCCCGTGCGCTCGGCCAGCTCCAGCAGGTTGAGCACGGCCACGCCGTTGCCCGCCGGCAGGGCCCCGTCCGTGGCGGCCTTCGAGCGCACCAGCAGGTGCGGGTGCGGGGCGGCCTGGAACCAGCCGCCGCGCGGATCCCACAGGGCCTCGTCCTGCTCGCGCGCCAGGCGCCGGGCCTCTTCCAGCCAGCGCGCCTCGCCGGCCGAGGCCTCGAGGGCCAGCAGCCCGTGCACGAGGAAAGCGTAGTCGTCGAGCATGGCGGCCACGTGGGCCCGCCCCGCGCGCCAGGCGTGCAGCAGCTCGCCCGAGGCGTCGCGCAGCTCGGTCAGCACGAAGTCGGCCGCGCGGCGGGCCGCCGCGACGTAGCGCGGCTCCCCCAGGCGCTGTCCCGCGACGGCCAGGCCGGCGATCGTCAGCCCGTTCCAGTCGGCCAGCACCTTGTCGTCGGTGAGCGGGCGCTCCCGGCGCGAGCGCGCCGCCAAGAGCGCCAGGCGGCCCGGCTCGACCCGCCGCCGCAGCTCGGCCTCGCCCAGCCCCAGGCGGGCGGCCTGATCGTCCCACGGCCGTGGCAGGTGCAGCACGTGCTCGCGCCCCTCGAAGGTCGGCCGGCCCTCGAAGCCGTAGACCGCGCCCAGCAGCTCGCGGGCGGCGGGGTCGAGCTCGCGCTCCAGCTCCTCGCCCGACCAGACGTAGTAGGCCCCCTCGTGCCCCCCGGTCTCGGCGTCGATGGCCGAGTGGAAGGCCCCCTGCGGCCCGGTCAGCTCGGCCAGCACGAAGTCGAAGGTCTGGCGCGCCACTCGCCCGAAGTCGGCCCGCCCGAAGCGCGCGCCGGCCTCGGCGTAGAGCCGGCCCAAGGTGGCGTTGTCGTACAGCATCTTCTCGAAGTGCGGCACCAGCCACTGCTCGTCGGTCGAGTAGCGGTGGAAGCCACCCGCCAGCTGGTCCATGAGGCCGCCGCGGGCCATGCGGTCGAGCGTCACCTCGAGCATGTTCCTGGCCTCGCGGTCGTGGCCGGCGCGGTCGAGCAGGAAGAACAGGTTGGCCGGCGACGGGAACTTGGGCGCGCCGCCGAAGCCGCCCCACTGGGCGTCGAACCGCCGTGCCAGGGCCAGCTGCACCGCCTCCGCCACGCCCGGCTCGGGCAGGCTGCCGCCGCCGGGGGCGTCGGAGAGGTGGCGGCGGATGGCGGCGGCGAGGCCGCGGGCCTGGTCGACCAGCTCCTGGCGGCTGTCCTTCCAGGCCTCGCGGATGACCCGCAGCAGGCGCGGGAAGCCCGGCCGCCCCCAGCGGTCCTCCGGCGGGAAGTACGTGCCCGCGTAGAACGGCTCGAGGTCGTGGGTCAGGAAGACCGAGTTGGGCCAGCCCCCTTGCTGGGTCAGCAGCTGGGTGGCCAGCATGTAGATCTCGTCCAGGTCGGGGCGCTCCTCGCGGTCGAGCTTGACGCTCACGAAGCTCTCGTTGAGCAGCGCGGCCAGGTCGGGGTCCGAGAACGACTCGCGCTCCATGACGTGGCACCAGTAGCAGGTCGAGTAGCCCACCGAGAGGAAGATGGGCTTGTCCTCGCGGCGCGCGCGGGCGAAGGCCTCCTCGCCCCAGGGGTACCAGTCGACGGGGTTCTTGGCGTGGAGCAGCAGGTAGGGGCTCGACTCGCCCGCCAGCCGGTTGGCAGGCCCGTCCGGGTGACTCATGCGGCCGGGAGTCTACCCCATCGGCGGCCGGCGGGCGGGCCCGTCTGGTACAGTCCCGGGCCACGCGACCGGACCACGGAGGAGCGATGACCGCCTACTTCGACGACCAGGACCTGGCCCACTTCGGCGACCTCGAGCAGCACGCCCCCGAGCTGTGGGCGAAGTTCATGCAGTACTACTCGGCCGCCTTCGAGCCGGGGCTGCTGAGCAAGCGCGAGAAGGTGCTGATCGGCTTCGCCGTGGCCCAGGCCTCCCAGTGCCCCTACTGCATCGACAGCTACACCCGGCAGGCCCTGGAGCAGGGGCTGACCCTGCCGCACCTGGGCGAGGCCATGCACGCGGCCGCCTCGCTGCGGGCCGGGATCACCCTGGCGCACGGCCTGGTGGCCCACAACGTGGGCCGAAAGATCTCCATGTAGCCTCCGATCTCGATACTCCTCAGCAGTTTAGGAGCCAGGCCCGGAGGGCTCGTGAGGATCCTCACGTCACGTCGGCGTGCTTCCGGCGTCTAAGACCCTGAAGGGAGCGCGAAGGTCATCATGCGCGAGCCGAGAGTCCTGGTGGTCGACGACAGCGACGTGATCGTCGAGATGCTGCAGATGGTGCTGGAGAACGAGGGCTTCGACGTCGAGACGGCCGACGAGGGGCCGGCCGCCCTGCGGCTGCTGGACGGCGCGCTGCCCGACGCGGTGCTGCTCGACGTGCGCATGCCCGACATGGACGGCTGGCAGGTGCTCGCGCGCCTGCGGGCCGAGCCGCGCACGCGCCAGCTGCCGGTGGCCGTGATGTCCACCGAGGACGAGGAGCAGGGCTGGGTCAAGGCCCTGGGCCGGGGCGCGCAGGCCTACCTGCGCAAGCCGTTCGCCCCTGCGCGCGTGACGCTGCTGCTGCGGGAGCTGGCCGGGACCGGCTGCTAGCCGACCACGAACGTCGGCACGCTGCCGCCGCCCGCGCTGACGTTGATGACCGCGCTGCGCGAGCCGCGCGTCACCGCGCCGACCTCGCGCCCGGCCACGTAGAACGGGTTGGCGTTGACCTTGAACGGCTCGAAGCGCAGCCCCCGTCCGTCGAGCACCGGGAAGGGCTCCTCGGGGATCTCGACCCGCTCCTGCAGCACCCACG
Source organism: Vicinamibacteria bacterium (assembly GCA_039812725.1). GTDB lineage: Bacteria > Acidobacteriota > Vicinamibacteria > Fen-336 > Fen-336 > JBDIBD01. The sequence continues at coordinate 1,682 of JBDIBD010000426.1, read as the reverse complement.
GGGCGCCGAGCGCCGCGTCGAGGGCCCGCTCCCATTCCGCGGGCGACGTCTCCCACCCGACGTGGACCGAGTGCCCGCCGTAGGAATGGCTGGGCTTGAGCACCAGCCGCTCGCGCTCGCGCGCCGCCCACGGCAGCAGGTCGACCTCGCGGCCGCGGTGCAGGGTGCGACGCTCCTCGAGCCGCCGCGTCCAGGGCACCACCGCCTCCACGAAGACGCGCTCGTCGGCGCTCATCAACGGGGCGAAGGCCTCGTCGGTCAGGAGCGCGAAGAAGGCCTTGTCCTCCGACAGCCGGCAGCGGAAGGAGTTGACCACCGGCACCAGCCCGCGCTCGTAGGCCTGCAGCAGCGCGCGCGCGTCGTCCTCGCGGCCGACGGCCTCCGAGAGCACCAGGCGGCGGAAGACCACGTCGACCGGCCCGGCCGGGCAGGCCAGGCGCTCCCCCGAAAGGCTCAGCTCGCGCGGGTCGAGCAGCAGGGCCTCGGCCCCGGCGCGCTCGAACTCCTGGCGCAGGATCTCCTGGTCGGGGCGCGTGCGCACCTCGGCCCAGTCCACGATCGCCACGCGCGGGCGCGCGGGGCGCGGGGCGCGCACGGCCTCGAGCACGGCCGCCACGAGGCCCGGGGCGGAGGGCTGGTAGTCGAGGCCGTGCAGCGGGGCCAGCTGCTGGAAGGGCGCCAGCCGGCAGAAGACCTCCGACATGCGGTCGCCGTAGCCGAAGCCGGCCGGCGCGTCGCTGTTGATCTCGACGAAGCGCGGGCCGGCGGGAGTCACGAAGGCGTCCAGGCGCGACCAGAGCACGTCGGGCGGGCCCGGGTCGAGCCGCACCCAGCGGGCCTCGGCCGCCGGCGTGCCGAGCCAGTCGCACAACCGCTGCACGTCGCCGCCGAAGGCGACCCGCGCCACGCGCGCCCCCAGCTCCAGCAGGCGCACGCCCGCCCCGCGCAGGCGCCGCCAGTCCTCGCGCGCCACCAGGTGCGGGCGCAGGAAGGTGCGCATGGGCTGCCCGTCGAAGGTCACGCCGCGGTCGGCGAAGGCCTGCTCGAGCCAGGCCGCCTGGTCGCGGGCCTGGCCCTCGTCGCGGCGCAACAGGGCGTGCCAGGCCTCGACGGCTCCGGCGGCGGCCGGGTTCATCCGTTCATCGCTCGGCGCGGTGGGCCACCTTGCCGCCCACGAGCGTCAGCACCGGCCAGCCCCGCAGGCTCCAGCCGGCGAAGGGCGTGCTGCGACCCAGGCTGGCGAAGCGGGCCGGCTCGACCGCGCGCTTGCGCTCCAGGTCCAGCACGGTCACGTCGGCCGGGGACCCGGGCTCGAGGCTCCCGCCCGGCAGGCCGAAGGCCCGCGCGGGCCCCAGCGAGAAGCGCGCGACCAGCGTGGCCAGGTCGAGCAGCCCCGGCCGCACCAGGCGGTCGAGGCAGACCGCCACCGCCGTCTCGAGGGCCGAGAGGCCGAAGCTGGCCGCGTCGAACTCGCAGCGCTTCTCGTCCACCGTCACGGGCGTGTGGCCGCTGGCCACGGCCGCGATCGTGCCGTCGCGCAGGGCCGCCAGCACGGCCTGGCGCTCGGCCTCGGCGCGCAGCGGCGGGCGCACCTTGGCGGCGCTGTCGTAGCCGGTGGCGCGCACGGCCTCGTCGGTCAGCACCAGGTGGTGGGGCGACACGTCGGCGCTGACGCGCAGGCC
>JBDIBD010000425.1:0-4626 GCA_039812725.1 Vicinamibacteria bacterium | reverse complement strand
AGCGCGGCCCCCTCGCCCGTCGTGGCCCAGCTGGGCGACGAGCGCGTCACGGCGGCCGAGCTCGACGCCGAGCTGCGCGGCCCGCTGCTGCAGATCCGCCAGCAGGAGTACGACCTGCGCCGCGACAAGCTGAAGAAGATGACGGAGGAGCGCCTGCTCCAGCGCGAGGCCCGCTCGCGCGGCCTGAGCGTCGAGCAGCTGCTGGCCCAGGAGGTCGAGGCCGGCCTGAAGCCGCCCAGCCCGCAGGCGGTGGCGGCCTTCTACGAGGACTACAAGGGCCGGCTGGGGGGCCGCAGCCTGGCCGAGGTGCGGCACGAGATCGAGTCGTTCCTGGCGGAGCGCCAGCGCCGGCAGCGGAAGGACGAGTACCTGGCGGGGCTGTCGGAGAAGGCCGGCGTGAGGCTGCTGCTCGAGCCGCCGCGCTTCAGCCTGAGCCTGCCCGCCTCCGCGCCGACCAGCGGCCCGGCCGACGCGCCGGTGGTGGTGGTCGAGTACGCCGACTACCAGTGCCCCTACTGCCAGCGGGCCGAGGAGAACGTGCAGGCGCTGCTCAAGCGCTACGCCGGCCGGGTCAAGCTGGTGCACCGCGACTACCCGCTCGAGAGCCACCCCCAGGCCCGCGCCGCGTCCGAGGCGGCCCACTGCGCGGGCGAGCAGGGACGCTTCTTCGAGTACCGCCACAGCCTGATGGTCGAGCCGGGCGACATGCAGGCCGCCGACCTGCGCCGGCGGGCCGAGGCCCTGCGGCTGGACCTGCCGGCCTTCGGGACCTGCCTCTCGACCGGGCGCTACCGCGAGCAGGTCGAGTCCTCGCTGAAGGAAGGCCAGGATCTGGGCGTCTCGTCCACGCCGACCTTCTTCGTCAACGGCCGCATGCTGCTGGGAGCCCGCCCGCTGGAGGACTTCGTCGAGGTGATCGAGGACGAGCTGAAGCGCGCCGGGAAGCCCTAGCCCCGCCGATTTTCCCTGGACAGGCCGGCGCGCCGCGCTACAATGCGCGCCGCGCGCCTGCTGCGCGGGAGGTGTCGACCGAGTTGCAAACCGAGCTGCGGGCCTGGACGATCAAGGACTCCCTCGAGCTGTACAACGTCAACGGCTGGGGACGGGGGTTCTTCAGCATCAACGAGGCCGGCAACGTCGAGGTCACTCCCGGCGGCCCGGGCTCGACGCCGATCGACCTCAAGGAGCTGGTCGACGACCTGATCGAGCGCGGCATCAACATGCCCGTGCTGATCCGCTTCTCCGACATCCTGAAGACGCGCGTCGAGCAGCTGTGCGGCGCCTTCCAGCAGGCCATCGCCGAGAACGACTACAAGGGCGCCTACCGCGGCGTCTACCCGATCAAGGTCAACCAGCAGCGCCACATCGTCGAGGAGCTGGTGGCCTACGGCCGGCCCTTCAACCTGGGCATCGAGGCCGGCTCCAAGCCCGAGCTGCTGGTGGCCCTGGCGCTGCAGGAGAACCCCGAGGCGTTGATCCTGTGCAACGGCTACAAGGACCGCGGCTTCATCGAGACCGCGCTCCTGGCCCAGAAGCTGGGCCGGCGCGTGATCATCACCATCGACCGCCTGGGCGAGCTGGAGACCATCCTGCAGGCCGCCCGCGACCTCGAGATCCGGCCGGCGGTGGGCGTGCGCGCGCGCCTCACCACCAAGGGCGCCGGCAAGTGGGTCGAGTCCACCGGGGACCGCTCCAAGTTCGGGCTGACCTCGGCCGAGATCGTGGCCGCGGTGGACCGGCTGCGGGCAGAGGGGATGCTCGACTGCCTGCAGCTGCTGCACTTCCACATCGGCTCGCAGATCACCGCCATCCGCGCCATCAAGGACGCGCTGCGCGAGGCCAGCCGCATCTACGTCGAGCTCTTCGCCATGGGCGCGCACATGCGCTACCTGGACTGCGGCGGCGGCCTGGGCGTCGACTACGACGGCAGCCAGACCAACTTCCACTCCTCGGTCAACTACACCCTCGGGGAGTACGCGGCCGACATCGTCAGCCAGGTGGCCGAGGCCTGCAACGCGCGCGGCGTGCCGCACCCCGACATCGTCACCGAGTCGGGCCGGGCGCTGGTGGCCCACCACTCCGTGCTGGTCTTCAACGTGCTGGGCACCAACGAGATCCTGGTGGGCCAGGTGCCCGAGAGCCTGCAGGGCGACGAGCACCCGCTGATCGTGCAGCTCTACGAGGCCTACCAGGGGATCTCGCGCAAGAACTTCCAGGAGGCCTACCACGACGCGCTGCAGCTCAAGGAGGAGGCCATCACGGCCTTCAACCTGGGCATCCTCGACCTCAAGGCCCGGGCGCGGGTCGAGCAGCTGTTCTGGGCCTGCTGCGAGAAGATCCTCAAGATCGTGCGCGACCTGCCCTACGTCCCCGACGAGCTCGAAGGCCTCGAGAAGCAGCTGACCGACACCTACTACTGCAACTTCTCGCTGTTCCAGTCGATGCCCGACCACTGGGCCGTGCGCCAGCTCTTCCCGACCGTGCCGATCCACAAGCTCAACAAGATGCCCACACGCCGCGGGGTGCTGGCCGACCTGACCTGCGACTCGGACGGGAAGATGGACGAGTTCATCGACCTGCGCGACGTCAAGCACTTCCTGGAGCTGCACCCCAAGAACGGCGAGCCCTACTACATCGGGGCCTTCCTGGTGGGCGCCTACCAGGAGATCCTGGGCGACCTGCACAACCTGTTCGGCGACACCGACGCGGTGCACGTCAAGCTGGACGGCGACGACTACCGCGTGGACGACGTGGTCGAGGGCGACTCGGTGGCTGAGGTGCTCTCCTACGTGGAGTACAGCAAGGACGACCTGGTGGCGCGCGTGCGCCGCGCGGTCGAGAGCGCGCTGCGCGAGAAGCGCCTGACCATGGCCGAGTCGGGGCGCTTCATGCGCCGCTACGAGGAAGCCCTCGAGGGCTACACCTACCTCAGCGTCAACGACTGACCGGCCGGGCTACGGCTGGTCGGCGCTGCCCGGCGGCTGGGGCGGGACCACGGGCGGCGTGACCGGCGGGGTCACGGGCGGCACGATCGGCGGCACGATCGGCGGGACCACGCTCGGGCCGCCGGTTTCGCCGCCGCCGACCCCGCTGTCGGCCAGGCGCACCGTGGGCCGCTCCCACAAGGTCGGGCAGTCCTGGGTCAGGCGCGACTGGTCGCGCTGCCGCCTCAGCCAGTCCATGGCGTCGTAGGCCTTGGGGCGCGTGACCGGGCCCTCGGGGCCGGGGTCGAAGCCCAGCCGCTTCAGGGTGGCCACGTAGTCCTCGCCGCCCTGGCGCTTGCGCTCCAGCTTGAGCCGCTCGATGGTGGCGCCCGGGCCCAGCATCACCGTGAAGACGTGGTGGCCGGGGGAGAACTCGGCCGTGGTCAGGCGCTGCCACTGCGGCTGGTCCTCGGCCTGGCGCGCGCCGCACACGATGGCCTTGCGGCAGCCGTCGGCGCTCCAGCTGTGGCCCGCGCCGCGCAGGCCGAAGGCCGAGACCGAGTAGAGCCCGGCCTCGGGGACGTCCACCGAGACCACGGCCTGCAGGCCGTCGGGCCCGGCCTGCATCCGGAAGGCGTCGGCCGAGCTGCCCGCGGAGACCGAGGCGTCGAGGCTGCGGAAGCGGCCGGCCGGGATCTCCAGCGGGTCCTCGACGGAGGGCAGCTCGCTCTCGAGGTCGCTGGCCCGCAGCAGGGTCACGGCCAGGTCCACGTCGGAGGTCAGCGCCGCCGTGACCCAGCCGCCCAGCGGCTCGATCGGGCTCAGGCAGGGCGGGGCCACCTCGATCATCTCCAGCGAAGTGCCGGCCGGCAGCTCCAGGCGCGCCGTCCAGCCACCGGGGTCGAGGTGGCCGATCCCGGCCTCGACCCAGCCCGGGGCCGTCGGCAGCCGCACCGTGTAGCTCTCGGTGGGCTGGGTCTCCTCCAGGCGCAGCAGCTCGACCTTGGCGCTGGTGCCCGCGCTGCCGGTGGCGCGCAGGCGCACGCGGTAGTCGCCGCCGCGCGCCACGGCCAGCACGTAGCTGGCCTCGGCCGGGTCGGCCAGCGCGCGCAGCGGCCGGCGCCCCTCGGAGTCCGGCGGCATCAGCTCGAAGCCGTCGGCCGCCTGGTAGCGGTCGGCCGGCTGCGCCAGGCTGCTCTTCCAGGAGAGGGCCGAGAAGACCAGCGAGACCGGCGCGCCCGCGGGCAGAGCCTCGTCGAGCTGGAGTCCGCGCAGGAGCAGCCGACCCCACTCGGCGTGGGTCACGGGCGCCGTGCGGGGGTTCCCGTAGAGCGGCACGAGAGCCACCGCCGCCGCGGCCGCCACGAGGGCGGGCGTCACCAGCCTCTTCAACATCGCCACCTCGACCGGCCGTTTCGCGGCCAGCTTCAACCCTAGCCCCCCGGGCCAGACGAGTCAACGCCGGGCTGGGCGATTGGGCTAGACTGCGGCCAGTTCGAGGGCGGCCACGCCAGGCCGCTCCCGCGCCCCCTTCATGACGCTGGCCCCGAGCACGACCTCGCTGCTGGACCCGCAGGCGCGCCCGCGCCGCCAGGGGCACGCCACCTGGCTGCTCGCGGCCGGGCTGCTGCTGATCGCGGGGACCGCCACCTGGCACCCGCTCCGCACGCGGCCGCTGCTCGACGAGCGCCTGGCCGTCGAG
>JBDIBD010000424.1:0-4641 GCA_039812725.1 Vicinamibacteria bacterium | reverse complement strand
ATCTCGGCGGCGTCGGCGTAGCGCTGGGCGGCGTCCTTGTGCATGGCCCGCCGCACGACCGCGAGCAGCGGCGCGGGCAGGTCGGAGCGCAGGCTGCCCAGGTCGGGCGGCTCGGCCTGCATGACCTGGAACAGCACCGCGTGCAGCGAGTCCGCGTCGAAGGCCCGCCGCCCCGCCAGCAGCTCGTAGAAGACCACGCCCAGCGAGAAGACGTCGGAGCGCGTGCTGGCCTTCTCGCCGCGCACCTGCTCCGGGGACATGTAGTTGGGCGTCCCCATGATCATGCCGGCCCGGGTCATGTCGGAGGAGCTCAGCCGGGCCAGGCCGAAGTCCATGAGCTTGACCTGGCCGTTCCGCAGGACGTGCACGTTGGCCGGCTTGAGGTCCCGGTGCACCACGCCCTTGGCGTGGGCGAAGGCCAGCCCCTCGCAGAGCTGGTCCATCACGTCGAGCGTGCGCTGCAGCGAGAAGGCCGGGCCGCGCGCGACGAGGTCCTTGAGGTCCTCGCCCTCGAGCAGCTCCATGGCGATGTAGACCTGCCCCTGCTCCTCGCCGAAGTCGTAGACCGTGATGATGTTCGGGTGGTTCAGCCGGCCGGCCGACTGGGCCTCGCGCTGGAAACGGGAGCGCTGCTCGCTGTCGGCCCCGATCGCGGCGGCCATGGTCTTGACCGCCACGTCGCGCCCCAGCACCGGGTCGTGGGCGCGGAACACCTCGCCCATGGCCCCCTGGCCGATCTTCTCGACGATCTCGTACTTGCCGAGGCGCTTCAGCATGGGTTCCGGGGCCGGTTGGGGAGACCCCGGATCATAGCATCCGCCCCGGCCCGGCCCTCAGCGCGCGGGGGCGGTGGCGTAGACGTCCAGCAGGCGCGCCAGCTCGTCCTTCGGCATCAGGCCCACGCGCTGCTCGGCCACCACGCCGCCGCGGAACAGCAGCAGGGTCGGGATCGACTGGATGCCGTAGCGGCCGGCCAGGTCGGGGGCCGAGTCCACGTCCAGCTTGGCCACCTTGACGCGGCCGGCGTACTGCAGCGCCAGCGCGTCGATGGTGGGCGCCAGGTGGCGGCAGGGGGCGCACCACTCGGCCCAGAAGTCGACCAGCACGGGCTGCTCGGAGCGCAGCACCTCGGCCTCGAAGTTCTTCTCGTTGACGACCAGCACGTTCTCGTTCACGACTCCCTCCGTCGGGCGCGGGGCCCGGCCTGGACCTCTCGCGCGCTCAGCGCGCCAGCGTGGCGAAGTGCGACTGCAGCCCCTCGGCCAGGGCTTCCGGGGTGATGTCCCAGTTGTCGCGGTCGAAGACCGCGCGCCCGCCGCGGAACAGGATGACCTGGGGCGACTCGTGGGTGATGCCGGTCAGGGCCGCCACGTGGTTACTGGCCGGCCGGCACTCGACCACCCGCACGATGCCGAGGGGCAGGTCCGCGCGCGGCTCGAGGTGGGCCTGCACGTGGACGAAGGTCTCGTTGCTCTTGTGGCAGGTGCCGGCCTTGAACAGGACGCAGTCGGGGTGCGCCTTCAGGAAGCCGTCCACCTGCTCCGGCGTGGTCAGGAACGTCGTGCGGTCCTTCAGAGTCAAGCCCAGCCCCCTTGTCGCAATCCCACCGATTGTACCTCCGGCGGGAGCGGCACCCTAGCGCTTGGGTGCCCGGGGGGCTAACCCAGCTCGACCGTCTCGTCCCAGTCGGGCACGTGGGCCCGCAGGCCGCGCTCCTGGCGCAGGCGCGCGGCCAGGGCCTCCGCGGCGTCGGGCTCGCCGTGGGTCACGAACACGCCGCGGGCCGACCTCACGCCGGCCAGCCAGCGCATCAGCTCGCCGGCGTCGGCGTGGCCGGAGAGGCCCTTGAGGTCGGTCACCTGGGCCAGCACCGGCACCTCGCCCTTGTGGATGCGCACGCTCTTGGCCCCGTCGAGCAGGGCCCGTCCCAGCGTGGTGGCGGCCTGGTAGCCGGTGATGAGCAGGGTGTTCTCGGCGTGCGGCAGGCGCACGCGGCAGTGGTGCAGGATGCGGCCCCCGGCCAGCATCCCGGAGGAGGAGATGATCACGGCCGGGCCGCGCAGATCGTTGAGCTTCTCGGACTCCTGGCGCGTGCGGTGCAGCTGGACCCACTTGCCGTACAGCAGGCTGCGGCCGCCGATCCCGTTCAGGCTGACGCGGTGCGCGTCGGGGAACTGGGAGTAGATGCGCGTGGCGTCGATGGCCATGGGGCTGTCGAGGTGGATCGGGAACGGCCGCAGGCGCCCCTCGGAGACCAGCTTGTCCATCAGGAAGATCATCTGCTGGGCCCGGCCCACCGCGAAGGCCGGGATGAGCAGCACGCCGCCGCGGGCGAAGGTCTGCTTGATCACGCGCTCGAGCTGGTCCTCGACCGCCACCTTGGCGTGCTGGCGGTTGCCGTAGGTGCTCTCGATCACCAGGTAGTCGGCGTCGAGGGCCGGGGCGGGGTCCTTGGTCAGCACGGTGTCGTAGCGCCCCACGTCGCCGCTGAACAGGATGCGGGTCTCGCGCCCGGACTCCCGCGCGCGCAGGTCGATCGAGGCGGCCCCGAGCAGGTGGCCGGCGTCCTGGTACGAGAAGCGGAAGCCCTCGCCCACCTCGACCTCCTGCCCCAGCGGCACGGCCCGGAAGCGCGGCAGGCAGGCCTCGACGTCGGCGGCGTCGAACAGCGGTAGGGCCGGGGCGTGCTTGCTGAGGCCCTTGCGGTTCAGGTACTCGGCGTCCTCTTCCTGCAGGTGGGCGGCGTCCTTGAGCAGGATCTCCGCCAGCTCGAGGGTGGGCGGGGTGCAGTAGATCGGGCCCTGGAAGCCCTGCTTGACCAGGCGCGGCACGCGCCCGATGTGGTCGAGGTGCGTGTGGGTCAGCAGCAGCGCCTCGACCCGGGCGGGCTCGTAGTCCGGCTGGGCCCAGTTGCGCAGGCGCAGGGCCTTCTCGCCCTGGAACATGCCGCAGTCGACCATCACGCGCGCGTGGCCCGACTCGACCAGGTACTGCGATCCGGTGACCGTCTTGGCGGCGCCGAGGAAGGTGATGCTGGGCATGCCGGCAGTATCTCGCCGCCGCCCCGGGGCCGCAAGGACAAGCGCTCCAGCGCGCCTGGGCCGCGTCGTTGCGCAACTGTGACGGTGACGGAACTGTGACAGACGCCGCGGCGGCCCGGGACTAGCTTGGGGGCATGCAACGACACCCGGAGCCCCGCCACCCCAAGGGCACGGCCGCGCGCGTGCTCCTCACCAGCGTCTTCGGCCCCTACGCCCGCGACGACGAGGACGGCAGCCGCGCCATCAACCCGATGGAGCTCTACCACAACCAGGTCACGCGGGCCCAGGACGTCTTCTCGCTGCGCATGTTCCACCGCTCGTGGGGCCTGATGCTGATCCAGGCCAACCTGGAGGCGCCCTGCACGCTGCTCGACTTCCCCACCCTCGAGCGCTTCGTGCGGGAGCTGCGCACCCGGGAGTACGACGTGGTGGGCATCAGCGGCATCCTGCCCAACCTGGCCAAGGTGGCGCGCATGTGCGCCCTGGTGCGCGAGCTGCAGCCCCGGGCCACCGTCGTGGTGGGCGGCCACGTGGCCAACGTCCCCGACGTCGCGCAGCACCTGGACGCCGACCACGTGGTGCGCGGCGAGGGCGTGGCCTGGTTCCGGCGCTTCCTGGGCCAGGACGAGCAGGCCCCCGTCCGCCACCCGCTGATCGTCTCGGCCATCGAGGCCCGCACCATGGGCCTGCGCCTGCCCGAGGGGCGCGGCGAGACGGCCGCCACCCTGATCCCCTCGGTCGGCTGCCCGATGGGCTGCGACTTCTGCTCGACCTCGGCCATGTTCGGGGGCAAGGGCCGGCACGTCGACTTCTACCGCACGGGCGAGGAGCTCTACGGGGTCATGTGCGGCCTGGAGCGGGCCCTGGGAGTGCGCTCGTTCTTCGTCATGGACGAGAACTTCCTGCTGCAGCGCCGGCGCGCGCTCGACCTGCTCGGGCACATGCGGGCCGGCGGCAAGAGCTGGTCGCTGCTGGTCTTCAGCTCGGCCAACACGCTGCGGCTGTACTCCGACGAGGAGCTGATCGGGCTGGGCGTGACCTGGCTGTGGATCGGCCTCGAGGGCCAGGGCAGCGCCTACGACAAGCTGCGCGGGGCCGACACGCGCGCGCTGGTGCTCCGGCTGCAGGGGCTGGGCATCCGCGTGCTGGGCTCCACCATCGTGGGCCTGCCCGAGCACACCCTCGAGAACGTCGGCCCGGCCATCGAGCACGCCGTGGCGCACGACACCGAGTTCCACCAGTTCATGCTCTACACGCCCATCCCGGGCACGCCGCTCTACCAGCAGCACGCGCAGGCCGGGACGCTGCGCGAGGACGTGCCGCCGGCCGACACGCACGGCCAGCTGCGCTTCAACTACGTCCACCCGCACCTGCCGGCGGGCGCGGAGACCGGGCTGCTGCGGCGCGCCTTCGAGCGCGACTTCGAGGTCAACGGGCCCAGCGTGCTGCGCATCGCGCGCACGCTGCTGCGCGGCTTCAAGCGCCTGAAGGACCACCCCGAGCCGCGCGTGCGCGAGCGCCTGCGGCGCGAGTGCCGCGGGCTGGCCACGGGCTACGCGGGCGGCCTGTGGGCGGCCGAGCGCTGGCTGGCCGAGAAGCC
>JBDIBD010000423.1:0-4642 GCA_039812725.1 Vicinamibacteria bacterium | reverse complement strand
CCGCGTCCGCCCGCCCCGCCCCGCGCGGCCTCGCCCGCGCCGCCGATGGCGGCGCCGCCCGCCCCGAAGAAGGGCAAGGGGCCGCTGGTGTGGGTGCTGGCCGGCTGCTGCGGCTGCCTGCTGCTGGGGGTGCTCGGCTTCCTGGGCATCTTCGGCATGGCCTTCATCAGCACCCAGCCGGCCGCGCAGGCGGTCCAGGCCATGCTGTCCGACGCCAAGGCCGGCCGCACCGACGCGGCCTACGCGCGCTTCGGCTCCGCCTACCAGGCCAAGGTCTCGCAGGCCCAGTTCGCGGCCATCGTGGCCGCGACCCCCGTGCTCGGCCAGAACGCCGACGCCAGCTTCATGAGCCGCAAGGTCGACAACGACGTGGCCACGCTCGAGGGCAAGCTGGTGGCCGCCGACAAGAGCGAGGTCTCGGCCGTCTTCCGCCTCAAGAAGGAGGGCGGCGACTGGAAGATCGAGGAGATGCTGCTGAGCGGCGAGGCCCCCACGGCTCCCTCGACCGGCAGCGACTCCGGCACGCCCGGCTCGGGCAGCGGCGGCCTGACCGCCGTGGTCACGAGCCTCAACAAGCGCCGCGAGAGCGACTCGATCAAGGTCTCGATCGACTTCACGGTCAGCGGCTTCCAGGGGCGCGGCGGCACGGCCGACCTGATCGAGGACGTGACCACCTACGGCCCCGACGGCGGCCGCCTGCCCAACCTCTCGAAGGACGAGATCGAGCGCTACCAGGGCCCGGTCGAGTCGGCCTACACGTTCTCCACCACGCTGACCATGGACCCCAAGAACACCCCCGGCAACTACCGGGTGTCGCTCACGGCGCGCGACCAGGTGGGCGGCGGCACGGTGACGCAGGAAGCCGTCTTCGAGTTCCCGTGAGCTGGACCCCGCCGCCCGAGCCGGTCGAAGTGCGCCACGAGACCGGCCCGCGCCGCCTGACGGTGTCGTGGGACGACGGCCACGTCTCGAGCTACGGCTACGACTACCTGCGCAGCTGGTGCCCGTGCGCCTCCTGCCAGGGGCACCGGCCCGACACCCGCTATCTCGACCTCTCCGGCCAGCAGCTCACGCGGGTGGAGCCGGTGGGCAACTACGCCCTCTCGCCGCTCTGGCAGGACGGCCACGACACGGGTCTCTACACCTTCCGCTTCCTGCGCGGCCTGTGCCCGTGCGAGGCCTGCGGCGGGGAGAAGCGCTAGCCGCCGCTGCGGGCCCGGCTCAGGCGCCCGGGCTCGGCTCCAGGTGCACCACCACGTCGACGATCTCCGGGCGCGCCGCGCGCAGGCGCGCCTCGATCCCGTCGGCCACCTCGTGGGCCGCGCGCAGCGTCAGCGCGCCGTCCACCTCGACCACCAGGTCCACGTAGACCGCATCGGCCCGGCCGCGCGTGCGCAGCGACGGGCAGCGCAGCACCTCGCGGGCCTCCAGCACCAGCGGCAGCAGCTGGTCCGAGGGGATCGCCGCCCGGTCGGTCAGCACGTGGAAGCTGCCCACCAGGATGACCAGGGCCTGGAAGGTGATGATCCCGGCGATGACCACCGCCACGGCCGGGTCGGCCCAGGCCAGGCCCAGGCGCGCCCCGACGAAGGACGCCAGCACGCCCAGCGACACGAACAGGTCGGCCCGGGTGTGGGCCGCGTCGGCCACCAGGTAGTCGCTGCCCAGGCGCCGTCCCTCGCGGGCCTCGTACCACGAGACGAACAGGTTCACGCCCAGCGTGGCCAGCATGACCAGCCAGTTGAGCAGGCCGATCTCCGGCAGCTTCCCAACGCCGCGGAAGGCCGATTGGAACACGTCCCAGGCCAGCAGCAGCAGCGCGCCGCCGATGGCCAGCGTGGCGGCCGTCTCGAACTTGCGGTGGCCGTAGGGGTGGCCGTGGTCGGGCGGGGCCCAGGCGAAGGCCGCCACGATCAGCCCGATGACGTTGTTCGAGCCGTCCACCAGGCTGTGGTAGCCGTCGGCCACCATGGCCAGGCTGCCCGACAGGTGGCCGATCACGATCTTGGCGCCGCTGACGGCCAGGTTCAGGATGAGCGTGATGATGAGGACGCGGCGCACGCCCCGGGCGCCGACTTCGGCAGGAGCGCTCATGGCGCCCCCATTGTGCGCCCGCCGGCTCGACTTGGCGACTGGCAGGCGGGGCAGAGCCAGGTCGAGCGGCCGGCCTGGACGATGCGCTCGACCGTGGCGCCGCAGCGCAGGCAGGGCTGGCCGCCACGGTGGTAGACGAACAGCCGCTCGGCCGACGAGGACGAGGTGGTGCGGCGCAGGCCCGGGCCCAGGTTGCGCTGCAGCAGGCGGCGGGCCGTCTCCAGCAGGCGGCGCAGCTGGTCGTCCGGGAGCTCGGCCACCGGGCGGCGCGGGTCGATCCCGCAGGCGAACAGGACCTCGGACTTGTAGACGTTGCCGATCCCGGCCGCCGCGCGCTGGTCGAGCAGGGCCACGCCGATCGGCTCCGCCGCCAGGCGCTTCAGGCGCGACAGCGCGGCGGCGAGGTCGGGCTCGGCCGCCAGCAGGTCGGGCCCCAGGGCGCGCAGCGCCGGGTGGCGGGCCTCGGCCCCGGGCGCCAGCAGCTCCACGCGCGGCGCGGCCAGGCACAGCGCGACGGCCCGCGGCGTGACGAGCAGCGCCCGGGCGTGCCCGCCCGGCCGCACTTCCGCCCCGGCCGGCAGCACGCGCCAGCGGCCGTGCAGGCCGAGGTGCGTGTGCAGCACGGCCCCGCCCTCGAAGCGCACCAGCAGGTGCTTGCCGCGGGCCTCGACCCCGGCCACGGCCCGGCCCACCAGCGCCAGGCGGCGAGCCGCGGCCTCGAGCGCCACCAGCGACGACTCGAAGCGCAACAACGGCTGGCCGGCCAGGGCCGCCTGCAGCGCGCGGGCGGCGCGAAAGAGCGTGTCGCCCTCCGGCACTAGCCGGCTCTCCGCCGTGCGCGCTTCACGCCCGCATTCTCCCCCGGGGCTGTGCTAGCGTGGGCCCCGTCGTCGGGCAGGAGACACAGCATGGAAGACCGCGGCCTGGTCGTGCTCGCCATCGGCGGCAACTCCCTCATCCGCGACGAGGCCCACCGCACCGTCCCCGACCAGTGGGCCCTCACGCGCGAGACCTGCGGCCACGTGGCGGCCCTGGTGCAGGCGGGCTGGCGCGTGGTGGTGACCCACGGCAACGGCCCCCAGGTGGGCTTCATCCTGCGGCGCTCGGAGCTGGCCCGGCACGAGCTGCACGACGTGCCGCTCGACTCCTGCGACGCCGACACCCAGGGCGCCATCGGCTACATGGTGCAGCAGTCGCTCGAGAACGAGTTCCGCCGGCGCGGTCTGCGGCGCGGGGCCGTGGCCCTGGTCACGCAGGTCGAGGTGGACGCGCAGAGCCCGGCCTTCGCCCGCCCCAGCAAGCCCATCGGCTCGTTCATGGACGAGGCCACCGCGCGCGCGCGCGCGGCCCGGGGCGGCTGGGTGGTGGGCGAGGACGCCGGCCGGGGCTGGCGCCGGCTGGTGGCCAGCCCCGAGCCGCTGGCCATCGTGGAGCTCGACGCCGTCCGCACGCTGGTGGCGGCCGGCTTCGTGGTCGTGGCGGTGGGCGGCGGCGGCATCCCGGTCACCCGCGACGCCGCGGGCGACCTGCGCGGCGTGGAAGCGGTGATCGACAAGGACCTGGCCTCGTCGCTGCTGGCCCGCGAGCTGCAGGCCGCGGCGCTGGTCATCTCCACCGGCGTGCGGCGGGTCTGCCTGCGCTGGGGACGCCCCGACCAGCTGGAGCTCGAGCGCCTGACCGCTGCCGAGGCCCGGCGCTACCTGGCCGAGGGCCACTTCGGGGCCGGCAGCATGGGCCCCAAGATCGAGGCCGCCCTGCGCTTCGTCGAGTCCGGTGGCCAGCGCGCGGTGATCACCTGCCCCGACGAGCTCGAGCGCGCGCTGGAGGGCGGGGCGGGCACCACGCTCGTCCCGTGAAGGTCTACTCCTGCGGCGGGGCCGGCAGGGCCGGCAGGCGAAAGCCTGGACCGTAGGGGACGAAGCCGGCGTCCCGCAGGAAGGGGGCGAGGGGGCTCTTCGCGATCGGCAGGCCGTCCACGCTCTCGTGCGGCAGCGCGCTGCGCCGGCCGCGCAGCAGCCACTCGCGCAGCGCCCCCGCCAGGGCCCGCGCGGCCCGCGAGCGCGAGGGCTCGTCGCCCGGCAGCAGCGTGACGAGCTGCTCCCCCGAGCGCGGCAGGAAGGCCGTCAGCTGGCCGTCGACCAGCACCACGGCCGCCCCGGCGCTGCGCGACAGGCGCGCGCCGCAGTCCGGCCACGGGAGCAGGCTGCCGTAGGGCTGGGCCGGGTCGCAGGCCGAAAGCGCCACGGCCGGCAGCTCCTCCTCGCCCGCGGCCCCCTCGCGCAGCGCGCGCAGGCGCTCGAGCGCGGCCGGCTGCGCGAACTGCGAGGCCCCCAGCCCGGAGACGAAGTAGCCCCGCCGGATGCGGCCGCTCTCCTCCAGCCCGCGCAGCACCGGGTAGAGCGCCGCGAAGCCGCCCGGGACCTCCTCGGCCAGCACGGCGTCGCGCGTGACCACGCCCCAGCGCGCCAGGAGCTGCTGCGACAGCGCCGCAGCCCGCTCGGTGGCGGTGGCAGCGGGCCCCGCCGCGAGCTGCGCCTGCAGCAGGCTG
>JBDIBD010000422.1:0-4642 GCA_039812725.1 Vicinamibacteria bacterium | reverse complement strand
GCCGGCGAGCGCGAGCGCGCGGCGGCGCTCGTGCGCGGGGGCGGGCCGGAGCCCCGGCGGGACGTGCAGGGCTGGCGCTTCCTGGCGGCCACCTTCGGCCTCCCGGACGCGTCGGCTCCGCTCGGGGGCCCCGTCCCGCGCTGAGGGTCCGGAGCCCGTCAGCGGGTCTGCGCGGCGCCGTTGTCGACGACCCAGCGGCGAATCGTGTCGGAGCGCGCCGCCCGGTCGCCGCTCAGGTGACCGTACATGCTGCCCCCCGGCTGGGTGACGCGCACCAGCAGGCAGGAGGGGTCGCCGGCACGCACCAGTCCCATCACGCCCTGGTAGCTCCCCAGGCTTCCGTGGCAGCTGGTGCAGTCCTGGTCGAGGATGGGTTTGACGTCCTGCTGGTAGGCCACCGTGACCGAGGGGGCCGGGGTCGGGCTGGGAGCCGGGGTCGGGCTCGTGCCCGGCGACGGCGTGGCGCTCGGGGCCGGCGTCGGGGTGGGCGTGGACGCCGTGGGCGCCAGCGGCCCGTGCTCGTCGTCGAACCCGCTCTCCTTCTCGCCGCAGGCCACGCCCACCAGCGCCGCTCCGAGCGTCACCGCGCACAGCCACCTGCGTCCGATCCAGCTCATCTCGCTCTCCCTCCGCGGCCCGGCCGCGGCCGCCCCCACTCCAGCGGTGATGCTGCGGGGCCGATCGCCGCCCTGTCGGTGACGTCGGGCACCCGCTTTCTGCGGGTCCCGCACCGGCTTCGCGGCGGCGCGCCAGCCGCGCGAAGGGCTTGCGCCGCCGCCGTGGGCTTTCTCAGCGCGGCGTCAAGGCTCGTCAAGCGCCGGAAAACCTCGTGGCGGCGGCTCGGCGCAGCAGGCGCAGAAGGTAGACGAAGGTGGCGGCCACGGAGAGGCTGGCGGCCGCGCGGCCGGCCTGCTAGACTGCGCGGCTCGGCGGAGGAAATGCGGTGATTCGCTCGTTCAAGGGCATGCGGCCGCGGCTCGGGCAGCGGGTTTTCGTCGACCCGTCGGCCCAGGTCATCGGCGACGTGGAGCTGGGCGACCACGCCAGCGTCTGGATGAACACGGTCGTGCGTGGCGACGTCAACTCCATCCGCATCGGCGCGCACACCAACGTGCAGGACCTCTGCCTGGTGCACGTCCACAAGGGCGCCCACGCCACGTTCCTGGCCGACCACGTGACCGTCGGCCACGCCGTGACCCTGCACGGCTGCCGGGTGGACTCGTGGTGCCTGATCGGCATGGGCGCCTCGATCCTCAACGGGGCCCACGTGGGCGCCGAGTGCATCGTGGCGGCCGGGGCGCTGGTGCCCGAGGGGATGGTCGTCCCGCCCCGCAGCCTGGTGATGGGCGTGCCGGCGCGGGTCAAGCGGCCCCTCACGGACGAGGAGCTGGCGGGACTGCGCGCCTACGCGCAGAACTACTACGAGTACAAGGAGACCTACTTGCAGGAGCTGGAGCAGGCGGGGGAGGGGGCGTGAGCCAGCAGATCCGGGCCGTGACCGGCACGCGCGACATCCTGCCCGAGGAGGCGCCGCTCTGGCAGCGCATGGAGCGCACCGCCCGCGAGCTGTTCCGGCGCTACGGCTACCGCGAGCTGCGCACGCCGATCTTCGAGGAGACCGGGCTGTTCGCGCGCGGCATCGGCAGCGAGACCGACATCGTCTCGAAGGAGATGTACACCTTCGAGGACCGCGACGAGGGGCGCACGTCGCTCACGCTGCGGCCCGAGGCCACGGCCGGCATGGTGCGGGCCGTGATCGAGCACAACCTCTTCCAGAGCGACCCGGCCCTGCGCGTCTTCGCCCTGGGCCCCATGTTCCGGCGCGAGAAGCCCCAGAAGGGGCGCTACCGCCAGTTCCACCAGGTGGACGTGGAGGCCTTCGGCGTCACCCGCCCCTCGATCGACGCCGAGATCGTCGAGCTGGGCATGGGCTACCTGGAGGCCTGCGGGCTCACGGGGCTCGAGCTCGTGCTCAACTCCGTGGGCGACGCCTCCGACCGGCCGGCCTACGTGGAGGTGCTGCGGCAGGCGCTCCGGCCGCTGGCCCCGAGGATGTGCCCCGACTGCCAGCGCCGCAGCGAGAGCAACCCGCTGCGCGTGCTGGACTGCAAGGCCCCGGAGGACCAGCCGGCCATCGAGGCCCTGCCGCGCATCGCCGACCACCTGTCGCCCGAGTCGCGCGAGCACTTCGAGGAGGTGCAGCGCGAGCTGCGCCTGCTGGGCATCCCCTTCCGGGTGAGCCACCGCCTGGTGCGCGGCCTCGACTACTACACGCGCACGACCTTCGAGATCGTCAGCGGGGGCCTGGGGGCCCAGAACACCGTGCTGGGCGGCGGCCGCTACGACGGGCTGGTGCAGGAGCTGGGCGGCCCGGCCGTGTGCGGCATCGGCTTCGCCCTGGGCATGGAGCGGCTGGCGCTGCTCATGCCCGCGGCCGAGGGCGAGCGGCGCTGCGACGTCTACCTGGCCCCGCTCGCCGCCGCCGGCTTCGACCGGGCCCTGCTGGTGCAGCGCCAGCTGCGCGCGGCGGGCCTGTCGGTGCTGATGGACCACGAGGGCAAGAGCTTCAAGGCCCGCATGAAGCAGGCCGACAAGCTCGGCGCGCGGCTGACGCTGATCCTGGGCGACAGCGAGCTGCAGAAGGGCGTCTGGGCCGTGCGCGACATGGCGCGCTCCGAGCAGTCGGAGGTCGTGGAAGAGCGCCTGCTGGATCACGTCAAGGAGAAGCTCCATGGCTGAGACGCTGGGGGACCTCGCGCGCACGCACTACTGCGGCGTGCTGCGCGAGGAGCACGTCGGGCAGACGGTCACGCTGATGGGCTGGGTGGCCACCCGCCGCGACCTGGGCGGGGTGGTGTTCCTCGACCTGCGCGACCGCGAGGGCCTGTGCCAGGTGGTGGCGCGCCCGGAGATCTCGACCGCGGCCCACGCCGCCGCCGACCACGTGCGCAGCGAGTACGTGCTGGCCGTGGTGGGCGAGGTGGTGCGGCGCTCGCCCGAGACCCTGAACCCCAAGCTGCCCACCGGCCTGGTCGAGGTGCAGGCGCGCGAGATCCGCGTGCTGAACGAATCCAGGACGCCGCCCTTCCCGATCGAGGACGAGGTCGCCACGGCCGAGGACATCCGCCTGCGCTACCGCTACCTCGACCTGCGCCGGCCGAAGCTCCAGGCCAACATCCGCCTGCGCCACCGGCTCACGATGGAGGTGCGGCGCTACATGGACGAGCAGGGCTTCCTCGAGATCGAGACGCCCTTCCTGACCAAGTCGACCCCGGAAGGGGCGCGCGACTACCTGGTCCCCTCGCGGGTGCACTTCGGGCAGTTCTACGCCCTGCCGCAGTCGCCCCAGATCTTCAAGCAGATCCTGATGATCGCGGGCATGGACCGCTACTTCCAGATCGTGCGCTGCTTCCGCGACGAGGACCTGCGCGCCGACCGCCAGCCCGAGTTCACCCAGGTCGACGTGGAGATGTCGTTCCCGCGCGAAGGCACGGTCATGGGCGTGATCGAGCCCCTGTTCACGCGCGTCATGAAGCTGGTCGGGGTCGACATCCAGACGCCCTTCCCGCGCCTGGGCTACGCCGAGGCCCTGGAGCGCTACGGCTCCGACAAGCCCGACCTGCGCTACGAGCTGCCCATCACGGACGTCAGCGACGAGCTGAAGGTGCTGGGCCTCGACGTCTACCCGAAGCTGATCGAGGAGGGCGCCCGGGCCCGCGCGCTCGTGCTGCCGGCGGCCGGCGGGGTCTCCGGCACGCGCCTGCGCAAGATCAACGAGGAGCTGTGGCTGGGTCGCATCGTCCCCGACGCGCGCGGCTCGAAGCGCGGGCTGCTGGTGATCCGCAACGCCGACGAGCAGGTCGCCAACCTGCTCAAGAAGGGCGTCGACGAGGGCGCGCTGAAGCGCCTGCTGGCGAAGGTCGGCGCCGCCAAGGACGACACCCTGCTGGTCGGCGTGGATGCCGCCGGGCCGCTGGCCATGGCCATGGGCGTCCTGCGCCAGGAGATGGCGCGGGAGCTGAAGCTGGTGGACGAGTCGGCCTGGCGCTTCCTGTGGGTGACCGACTTCCCGCTGCTGGAGTGGGACCCGCAGGAGCGGCGCTACAACAGCCTGCACCACCCCTTCACCGCGCCCGTGGACGAAGACCTGGCGCTGCTCGACAGCGAGCCGGGGCGCGTGCGCGCCAAGGCCTACGACCTCGTGCTGAACGGCTACGAGGTGGGCGGCGGCAGCATCAGGATCCACGACTCCGCGCTGCAGGCCAGGATCTTCCAGCTGCTGTCCCTGTCGGACGAGGAGGCCCGCGAGCGCTTCGGCTTCTTCCTCGAGGCGCTGCAGTACGGCACGCCGCCCCACGGCGGCATCGCCCTGGGCGTCGACCGCATGGCCATGCTGCTGTGCGGGGAGCGCTCGCTGCGCGAGGTGATCGCCTTCCCCAAGACCGCCTCGGCCACCGACCTGATGAGCGGCTCGCCCTCGCACGTGCGCGACGACCAGCTGCGCGAGCTGGGTGTCGCCATGGTGAGGCGCTGAGGCCGAGCCCGCTCGCGCTGCTGGGCCCGGCCCTGGCGCTGGCCGGCTGCGCGCGGCCCGGCGTCCCGGCCCGTTGGATCGCGGCGGAGCCGGTGGCCGAGCTGCAGC
>JBDIBD010000421.1:0-4653 GCA_039812725.1 Vicinamibacteria bacterium | reverse complement strand
GCCAGGAAGGCCACGTTGCCGTCGGCGGCGCGCCGCCAGCCGGGCAGCGGCTTCCCCGCGCGCAGCTCGGCCAGGCCGTCGCTCGTGCCCAGGTAGCCCGCGTGGGCGGCGGCGAAGCCGGTCGAGGCCACCAGGGCCACGGCCACGCCGGCGTCCTCGGCCACCAGCGCCCCGCTCGACACGTAGCCGCTGTCGTGCAGGCCGCTGTTGGCCACGGCGGGGTCGAAGAAGACGAAGGCCCGCAGCGGCCCGGGCTGCAGCCGCTCGATGCGCAACCGCTGCAGCACCACCGGGCGGGCCGGGTCGGCCAGGGTGGTCTTGGTGACGCGCCAGCGGCCGGAGCGCGCGGTGTTGACCTGCCGGAAGAGCAGGGCCTCGGGGTCGGCCAGCTCGGCGCGCGTGTCGGCGTCGGCGCTCTCGCGCTCGACCTGCCCGCCGCCGCTCAGGACCAGCTCGGTCAGGCGCGTGTTGGCCTGGTCGACGGACGGGTAGTAGACCTCCTGGAGCGCTCCCCCGCCGAGGGTGAACCAGACCCGCGAGTCGAGCTGGGCCGCGCTTCCGACGCCCTGCTTGTTGGCGTTCGTCCAGGTGGCGCGCTCTCCGGGGGCTCCGGGGGCCAGCTGGGCCCCGGCCGGGAGCGCGAGCAGCAGCGACGACGCGACGACGACGGTGGCCGTCTTCATGGGACCCCCGCGAAGGGCTGGCACGGGCGCGGAGAAGACTGCCGGGGGCGCTAGGCGCCCCCGGCAGCGATGAGGCAGGTGTGTCCGGGGCGGGCGGTTCGGTGGCCGCCCTCCCCGGGGCTGGAACGACTAGAAGGTGAGCCGGGCGGCGATCTGGAACTGCCGCTCGGAGTTCAGGCGGGTGGACGTGATGGTGCCGAAATTGGAGTCGCCGAAGTACTGGTTCGGGATCCCGAACTGCGTGCTGTTGAGGATGTTGAAGCCCTCGAAGCGCAGCTCGAGCGCCGTGCGCCCCTTCAGCTTGAAGTTCTTGAACAGCGACAGGTCGATGGTGCGCAGCGGCGGGCCCTCGACGATGTTGCGGCCGGCGCGGTCGCCGGGATGGCTGTTGGTGGAGAAGGCTCCGGTGTTGAACCACTGCTCGGCGTTGCGCGCGCCGCCCTCGTTGGGGTCGCCCACGCGGTTGGGGCGCGAGCCGCTCTCGAAGACGCTGAACCAGTTGCCGGTCTGCAGCGTCACGATGGTGTTGATCGACCAGCCGCCCAGGATGTTGTTGTCCTTGGCGAAGGGCAGCGGGTAGGTCAGGGCCAGCGTCAGGCGGTGGCGCACGTCGTAGTCGGCGTTGCCCTTGTCGACACCCAGGTCGTCGGCGATGGTCGGCACGACGCTGCCGCCGGGGCCCGGGTACGGACCGGGCGAGTCGTTGAGGGCGTGGCCCCAGGTGTAGGCGGCCAGGTAGGACAGGCCCTCGGCCGAGGTGCGGCGCAGGGCCAGCTGCAGGGAGTCGTAGGACGAGGTGGCGACGTTGCTGACCGTCGTCAGGCGGGTCTGGATGGACCCGGAGAAGCCGGCCTGCGAGAGCACCGCGGTCAGGTTCTCACCGCGCGTCCCGACGTAGAACACGCTCACCGCGGTCTTGTCGCTCAGCTCGCGCTGGAAGCCGAGGTTGAACTGCTGGTACTGGTTGACCGGGTTCTCGCGCGGCACGTAGACCACGCCCGAGCCGTCCGCCAGCACGGGGTTGTTGGGGTCGACCGCCACGGGCAGCGGGATCGGGTCGGACAGGCGCACGTTCGAGCCCGGCCCGCCGAAGCGGTACTGGGTCAGGGTGTAGGGCGGGTTCTCGGTGAGCTGGTTGTCGATGCCGCCGCGATCCAGCGAGAAGAACAGGCCCCACGAGCCGCGCACCACCGTCTTGTCGTTGAGCTGGTAGGCGAAGCCCAGGCGCGGCCCGAGGTTGTTCCAGTCGGTGTCGACGGTCGAGCGCGGCGCGCCGTTCTGCCCCGGCAGCACGAGGGACTGGGTGGCCGGATCGTAGTTGGCCATCTTGTCGTCCTTCTCGTAGTAGGGCGTGAAGACGTCCCAGCGCAGGCCCAGGTTGAGGGTCAGCTTGGAGTTCACGCGCACGTCGTCCTGCACGAACAGGCTGTTCTCCCAGGAGCGCTCGGTGGTGGGCGAGTAGTCCGGCACGCCGGTCGACGTGAACGAGGTCCGGCCCATCAGCATCTCGGACACCTCGAAGCCGGTGCGGCCGGCCTCGAAGCTCGTGCCGTCGGGGTAGAAGTAGAAGCCCTTGCCGATCTGGCTGCGCTCGGCGGTCAGGTCGGCCAGCAGCACCGTGCCGCCGAACTTCAGGTTGTGGCGGCCCTTGATCCAGGTCAGCGAGTCCGTCATCTGGAAGGTCTTCTGGGTCACGATGAACTGGCCGAAGTCGCCCAGGTACTCGATCCAGTTGCCGTTGCCGCCGCCGATCAGCGAGATGCCGTTGTCGCCGGTGATGCCGCCCGGGCCGGGGATGCCGATCTCGGCGTTCTGGTTGGTGCCGTAGCCGACCGGCAGGAAGCCGTAGTTCAGGTGGTTGTAGCCCAGCCGCAGCTCGTTGATCACGCTCGGGCTGAAGACCTTGGTGTAGCCCAGCACGCCGCCGTAGGCCTCGGCCTTGGCCGTGCCCGACCCGAAGCCGGCCTGGTAGCCGGGGATGCGGCCCGGGTCGAAGCGCTCGGAGTTGGTGTAGCTGAAGCGGGCGAAGAGCGAGTCGCTGCTGGTCAGGTTGTGGTCGAGGCGCACGTCGAAGTCGTCGATCTGCGTGTCGCGCAGGCGGTTGGTGAGGTAGTTCTGGGTGTACCGGTCGCTGCGCGTCGGCAGCGGGAAGACGTTCAGGTACCTCTGGCCCACCGGGTCGATGCGGTTGCCCGGGATGACGTTGCCGGGGAAGGGCTGGCCGGTGACCGGGTCGTAGACGATGATCGGGCGGCCGATGCCGGTGAAGTTCGGGTTGAGCAGCTCGGAGAAGTCGCCGTTGCGCATCTTGGCGGTCGGCACCGTCACGTAGTTGCCGGCCTCGACCGGGATCTTCGTGCGCCCGCCGTGGTAGTTCAGGAAGAAGAAGGTCTTGTCCTTGACGATCGGGCCGCCCAGGGTGGCGCCGAAGTCGTCGTAGGAGTACTCGGGCTTGGTGGGCGAGAAGGACGGGATGGCCGCCAGGCCGCGCGGGCGATTGAACCAGTAGGCGCTGCCGCTGTACTGGTTGGAGCCGCTCTTGCTGACGAGGTTGATCACGCCGCCGCCGGAGCGGCCGAACTCGGCCGGGGCGTTGGCGGTGATGACCTTGAACTCCTGCAGCGCCTCGGGCGAGGGGAAGAACACCACCGTGTTGACCAGGCGCTCGTTGTTGTCCATGCCGTCGTAGTAGTAGGCGTTGCCCTGCTCGCGCACGCCGTTGACCGACAGGGCCGCGCCGCCGACCTCGCCGTAACGGAAGGTCTCGGCGTTGCCCGAGGCGCCGCTGGCGTTGCCGCTGGGGACGCCGCGGTTGACGCCCGGCGACAGGGTGGCCAGCTGGGTGAAGTTGCGGCCGTTCAAGGGCAGGTTCTCGACCTGGGTGGAGTCGATCACCGTGCCGATGGCCGAGGCGCTCTTCTCGATGATGGGCGCGGCGCCCACCACCTCGACCGTCTCGCTCATCTGGCCCAGCTTGAGGCCCAGGTCGATGCGGGCCACGTCGTTGACCTGCAGGGTCACGCGCGTGCTGATGGTCTGGAAGCCGCTCAGCTCGGCCTTGATGGCGTAGGGGCCGATGGCCAGGGGCGTGAGGATGTAGTTCCCCTGGGCGTCCGTGACGGCGGACTTGGACGCGTTCGTGGCGGTGTTGGTGGCCGTCACCGTGACGCCGGGCACCGGCGCGCCGCTCTCGTCCTTGACCTGCCCTTCCACCCGGGCCGTGGTGCTCTGCGCCCAGGCCGGGACGCTCAACGAGGCGCCGAAGGCGACCGCCCACGTCAGGCGTGCCACCCTGCGGGCCCAGCTCTCAAACCGCATGACTTTCCTCCCGCCCTCAAGCTCTTGACAGCGTGTGAGTTTTGTTTCCATGATCGGGCCGGACTTCACCTGTCCCCGAACGGACCCGGGTCTTGGTTAATCGAAGTCAACTGCCTCCAAACATGAACTCCCGCCGCCCCGAAGTCACGAACGAGCGACGAAAGTTCCACGAATTCGGGACGACAGGTCCGAAGGACGAGGTTCAAGACGTTGAAAAGCTGGCCTTTGGACCGTTCCTGCTGGACCCGGAGACGGGCCGCCTGAGCGAGGGCGAGCGGGTCGTGCCGCTGGCCCCCAAGCCCTTCGAGACGCTGCTGTATCTCGCCCGCCGGCCGGGCAAGGTGGTCCCGAAGGGCGAGCTGATCGAGGCCCTCTGGCCGGACACCTACGTGACGGAAGACGTCCTCGTCCAGTCCATCGTCGAGGTCCGCAAGGCCCTCGGAGACCAGGCCAAGGACCCGCGCTACGTCCAGACCCTGCCCCGCCGGGGCTACCAGTTCCTCGAGACGGTGCGGACGATGCCCTCTTCCCCGCGGGACGAGCCGGCGCCCGGCCCCGCCGTCGTGGCCCTGTTCCCCGTCGAGGTGGTCCGGCACCCCAGCCCGCCGCCCCGGGCCCCGCGCCGCTGGCCGCCCTGGGCGGCCGTGGCCTC
>JBDIBD010000420.1:0-4665 GCA_039812725.1 Vicinamibacteria bacterium | reverse complement strand
GTGCGCCGGCGGGTGCGCCTCGGCCGCGCCGACGCCGGGCTGGTGATCCGCAAGGACGGCCGGGCCCTCGCGGACCTGGGGGGCTTCGGCCCGGCGCCGCTCGTGATCCTGGTCGACCCGGTGAGGGCCGTGGCGGCCCGGGTGCTGGCCGGCCAGGTGCAGCGCGCCTACTTCGCGGCGCTGCCCGACGTGGCGCTGGCGGGCGTCGCCCGCATCCTGGCGGACGGCTTCGTGAGCCTCGAGCCGGCCCAGGAGGAGGAGCTGTCCCGGGAGCTCGGGGCCTTGCGCGCGCAGGCCCTGGCGGCCGAGGCCGCGGGCCAGCCCGCCCGCGGCCAGCTCGAGTCGCTGGTCGACCAGGAGGAGGCGGCGGGACCGGGCCTGGGTCGCAGCCACGTGGCCTACTACGCCGGGGCCGTGGCGATCCTGTTCCTGCTCTTCTCCTCGGTGCACGGCGCGCTGTCGCTGCTCGAGGAGCGCGACTCGGGGCTGCTCGACCGCCTGCTGGCGGGCCCGGGGGGCCTGGGCGCGGTGGTCACCGGCAAGTTCCTGTTCCTGCTCGCGCAGGGGGTCTTCCAGGTGAGCGTGATCTTCGTCGTGGCCTGGCTGCTGCACGGCGTGGACCTGCCCGGGCACCTGGCCGGCTTCGCGGTCGTGACGCCCGCCGCCGCCGCGGCGGCGGCCGGGCTGGCCCTGGCGCTGGCCGCGGCCTGCGCCACGCGGCGCCAGGCCCAGACCTTCGCCAACGTGGCCATCCTGATCGTGTCGGCCGTGGGCGGCAGCATGGTGCCGCGCTTCTTCATGCCGCCCCTGCTGCAGCAGCTCGGCTGGCTGACGCCCACCACCTGGGCGCTCGAGGCCTACACCAGCGTCTTCTGGCGCCAGGAGCCGCTCCTCGCCCTGGCGCTGCCGGTGGCCCTGCTGGTCCTGGCCGGCGCCGCCGGGCTGGCGACCGCGCGAGCGCTGTCACGGCGCTGGGAGCGGATCTGAGCCGGGCCCTGCCGCGGCTAGAATGCTGGGATGGCCTCGTGGCTGGCGGTCTGCGTCGGGACGTTCGTGGCGATGGAGGGCCTGGCCTTCCTGATGCACAAGCACCTCATGCACGGGCCGCTGTGGGTGCTGCACGAGTCGCACCACCGCCCGCGTGAAGGCTGGTTCGAGGCCAACGACCTCTTCGGGGTCTTCTTCGCGATCCCGTCCATCGTGCTCATCTACCTGGGCACCCACGGCCAGCCGCTGGCCCTGGCGGTGGGTCTGGGCATGACGGCCTACGGCGCGGCCTACTTCGGCTTCCACGACGTCGTGGTGCACCGGCGCATCCGGCACTCCTACGTGCCGCGCTCCGCCTACCTGCGGCGCATCGTGAAGGCGCACCTGGTGCACCACAAGACGCTGACGCGCGAGGGCGCGGTCTCGTTCGGCTTCCTCTACGCGCGGGAGCCGCGGACGCCCTAGTCGAGCGAGGGCGCGCCGCGGGTCCAGAGGTTCGTGCGCGGGGACTCCTGCTGCCAGCGCCCGAGCGTGCGGGCCGACAGCGCCTGGGCCAGGCCGCGCGCCAGCCAGGCCAGCTTGAGGCGCCGCGGCACGACCGCGCGCGCCTCCCAGGCCCAGGCCCCGCGGGAGCGCACCAGCTGCCCGATCTCGCGGTAGACGCCGCGCGCCACCGCCACGGCCCAGGCCGAGCGCAGCGGCAGGCTCTTCAGTCCCAGGTCGCCGGAGGCGTAGTAGCGCTCGGCCTCGTCGAGCAGGCGGCGCACCACCCCGGCCAGCCGCTCCCGGTTCCCGGGCAGGGCCACCTCCCCGGGCTCGATCCCGGCCTCCGCCAGCCAATCGAGCGGCAGGTACAGCCGCCCGGCCCGCGCGTCGTCCACGACGTCGCGCGCGATGTTGGTCAGCTGCAGCGCGAGGCCGAGGTCGGCCGCACGGCGCAGCGCGGTCTCCTCGCGCACGCCCATCACGTGGGCCATCATCAGGCCCACCACGCCGGCCACGTGGTAGCAGTACTGGAGCAGGTCCTCGAGGTTGCGGTAGCGGCGCCCGTCGACGTCCATGGCGAAGCCCTCGAGCAGCTCGAAGGGGTAGATGGCCGGGATCCCGTGCTGCCTGACGACGCGCCCGAGCGCCTCGAAGGCGGGGTCGCCGACGCTCTCGCCGGCGAGCGTTCTGCGCGTCAGTTCGACCAGGCCCTCGAGACGCCGGCGCTGGGCGCCGGCCACCTGCGCGGGCCCTCCGGTCCGAAGGCCGAGCAGCTCGCCGTCGATCTGGTCGTCGCAGTGGCGACACCACGCGTAGAGGAGGTAGGCCGCCTCGCGGGTGCCGGGGTCGAAGACCCGTGCCGCGCCAGCGAAGCTGAGCGAGCCCAGGCGGATCGCCTCGCGGCAACGGACCAGCAGCCTGTCGGCTCCGCGCTCTTCGGTCATGCGTGCTCCGGGACCGGCGGCGCGAGACGGGCATCGGCCAGGACCAGGCCCGCCGTGGCCTTGGCCGAGTTCACCACGCCGGGGATGCCCGCCCCGGGGTGCGTGCCGGCGCCGACGAAGTAGAGGCCGCCGATGCGCGCGTCGCGGTTGTGCACGCGGAACCAGGCGCTCTGCCAGAGCACGGGCTCCAGCGAGAAGGCCGAGCCCAGGTGCGCGTTGAGCTCCCGCTCGAAGTCGAGCGGCGTGAAGATGCGCCGGGTCACGAGGTCGGCCCGCAGCCCCGGGATGTAGCGCCGCTCGAGGTAGTCGAGGATGCGGTCGGCGTAGCGCGGGCCCTCCTGCCGCCAGTCGACACGGGCCTTGCCCAGGTGCGGGACGGGCGCCAGCACGTAGAACGACTCGCAGCCGGGCGGGGCCAGGGAGGGGTCCGAGACGGTGGGCGCGTGCAGATACAACGAGAAGTCATCGGCCAGAACTCCCCGGTCGAAGATGTCCGCGAGCAGCTCCCGATAGCGCGGACCGAACATCACGTTGTGGTGGGCAAGCTGCGGGTGGCGCCGCCGCGTTCCGAAATATATCAGGAACAACGACATGCTCTGGCGCATGCGCCGCAGCCGGCCGGCCGTGGCGGCCGCCCTGGGCTCCTCGCGCAGCAGCCGGCCGTAGGTGTGGACCACGTCGGCGTTGCTGGCCACGATCTCGAAGGGCGCCTGCCAGCCGTCCCGGGCGGCGAGCCCGCAGACGCGCCCGCCGCGGGTCAGGATCCGGTCGACGTCGCAGCCGAGCCACAGCTCGCCGCCCAGCTCCCGGAAGAGCGTCACGAGGGCCGCCACCAGCGCCCCGGTCCCGCCGCGCGGGAAGGACACGCCCCACTTGCGCTCGAGGAAGTGGATCAGGGTGTAGATGGCCGAGGTCGAGAAGGGGTTGCCGCCCACCAGCAGCGAGTGGAAGCTGAAGGTCTCGCGCAGGTGCGGGTGCTCGATGAAGCGCGAGACGGCGGAGTAGACCGAGCGCCAGGCCTGCAGCCGCGCGAGCTGCGGGGCGACCCGCACCATGCTGCGGAAGTCGAGGAAGGGCACGTGGGCCAGGCGGGTGTAGCCCTGCTCGAAGACCTCCTCCGCGTAGGCCAGGAAACGCTCGTAGCCGGAGACGTCGCGCGGGCTGATCGCGGCGATCTGCCGGCGCGTCTCGTCCGGGTCGTTGGAGTAGTCGTAGACCAGGCCGTCCTCCCAGAACAGCCGGTAGAACGGGGTCACGGGCATCAGCTCGAGGCGGTCCGCGAGCCGGCGGCCGGCCAGCTCGAACAGCTCCTCCAGGCAGCCCGGCGCCGTGATGACCGTGGGGCCCGCGTCGAACACGAAGCCCTGGTCCTCGTAGACGTAGGCCCGGCCACCGGGGCGGTCGCGGCGTTCCACCAGCGTGGTGGGAATGCCGGCCGCCTGCAGCCGGATGGCGAGGGCCAGGCCCCCGAAGCCGCTGCCGATGACCGCCGCCTTCGGCCTCTCGCTCACGCGCGCCTCCCGTCGTCCCCGCCGGCGCCCGTCACGCCGGCCCCGCTGCGACCGGCCGCTCCGGCACCGAGCGCGCAGCACGCAGCACTGGGACGGGCGGGCGGCCGCTGAGGATCCGCGCTCGATCGAGAAACGTCAAGCGCCCCGCGTAGAAGCGCTGGATCAGCGGCTCGGGCAGCCGGTGGAAGCGCGCCAGCACCCGCCACCGCTCGCCAGGGACGGCGGCGCGAAACAGCATGCGGTTCAGGAGGCGGAAGAAACCCTGGCCCGCCCAGCACCGCTCGGAGAGGCCCCGCACGAGCGCGTAGACGCCGGCGCTGTCGAGCGTGGGCAGGGCCGCGAGGCGGTCGGCCAGCCGCGCCGCGTGGGGCAGGGAGTAGCCGGTGGTGGCGTGGAAGAGCCCGGCGCGCACACCGGCGCAGGGGACGCCCGCGGGCAGCGCCGCCCACAGCGCACCGATGCGGCCCTCCAGCGGGATCGGCAGCGCGCCGTGCTCCTCGCGGCGCACCCGGGCGACGCGCCAGCCCCGCGCCTCCGCCCAGCCACGGACGCTGTCGCGCAGCGCCACCGGGTCGAGCACGGGGTCGTCGGCGTAGAGCGTGTCCTCGACCAGGGCGCTGCGCGGCCCGAGCGGCAGCGCGTAGACGAAGCGGAAGCCGCCCGCCTGCGGCACCGTCGCGTCCATGAGCAGCGGCGCCGGAAGGCCGTGGTCGGCGGCCAGCTCCAGCTCGAGGCCG
>JBDIBD010000419.1:0-4675 GCA_039812725.1 Vicinamibacteria bacterium | reverse complement strand
CGCCACGAGCTGCTGGCCCGCGAGGGCCTGGCCGACGACGTGGTCGAGGTCGCGGAGATGACGCTCGCGGAGCCGCCGCCGGCGGCGTCGCCAGCGTCAGCCTGAGCCCGGACCGCGACGGCGCGGTCGGCCGGGCGCGGAACGTCGTCGCCATCCTGAGGAGCTGCCGTCCCGCTGGCGACGAAGGATCTCTCGGGCTGGACGACGCGGCAGATCCTTCGCTCCAGGCTCGGCCGTGTCGCTCAGGATGACGGTGGGCTGGCAGGTGCGGAGGCGCTCCTCGGGACGACGAATCAGGGCGCGCTAGTCGCTCATGCGGTACGAGCCCCGCAGCGCCAGCACCTGCCCCTTCCAGACGGCCGCCCAGCGGCCGGCGTCGTGGGCCGGGCGCCGGACCATCCTGAGGCACAGCTCGGCCTGGGCCGGGCTGGCCGAGGGCTGCGCGTGCAGGTCGAGGGCGTAGCGCGACAGGTCGCGCACGAACACGTCGAAGACCTGGTCCAGGACCTCCTTTGGGATGGCGTGGAACGAGGCCTCCTCCAGCACCAGCTGCCCGTAGACGATCAGCGTGAAGATCTCGCCCAGCGCCAGCAGCAGGCCGACGTCCTTGCGCTGCTCCTCGCTCGGCGCGGCCGCGGCCAGCAGCTGCCTGAAGGCCGCGATCTGCTCGCGAAAGAGGGCCACGTTGGGCAGGCCGGCGTGCCGGGCGAAGACCGGGTCGAGGTCGTGGAAGCGGATCTGGCCCAGGCCGTGGGCCGGGCCCTGGTCGAAGAGGAAGGCGTCGTGGGCCGGGTCGTCCCGGCGCGGCACCTCCGGCAGGGGCGCGGGACGGAACAGGTAGTTGGCCATGAACTTGACGATCAGGGCGATGTTGACGTGCACCGTCCCCTCGAGCTTCGGCAGGGCCCGGATGTCGCGCGCGGCCATCTCGAAGTAGGTGTCCTTCTCGAAGCCCTTGGCCGCGATCACGTCCCACAGCAGGTCGACCACCTTCTCGCCCTCGGTGGTGACCTTCATCTTGACCACCGGGTTGTAGAGCAGGTAGCGGCGGTCCTCCCGCGAGGCGGAGCGCTGGTAGTCGCAGGCCCGCAGGGCGAACAGCTTCATGGCCAGCAGGCGCGCCCAGGCGTCGGTGAACATCCGCGCCACGTGCGGGAAGTCGGTCACGGCCATGCCGTACAGCCGCCGGCCGGCGGCGTGGTCGAGGGCCTCGTGGAAGGCGTGCGTGCAGATGCCGATCGAGGCCCAGCCCAGGTTGTACTTGCCGACGTTGACCGTGTTGAGGGCCGCGTCCCAGGCGGCCGGGCCGCGCGACAGGATCTCGTCTTCGCCCACCGCGTAGTCGTTCAGGTTGAACTCGGCCACGTAGGACTGGCTGGCCACCACGTTCTGCACCAGCTCGTAGCCCGGCCGGCGCGGGTCGGCCGCGAAGAAGACGTACTCGTCGGGGCCGAGCCGGCCGAACACCGACACCAGCGCGGCCTCGTTGCCGTTGCCGATGTAGTACTTGCCGCCGCGGGCCAGGAAGCCCCCGCCTGCGGCCGGGCGCAGGGCCGTCTCGGTCGAGTAGATGTCGGCGCCGTGCTGCTTCTCGGACAGGCCGAAGGCGAAGATGCCGCCCTCGGCCAGGGCCCGGGCGGCGCGCTGCCGCAGGGCCTGGTTGGCGCTCATCCACACCGGCCCCAGCCCCAGGATCGAGACCTGCCAGGTGTACCAGTAGCAGAGGCCGTAGAAGCCCAGCACCTCGTTCACGAAGCAGTTGCGGTAGCTGTCCCAGCGGGCGTCGGGCCCGCCCAGCTCCGGCGGCGTCAGCAGGTCGGCGAAGACCCGCTCCTGCCTGACGAAGTCGAGGAAGTCGGCGTACCAGCGGCGGTCGAGGTCGTCCTGCCGCAGCCGGCGCCGGCCCTTGCGCTCGAAGAAGTCGATGGTGGCGAGCACGATGTCGCGCGAGCGCGGGTCGAGCGGCAGGCGGGGCTGCTTCGGGTTCAGCAGGATCATGGCGTTCCTCCGGGATGGGGCGGGCTCAGCCCGAGGCGGCCGGCGCCGCGGCGGACGGCTGGCTCTGCTCCTCGATCTCGCGCAGCACCGCCGCGAAGCGCGGGCTGTCGCGCAGCGGGTCGAGGTCGGGGTCGTGCAGCAGCCAGTCGCGCAGCACCAGGCCCTGGCGCACGGAGCGCTCCAGGCAGTCGAGGGCCTGGTCCTTCGCGCCGGCCAGGGAGCGGATGCAGGCGATGTTGTACAGGAGCATGGCCTCGTCGGGGTCGATGGCCAGGGCCCGCTCGGCCCACTGCAGGCCGCGCTCGGTCTCGCCCAGGGCCACCAGGCCGTTGGCGCCCATGTAGAGCGCCCGGGCGTCGTCGGGCGCGAGCCGCAGGTGCTGCTCGGCCAGCCGCACGCCGCGCCGCCGGGCCTCGTCGGCCTGGGCCTGCCGCCCCAGCGCGGCGTAACTCTGGGCCGCCAGCAGCGGCGACTGGAAGTCCTCCGGCCGCGCCCGCAGGGCGTCCTCGTAGTGGCGCACGGCGGCCTCGTGGTCGCCCTGGCTGAAGGCGTCGCGGGCGTAGAAATAGTGCGGCTCGAACAGGCCCGGGTCGCGCCGGATGGCGGTCTCGAACTCGGCCGCGGCCAGGGCGTGCTCGTGGCGCAGCGAGAGGGCCACGCCCCGCGCGGCGTGGGCCTCGGCCGAGTCGGGCTCGAGCTCCAGCGCCCGCCGGCTGGCCTGGTCGGCCCGCTCCAACTCGGCGGCGTGGCCGCCGGCGTTCTGGTAGAGGAAGGCGCAGCACTGCGCGATGCCGGCGTAGGCGCGGGCGTAGGCCGGGTCCTTCTCGATCGCGCGCGAGTACAGCTCGAGCGCGAAGCGCATGCCGCGCCGGCTGTAGAGGTAGAAGAACTTGCGCCCGCGCAGGTAGTAGTCGTAGGCCTGCACGTCGGGCGGGCTGGCCCGCCCCAGGGCCTCCTTCTCGCGGGCCGAG
Organism: Vicinamibacteria bacterium; assembly: GCA_039812725.1. Taxonomy (GTDB): domain Bacteria; phylum Acidobacteriota; class Vicinamibacteria; order Fen-336; family Fen-336; genus JBDIBD01. The sequence continues at coordinate 1,706 of JBDIBD010000419.1, read as the reverse complement.
AGGCTGACCTCCAGGGCCTGCACGATGCTGCGGGCGATCTCGTCCTGGATGGCGAAGACGTCGCGCATCTCGCGGTCGTAGCGCTCGGCCCAGATGCGGAAGCCGCTGCGCGCGTCGGCCAGCTCGGCCGTGATGCGCAGGCGCTCGCCGGAGCGCCGCACGCTGCCGTGCAGCAGCGTGCCCACCCCCAGGCGCGCGCCGACCTCGCGCGGGTCGACCTCGCCCTGGCCGAAGCGGAAGGAGGAGCCGCGCGAGGCCACCTGCAGCCCCGCCACGCGACTGAGCGCCACCAGGATCTCTTCGGCCATCCCCTCGCAGAAGTACTCCTGGTCCTTCTCCCGGCTCAGGTCGGCGAAGGGCAGCACCGCGATCGAGCGCTCGAGGCGCTGCTCCGTCCCCGACTCGTCGGCCAGCTGCTCCAGCTCCCAGAGCAGGTCCTGGGCGGAGGACCAGCGGTAGCGCGGGTCCTTCTCGAGGCAGCGCGCCACCACGCCGTCGAGCCGGGCCGGGTAGGCCGGGTTGAGGCGCGTGGGCGGCACGGGGGCGTCGCGCAGCACCGACGAGACCAGCGCGGCCGGGCTCTTGGCGCCGAAGGGCAGCCGGCCCGTGGCCATCTCGTACAGCAGCACGCCCAGCGAGAACAGGTCGGAGCGGGCGTCGGCCGCCAGGCCCTCCAGGCGCTCCGGCGCCATGTAGGCCAGCGTGCCGGCCAGCCGGTGGCCGTCGAGCGTGCGCGTGGCCTGCTCGCTCAGCTCGCCGACGGCCGGACCGGCGGGCGACTGGGCCAGGCCGAAGTCGAGGACCTTGACCGATTCCTCGGCCACCATGACGTTGCGCGGCTTGAGGTCGCGGTGGGTGACGCCGCGGCGGTGCGCGGCGCCCACGGCCTCGACCACGGGCCGGGCGATGCGCAGGAACTCGGCCACGGGCAAGCCGCCGGCCGGGATGAGCTCGGACAGCGGCCGGCCCGGCAGCAGCTCCATGGTCAGGAAGCGCCGGCCCTCGCCCTGCTCGATGGAGTGGATGGTGACGATGTGGGGGTGGCTGAGGGCCGCCAGGGCGCGGGCCTCGCCCTCGAGGCGCGCCAGCCGCTCCGCGTCCTGGGCCAGCTCGTCGGGCAGCAGCTTGAGCGCCACCTCGCGCCCCAGGCGGGTGTCGAGCGCCCGCCAGACCACGCCCATGCCGCCCTCGCCGATCTTGTCCAGCAGGCGATAGTGGCAGAGAGTCTGGCCGGGCTCGAGGGACATGGGCGCTCCGCTGGCCGACCGATCGCATCCAGTCTAACTCCCGGCGCCGGCACCCGCTAGAATTCCCGTGGACGCACGACCCAAGGAGAGCCCGATGCCGACCAGGATGACGTGCCTTCTCGCCCTCGCCCTCGCCCTGCCGGCGGCCGGGCAGGCGCCGGCTCCGGTGGTGGCCACTCCCGTCCCGGAGGCCGCGCCCGAGATGGACCTCGTGACCGCGCTCTCGAAGGAGCTGGGCTGCACGCTCCGGCAGGCCGAGGGGGCGGCGGGGGCGCTGTTCGGCCTGGCCAAGTCCCGCCTGAAGCCCGAGGAGTTCGCCCGGGTCGCGGCCGGCGTGCCCGACATGGCGAGGCTGCTCAAGGCCGCGCCGCCCGCCGACCCCAAGGCCGCAGCCGCGGGCGGCCTGGCATCGGCCGCGGGCGCCGGCAACCTGGGCGGGCTGGCCGGGTTGGCCGGCTC
>JBDIBD010000418.1:0-4680 GCA_039812725.1 Vicinamibacteria bacterium | reverse complement strand
GGCCACGGCCGCGGGCCCGCCGGGACCACCGACAGGCCCTCGTCCCCGGCGGCCGCGCCCAGGCTGGGCGCGACCAGGCGCACCTCGTGGCCCGCGGACCGCAGGCAGGCCACGGTCTCCGCCAGCACGAGGCGACCCCCGTCGACCGGTGGCCAAGGGGGCTTGGTGGCGACCCACAGGAGGCGCACGGGCTCAGAGCCCGATGAAGGCCAGCCCCTCCATCGCGTACTTGCGGATGTCGGCCTCGTGCTTGCGCAGCAGCGCCACGTTCTCGGGCGGCACGTCGAGCGCCCGGGCCTGCTCGCGCAGCGTGCCGCCGGCCTTCTTCATCTCCTCCAGCTGCTGCTCGAGCATGCGCTTCATCTCGGGCGGCAGGTTGGGGTCCTGGAGCTGCTTGCGCAGGCCGGCCTCGGTCTCCTCCAGCCCCTTGCCGAGGGTCTCGCTGACCGGCCCCGACTCGCCGGTCCCCTTCTGCAGCTCGCTGGCCCAGGCCGACTTGTAGACCTGCTCGACGTGGAAGCCGTACTCCTCGTCGCCCATCCCCTCGCGCACCTGGGCCCGGGCCCGGGCCAGCCGGATCTCGCCCGTGATCTGCGCCAGCAGCGACAGGTCGGAGATCGAGGGCTGCCGGTCGCCCTTGCGGGCCTCGATCTGCGGCTTGTACTTCTCGTAGACCCCCCAGACGTCGCGCCGCACGGCCAGGAACTTGAGCAGCCGCTCCTCGCTCAGGCGCCCGTCCGCCGGGCGGGCGAACGCGTTGGCGTTGGCCTGGCGCTGCAGCTCCTCGATCTGTCGCTCGGTCTCGGCCAGCCCCTCGACCTTGGCCTTGCCCCACGAGAAGGCCTTGAAGAGCCCGTAGGAGACCCCCAGCCCCAGGCAGGTGGCCCCCAGGATCGCGACCACCAGGCAGCCCAGCACGACCTTCAGGAATTTCTTCACCGCGCGCCTCCGCTCCCGCGATTATGGGCCAGGCGCGCTCGCGCCGGCGAGCGGCAGCAGGTATCATGGCCGTTTGCCGGAGGGGCTCCGGCGGAAGGAAAGTGGAGACGTGGAACCGACCTGGCACGACGGGCTGAGCCGCAGGGCGCTGGTGGAGCTGGTGGAGGGGCTGCTGACGGCCGTGGACCGCGCCATCCCCAAGCTCGACGCCGTGGCCCACCACCTGGGCCTCATGTCGCAGCAGGCCGAGGAGCTGGAGGTCCTGGGCGGCATCGCGGACCAGCTGGCCGACGTGGGCGACGAGCTGCACGCCGCCAGCGACCGCGACCGGCTGCGGGACCTGGGCAACGAGATCGACGCCCCCGAGAAGGCCCACTGAGCTTGGGCGACTCCGAGAGCTGGACGCCGGTCGAGCTGCGCCGCCGCCGCGAGGAGGCCGCGCCGCTGCCGGCCGTCCCCGAGCCAGCGGGGAGCGGGCGGCGGGTCGGGCTCGTGAGCCTGGGCTGCCCCAAGAACCTGGTGGACAGCGAGGTGATGCTGGGGCGGCTGCGCGAGCGCGGCTACGAGCTGACCCCCGACGCGGCCGAGGCCGACGTGCTGGTGGTCAACACCTGCGCCTTCATCGACCAGGCCAAGCAGGAGTCGATCGACACGATCCTCGAGCTGGCCCGCCACAAGACCCACGGGCAGGCCCGGCGCCTGGTGGTGACGGGCTGCCTGGCCCAGCGCTACGACGCCGAGCTGCGGCGCGAGATCCCCGAGATCGACGCCACCCTCGGCACCGGCCAGGTGGAGCAGATCGTGGCCGCGGTGGAAGGGACCGACACCCACGCCGACGCCGCCCTCGGGCGCCCGACCTGGGTCTACGACCACACCGCCCCGCGGCTGGTCACGACCGCGCCCTGGATGGCCTACCTGAAGATCAGCGAGGGCTGCGACTACACCTGCAGCTTCTGCATCATCCCGACCCTGCGCGGCCAGCACCGCAGCCGGCGCCCCGACGACATCCTGGCGGAGGCCCGGGCCCTGGCCGAGCGCGGCGTGAAGGAGCTGGTGCTGGTGGCCCAGGACTCCACCCGCTACGGCCTCGACCTGGGGTTGCGGGACGGCCTGGCGCCGCTGCTGCGCGGGCTGGGCCGCATCGACGGCCTGCGCTGGATCCGGGTCATGTACGCCTACCCGGCCACGCTGAGCGACCCGGTCCTGGCGGCCATCGCCGAGGTGGACAAGGTCGTCAAGTACGTCGACATCCCGCTCCAGCACGCCTCGGACGACGTGCTGCGCCGCATGAAGCGCCCCACCGGCCGCGGGAACCTGATGGGGATGATCGAGCGCATCCGGGCGCGCGTCCCCGGGGTGGCCCTCCGGACCTCGTTCATCGTCGGCTTCCCGGGCGAGACCCAGGCCGAGTTCGAGGAGCTGGTCGCGTTCGTCAAGGCGGCCGAGTTCGACAACGTCGGCGTCTTCACCTTCTCCGACGAGGAGGGGACCTCCTCCTTCGACCTGCCCGGGCGCGTCCCGGCGCTGGTCAAGGCCAACCGCCGCCGCCGGCTGATGGCGGCCCAGAAGCGCGTCTCGCTGCGCCTCAACCGCCAGCGGGTGGGGCAGCGCCACGAGGTGCTGGTCGAGGGGCCGCACCCCGACTCGGAGCTGCTGCTGCGCGGACGGCTGGCCGGCCAGGCCCACGAGATCGACGGGAGCGTGCTGATCGCCGATGGCAGCGCCGAGCCGGGCAGCTTCGTGACCTGCGAGATCACCGAGGCGCACCCCTACGACCTGGTGGCGCGCGTCGTCTGAACGGCGGCTCGGCTTGAACCCGGAGGCCGGCGAGGATATACTCTGCTCCAACTCGGGTGGCGCACCGGAGTGGGTCAGACGCCCACTCTTTTTTTTCGGCACCCGGAGGCAGGTAAGAGAGCTTGGCGAAGGACGCGCTCGAGACGGTCCGGGCGGTGGCGGAAAGGGTGGCGGCGGCGCGCGGCGACGAGCTGGTGGACATCGAGCTCAAGCGCCAGCGCGAGGGCGCGGTGCTGCGCCTCTACCTCGACCGGCCCGGCGGCATCAGCCTCGACGAGCTGACGTCCGTCTCCGAGGAGGTCTCGGCCATCCTCGACGTGGAGGACCCGATCTCCTCGGCCTACACCCTCGAGGTCTCCTCGCCCGGCCTCGACCGCCCGCTCAAGAACGAGGCCGACTTCCGCCGTGCCGTGGGCCAGCTGGCGCGGCTGTCGAGCTACGAGCCCCTGGAGGGCCGGCGCCACTGGGTCGGGCGCCTGCTGGACGTGGCCGACGGCCACGTGAGCCTGCGGCTGGAGAAGGAGGGCGGCGCCGAGGCGCGCCTGCCCCTCGCCAAGATCGCCCACGCGCGCCTGGAGGTCGAGTTCCCCTCCGCGCCCAAGCCGGACAAGACGAGAGAGTGAGATGGCCAATCCCCTGCGACAGCAGATCGAGCAGATCAGCCGGGAGAAGAACCTCAACCCGGAGATCGTCATCGCCGCCATCGAGGACGCCATCCTGACGGCGGCCAAGAAGTACTACAAGAGCGACGAGGACCTGCGCTCCCGGTTCAACAACGAGACCGGCCAGATCGACGTCTTCGCGGTGCGCCAGGTGGTCGAGGTGATCGAGAACCCGATCACCCAGATCGGCCTCGACGAGGCCCGCCAGCTGATCCCCGAGGCCGAGCTGGGGGCCGAGATCGAGTTCCCCAAGCCCACCGACGTGCTGGGCCGCATCGCCGCCCAGACCGCCAAGCAGGTCATCTTCCAGAAGGTGCGCGAGGCCGAGCGCGACAACGTCTTCGCCGAGTACTCCGGGCGCGTGGGCGAGGTGGTCAACGGCATCGTCAAGCGCCAGGAGATGGGCGACTTCGTGGTCGACCTGGGGCGGGCCGAGGCCATCCTGCCGCGCAAGGAGCAGAGCCGGGCCGAGACCTACCAGGCCGGCGACCGGGTGCGCGTGGCCATCGTGCGCGTCAACAAGGCCGCCAAGGGGCCGCAGGTGGTGGTCAGCCGCACCGACCCGGCCCTGCTGATCAAGCTGTTCGAGATGGAGGTGCCCGAGATCTACGACGGCACCGTCCAGATCAAGGCCTGCGTGCGCGAGGCCGGCGAGCGGGCCAAGGTGGCGGTCATCTCGCGCGAGAAGGACGTCGACCCGGTGGGCGCCTGCGTGGGCATGAAGGGCACCCGCGTGCAGTCCATCATCCGCGAGCTGCGCGGCGAGAAGATCGACATCGTCGAGTGGAGCGAGGACGCGCTGGGCTTCGTCGAGCACGCCCTCTCGCCGGCCAAGATCAGCCGGGCCACGATCCTCGACGAGGAGCAGCGCATCATGGAGGTCGTGGTCGAGGACAAGCAGCTCAGCCTGGCCATCGGCAAGAAGGGCCAGAACGTGCGCCTGGCCGCCAAGCTGGTGGGCTGGCGCATCGACATCAAGAGCGAAGAGGAGAAGCGCCAGGAGGTCGAGGCCGAGATGGCCCGCATGGCGCGCATGGCCGACGAGATCCGCAGCCTGCCGCACGTGGGCGAGAAGGTCGTGAGCGCGCTGCTCGAGGCCGGCGTGCAGGGCCTCGAGCACCTGCTGCAGATGACCGACGAGGAGCTGACGGCCCTCGACGGCGTCGGCCCGAAGACGGCCGAGAAGCTGCGCCAGGCGGCGCGCGAGGCGCAGGCGACCTGGGCCCAGCGCGACGCGGAGGAGGCCGAGCGCCTGGCGGCCGAGCAGGCCGCCGAGGAGGCG
>JBDIBD010000417.1:0-4703 GCA_039812725.1 Vicinamibacteria bacterium | reverse complement strand
GGCCCGGGGGCCCAGCAGCACGACCGCCGTGGCCGCGATCCCGAGCACGGCCAGCCAGGCGCGCTGGCGGCCGGGCACGCCGGCCACGCGCGCCATGGCCGAGGCCGCGATCAGGTTGTTGAAGGCGATCCAGGCGAAGTTGGTGGCGTACAGCAGCACGGCCAGGAAGGCCGCCCCGGGCCAGCCCAGCACGGCCCGCACCGCCACCATCGAGGGGACGCCCAGGCGCGGGCCGGCGGGCGACAGCACCGCCACCAGCGCGGCCCCGGCCAGCGCGCCCACGGCCACCAGGCCGAGCGCCAGCGGCAGGCTGCAGGCGCCCAGCAGGCTGGCGCCCGTGACCAGCGTGGTGGCCACGATGTTGGCGCCGGCGAAGATCAGGAAGAGGTCGGCGGCCGGTTGGGTGCGCTGCGAGGGCGGGACGGGGCCGAGCTCGACCGCCTGCATGCCGGCCCGCCGGTCAGTAGCTGCCCGCGGCCGGGCCGGAGGACGGGGCCGCGGCGAGGCCGCGGCTCTCCTGCACGATCTTGACGCCCACGCTGGCGCCGATGCGGTCGGCGCCGGCCTGGATCATCTCCTGGGCCGACTTGAGGTCCTTCACGCCGCCGGCGGCCTTGACGCCCATCTCGGGGCCCACCACGCGGCGCATGAGGGCCACGTCGGCCACCGTGGCGCCGCCCGAGGCGAAGCCCGTGGAGGTCTTGACGAAGTCGGCGCCCGCGGCCTTCGACAGCACGCAGGCCCGCACCTTCTCGTCGTCGTCCAGCAGGGCCGTCTCGATGATGACCTTGACCACCGCGCCCAGCGGGTGGGCCGCGCCCACCACCGCGGCCACGTCGCGCTCGACCGCCCGGTAGTCGCCGCTCTTGAGGGCGCCGATGTTGATGACCATGTCGACCTCGCAGGCCCCGTCCTCGATGGTCCGGCGGGCCTCCGCGGCCTTGACCTCCGGCAGCGTGGCGCCCAGGGGGAAGCCGATCACGGTGCAGACGCCCGTGGCCGTGCCGCGCAGCAGGCGCGCGCAGGTGGCCACCCAGGTGGGGTTGACGCAGACCGTCGCGAAGCCGTGCTCGCGGGCCTCGGCGCAGAGCTTCTCGATCTGGGACCGGGTGGCGTCGGGCTTGAGCAGCGTGTGGTCGATGCGCGCCGCCACGTCGCGCGAGTAGGCGCCCTGGGCCGTGAGGCCGAAGCGCTCGGCGCCGTGGCCCAGCAGGCGCCCCATGCGGTCGGGGCAGCTGCCGCTGCCGTGGCAGCCGCAGGGCGGCTCCTCGTGGCGCAGCTCGCGCAGCACCGCGCGGACGATGGTCTCGACCAGGTGGGCGTCGCTCATCGCCCCTGCTCCTCGATGCGCATGATCAGCTCGACCCGCCGGCGGTGGCGGGCCTCCGTGCAGTGGCTCCCCAGGAAGGCCTGCAGCAGCTCCTCTAGGGCCTCGGGCCTGATGAAGCGCGCCCCCAGCGTCATGACCTGGGCGTCGTTGTGCTCGCGGGCGTTCCTGGCCGCCGCGGCGTCCACGCACAGCGCCGCGCGCACCCCGCGCACCTTGTTGGCGGCCATGCACGAGCCGATGCCGGCGCCGTCGACCACGATGCCGAAGCGCGCCCGGCCGTGGCGCACGGCCAGGGCCACGGCCCGGGCGAAGTCGGGGTAGTCGACCGCCTCGGTCGAGTGCGTGCCCAGGTCGAGCGCCTTCCAGCCCAGGCGCGCCAGGTGCGGCTTGAGGTCCTCCTTGAGCTGGAAACCGCCGTGGTCGGCCCCCAGGGCCACCACGTCGCCCGGCCCGTTGGCGGGGCCCTCGTGCAGCCGCACGCCGCGCGAGGCGGCCAGCTCGCGCGCCCAGGGGGTCACGTGGCTGCCGGGCGGGACCACCAGCTCGTCGCCGGGGGCCACGGCGTACACGTCCTCGGCGGTGATCACGGCGCGGGGGTCGCTCACGGGCGTCTGCGGATGTTATCCCCCGGGACGAGCCCCGGCAAACGCTCGCGGACCCCGGGCCGCTCGTCTATCATGCCCGCCATATGCTCGACGCCTTCGCGGCCGCCATCGAGCGGGCCAGCAACGTGGTGTGGAGCGGGCCGACCTTCTTCCTGCTGCTGGGCACGGGCGTGTTCCTCACGCTGCGCCTGCGTTTCGTGCAGGTGGCCCGCTTCCGCGAGGCGCTGCGCGCGACGGTCCCGACGGCCGCGGCCGGCGTGGCGGGCGCGATCTCGCCCTTCCAGGCCTTCATGACGGCCCTGGCGGCCTCGATCGGCACCGGCAACATCGCCGGCGTGGCCACGGCGGTGGTCTCGGGCGGGCCGGGGGCGGTGTTCTGGATCTGGGTCTACGGCTTCTTCGCCACCACCATCAAGTTCTGCGAGGCCGTGCTCGGCATCCGCTTCCGCAAGCTGGACGCGAGCGGGCACGTCTCGGCCGGCCCGATGCACTACCTGGCCGACGGCCTGGGGCTGCGCCGGCTGGGCTGGCTGTACGCCCTGGTGGCGGGCGTGGCGGCCCTGACCACCACGCCCATGACCCAGCCCAACTCGATGGCACTGGTGCTGGAGACCCAGTTCGGCGTGGCGCCGCTGGCCTCGGGCCTGGTCATCGCGGTGCTGGCCGCGCTGGTGATCCTCGGCGGCATCCGCTCGATCGGGCGCGCGGCCGAGCGGCTCTCGCCGCTCAAGGTCGGCCTGTACCTGGCGGGCGGGCTGTGGGTGCTGGTGACCCACGCCGGCGCGCTGCCGGAGGCCTTCGCGATGATCTTCCGGGCGGCCCTGACTCCTTCGGCGGCGCTAGGCGGGGCCGCCGGCTGGGGGGTGATGGTGGCGCTGCGCTACGGGCTGGCGCGCGGCATCTACGCCAACGAGGCCGGCTACGGCACGGCCGCGGTGGTCTACGGCAGCGCCCGCAGCGAGGAGCCCCGCCAGCAGGGCCTGAACGCCGTCATGGAGGTCTTCATCGTCTCGTTCGTGACCTCCAGCATCAGCGCCCTGACCATCCTGGTCACCGGCGTCTGGCGCAGCGGGCTGACCTCGACGGCCGCGGTGGCCGAGGCCTTCAACCACTCGTTGCCCACCGTGGGCGGCTGGGTGGTGGCCTTCTGCGTGTTCCTGTTCGGCTACACCACCCTGATCGGCTGGTGCTACTACGGCGAGCAGTTCCTGGAGTTCGTGGCCGGCCCGCGCGTGGTGCTGCCCTACCGCGTCGCGTACTGCGCCCTGATCGTGGTGGGGGCCACCTCGAAGGTGGACGTGGTGTGGAACTGGGGCGACCTCATGAACGGCCTGCAGATCTTCCCCAACCTCGTGGGCGTGCTGGGCCTCTCGGGCCTGGCCGCGGCTGCGCTGCGCCGGGAGCCGCGCCCGTGAGCGACTTCGAGCGCCGCGCGGGAGAGCTGCGCGGCGACGGGCAGTCGCTCGAGGAGCTGGCCCGGCGCCACGGCACGCCGCTCTACGTCTACTCGCGCGGGCTGCTCGAGCAGGCCTTCCGGGACTACGACCAGGCCTTCGCGGAGCTGCCCCACCTGGTCTGCTACGCGCTCAAGGCCAACGCCAACGGGGCCCTCCTGCGCGTCCTGGCGGGCCTGGGGGCGGGAGCGGACATCGTCTCCGGGATGGAGCTGCGCGCGGCGCTGCGGGCCGGCTTCCCGCCGGGCCGCATCACCTTCTCGGGGGTGGGCAAGACGGAGGAGGAGCTGCGCCTGGGGCTCGAGGCGGGCATCGCCGAGTTCAACTGCGAGAGCGAGGGCGAGATCGAGGCGCTCTCGCGCCTGGCCTCGGCCGGCGGCGGCCCGGCGCGCATCGCCCTGCGGGTCAACCCCGACATCGACGCCCAGTCGCACCCCTACATCTCGACCGGCCTGCGCGAGAGCAAGTTCGGCATCGAGCTGGCCGCGGCCGAGGAGGTGCTCGAGCGCGCCCGGCGCCGGCCCGGCATCGAGGTGGTCGGCGTGCAGTGCCACATCGGCTCGCAGATCCGGGACCTCGACCCGCTGGAGCAGGCCGCCCGCGAGCTGGCCGCGCTGGCCCGCCGGCTTCAGGCGCGCGGCTTCGCGCTCCGGCACGTCGACGTCGGGGGCGGCCTCGGTGTGGACTACGACGGCGAAGGCGCTCCCACGCCGGCCGAGCTGGCGGCCCGCGTGGTCCCGGCCGTGCGCGACCTCGGGCTGCCCCTGGTGGTCGAGCCCGGGCGCTCGCTGGTGGCCCGGGCCGGGCTGCTGCTGACGCGCGTGCTGTATCTCAAGCGCAACCGCGACAAGCGCTTCGTGATCGTGGACGCCGGCATGAACGACCTGCTGCGCCCGGCCCTCTACGAGGCCCATCACCGCATCGAGCCGGTGCTCGCGCCGCGAGCGGAGAGCTGGCGCGCCGACGTGGTCGGGCCGGTCTGCGAGAGCGGCGACTTCCTCGCGCTCGACCGGGAGCTGCCGGCGCTCGAGCCCGGCGACCTGCTGGCGGTGCGCGACACAGGGGCCTACGGCTGGTCGATGAGCTCGACCTACAACCTGCGGCCGCGGGCGGCCGAGGTGCTGCTGGAGGACGGCAGCGACAGGGTGATCCGGCGGCGCGAGACCTTCGAGGACCTGGTCCGCACCGAGCAGGGCTGAGGCCGGGGCGGGACCGCTCAGGCGCCCGCGGCCAGGGCCGCCAACACCGCCTCCCGGTCGAGGCCGGTGACGACCTCCAGCTCGCCCGCACGGGCCGCCGCGAGCGGCCGGTCCC
>JBDIBD010000416.1:0-4707 GCA_039812725.1 Vicinamibacteria bacterium | reverse complement strand
AGGTCCCGTTCGAAGACCAGCGAGGGCAGGTAGACGAAGAACTCCGGCGCTTCGCTGCGGAAGACCGGCTGGAGCCAGGCGCCGGCCGACCAGGCCAGCGCCAGCGCCAGCGCCAGGCCGCGGGCCGTGGCGCGGGAGGCCCCGCGCCCGAGCAGGAAGCCGGCCGAGGCCAGCAGCGTGGCCGGCAGCCACAGCCCGTCGCGGCGCGGGTCGAAGAGCGCCACGGCCGAGAGGGCCAGCCCCAGGCCGAGCAGCGCCGCGCCCGCCCGGCCACGGGCCGTCACTTCACGTACCCGAGGCTGCGCAGCTTCTCCTCCACGTCGGGCGGCAGCTCGCGCCCGGGGGCCTGGTGCGTGGGGGCCGCGTAGTAGGCCAGCAGCTCCGCCTCCAGCCGCTGGGCCAGCTCGGGACGCAGCTTGCGGAGGTTGCGCTGCTCGCCCGGGTCGGCCTCGAGGTCGAAGAGCTTGCGCCCGCCCCGGGACACGTCCGCGATCAGCTTGTAGCGCCCCACGCGCAGCGAGCGCAGGTCGGCGAAGCGCCGCGTCTCCGAGACGATGCGCCGCTCGGGGTCGGGCCGGAAGCGCCCGTCGCGGAGCGGCACGGGCCGGCCCTTGAACTCGGCCGGCCGGGGCTGCCCCAGCAGCTCGAGCAGCGTGGGGGCCAGGTCCACCAGGGGCACCGGCTCGGCCACGCGCTGCGCCGGCAGCCCCGGCACGCGCAGCAGCAGCGGCACGTGCAGCAGCTCGTCGAAGAGGGTGACGGTGTGGTACAGGTGGCGGTGCGCGCCGAAGCCCTCGCCGTGGTCGGCCACGAGGGCCACCAGCGTGCGCTGGTCGAGGCCGGCCTGCCGCAGCCCGTCGAGCAGCCGGCCGATCTGCCGGTCGGTCCAGGCGATCTCGCTGTCATAGCGGTCCACGGGCGCGGGGCCGAAGGGGTGCTCGGCGTGCGCCAGGTAGGCGTCGTGCGGGTCGAAGTAGTGCACCCACAGGAAGAAGCGCTGCGGGCCGGCGGCCAGGCGCGGCAGGGCCTGCAGGGCCAGGTCGGTGACCTCGCGGGCCGTGGTGATGTCGCGCGGCAGGCGGCCCTCCACCACGGACGAGTCGTAGACGTCGAAGCCCTGGTCGAACTGGTACATGCGCGAGAGCACGCCGTGGCTGACGTAGCCCTCGGTGCGCCAGCCGCGGCCCTGGAGGTGCTCGGCCAGGGTCAGCAGGCGCAGGTCGAGCGGCTGCTTCCAGTCCACGATGCCGTGGTCGCGCGGCTCGAGCGACGTGAACATCGACGCCACCGAGGGCATCGTCCACGAGCTGTGGCTCTGGGCCCGCTCGAACAGGGCCGACTCCGCCGCCAGGCGGTCGATGTTGGGGGAGGTGGCGCGGCCGTAGCCGTAGCAGCCCAGGTGATCGGCCCGCAGCGTGTCGACCACGACCAGCACCAGGCTCAGCTCGGCCCGCGGCCGGGCCTCCGGCGCACGCCCGCAGGCGGCGGCGAGGACGGACAGGAGCGCGAGGAGCGCGGGGCGCAGACGGGTCATCGGCGGGCCCGCCATCGTACAACGGCCGGCCCGCCGGCACCGAAGCCCGGGCCTACGGCAGCTCCACGCGGGCGGTCAGGCCCTCGCGCACCTCGACGGCGCGGGAGGCGCCCCCGTCCACGGCCAGCGTGTAGGTCCCCGCCGCCACGTTCTCGAAGCGGCGCACGGGCTGGCCCAGCGGCAGCCAGCCCTCGCTGCTGAAGATGTTCACGAAGTACGGCAGGCCGTCGGGGCCCAGCAGGCGCGCGCGGCTGCCGGGCCGTCCCAGCGTCTCGGGGCCGCTGGCCACCTCGAGCGTGCCGCCGGGCGTGAGGCTCACTCCCAGGGCCGGCGTCGGCACCGCCACGCCGCGCAGCAGGGCCGGCGCGTAGCCGCCCGCGTCGACGCGCACCTCGTACGACCCGGCCGGCAGCCCGGGCACCTCGCCGCGCCCCTCGCCGTCGAGGGCCACGCCGCCGGTGAACAGGTTCGTCCCGGCCGGGTCGAGCACGCGCACGAAGACCTGCCGCAGCGGCGTGCCGTAGACGCCGTCGCGCACCTGCAGGCCGATCCCCTCGCCGCGCCGCAGCTCCACCGTCACGTCGCTGCCGCCCTCGGACACCTGGACGGAGCGCGTGGCGGTCTCGTAGCCCGACTTCCTCACGCTCAGCGCGTGGCTGCCGGGCTCGACGTCCGCCAGGTCGAAGCGGCCGGCCGAGTCCGTGCTGGCCGCTTCGAACTCGCCGTTGCCGGCCTGCAGCTCCACCAGGGCCTGGCTGACCGGCCGGCCGGTCTCGGCCTCGCGCACGCTGCCCGTCAACCTGCCGAGCGGCGCCTCCAGATCGAGGGTCAGGTCGCCCTGCAGCTCCACGGTCTTCTGGGCCGAGGTGTCGGTCCCCTGGCCGAACGTGGCGGCCCGGACCTCGTACGTGCCGGCGGCCAGCCCCTCGAGCGTGAAGGCGCCGTTGGCGTCCGTGTTGTCGCTGGCGGCCAGGCCCGCCCCGCGGACGACGGCCATGACGCGCGCCTCGGTCACGGGGACGCCGGCCCGCGTGAAGCGCCCGTCGATGCGGTAGCCCGTCTCGAAGACGACCTCGGCCGACACCTCGGCTTGCCCCTCGGGCACCACCACCTGTCCGCTGGCGCTGCGCGAGCTGCTGGCGAAGTCGCCCGTGCGGGCCGTGAGCGTGATCGGCCCCGCCGGAGCGCCCGTCAGCTCGAAGCCCCCGTCGGCCGACGTGCGCGCGCTGGCGAAGTACTGCTCGGGTCCGTTGGCCGCGATGCGCACCCCGCCACGCTGGGCCTCCGGCAGCCCCTTCACGAGGCCGCGGATGACCGTTCCACCCGACAGCTCGAGCACCAGGTCGTCGCGCGACTGGCTGCCCTGCAGCACCGCCTCCACGGGCGAGCTGGACTGCCCCCGCAGCGTGGCCAGCACGGTGTAGCGCCCGGGCGTGAGGCGCTCGAAGCGGAAGCGCCCGGCGTCGTCGCTGGTCACCGACTGCGCGCCGGGGCCGAACGGCCCGCCGAAGCCCTCGCCCGCCGCGGAGAGCACGACGCTCGCGCCCGCGACCGGCCGGCCTCCGCTCGCGACCACGCCCGCGAGGCGGCTGCCGCGGCCCAGCCGCAGCTCCACGGTGGCCGAGGGGCCCTTGACCTGCGCCGACTCGCTGGCCTCGGCGAAGTCGGGGTGCGTGGCGCTGACGCTGTAGGCGCCCGGCGCCAGGCCGGTCAGCTCGAAGCGGCCGTCAGGGCCCGTGCGGGCGCCGCCCTCCTCGTCGTCGCCGAACCGGAAGCGCGGCTCGCCGCCTTGCGGCTCGGCGCTGACTTCCGCGTCGGCGACGGGCCGCCCGCTGCCCTCCTCGATCACCCGGCCCGACAGCGTGGCGCCACGCCGCAGGCGCACCTCCACGCCGGTCGCCTGCCCGCCCTCTTCCAGCGTGACGGCGCCGGCGCGCGCCTTCTCGTAGCCGGGGGCCGAGGCCTCCACGTCCCACGTGCCGGCCGGGACGCCGTCGAGCGCGAAGCGTCCCTCGTCGTCCTGGACCTCGACCTTCTCGCCAGGCGCCAGCGCCCCGCTGCGAGGCCCGCCGCGGACGATCATGCGCCCGCCCCGCTCGCGGGCCTCGTACGAGACGCCGAAGTCGCGGAGCGGCAGGCCGCTCTCGGCGTCGAGGGCGACTCCCTCGATCCTTCCGAGGCCCGCCGCCACCAGCTCGACACCCTCGGCCGGCGCCACCACGGGAGCGCCGCGCCGTCCCGGGGCGGCGAAATCCATCAGGGCCACCTCGTACGTGCGCCCGGGCGTCAGCCCCTCGATCAGGAAGGCCCCGTCGCCGGCGCTGGGCTCCTCGGTGCGCGCGCCGGCCAGGGGCCCGCGCACACCCGGCTCGCGCGCCACGACCGTGCGCCCCTCGAGGCCCTTGCCCGCCCTGTCGCGCACGAAGCCGCTGATCGTGGCCCCGGCCTCGAGCACGATCTCGAGCGGCTGGGCGCCCTCGGCCACCTTGACCGGATCGAGCGCCCGCGTGGCGAAGCCCGGCTTGCGGACCTGCAGCGAGAAGTCGCCGGCCGACAGGCCGCGGAACTCGAAGCGCCCGTCCGGCCCGCTGCGCTGTTCCGCGCGTCCTGCCGCGGGGCCCGCCACGCTGAACTGCACCGCCATCCCGCCGCGGCCACCCGCGAACTCGAACGAGCGCAAGAGGCGCAGCTCGGCGTCGGGCACGGGCCCGCGGGCGTCCTTGACGATCCCCCGCAGGCCCAGCCCGCGCCGCAGCACGATCTCGAGCGGCGCGTTGACGCGCCCGGGCTTGAGCTCCAGCCCGCCGAGCGCGCGCTCCTCGAAGTCGGGGTGCCGGACCTGCAGCCCGAGGTTGCTCCCGGGGCCGAGCCGCGCCGCCTCGAAGCGGCCGTCGGGTCCCGTGCGGAAGTCGGGCTCGCCCTCGCCTCCTCGCAGGAACGCCAGCGGACCGGCCTGGGCGCCGCCGCGCCGCAGGAAGCCGCTCGCGTCCGCCACGGGCAGCCCGTTCTCGTCCACCACCCGGCCCGACAACACCGCGGCGGGCACGAGCGGCAGGTCGCGCACCACCGTGCCCCCCGGCGGCACGTCGAGCTCCGGCAGGGTCCACGGGGCGTAGCGCGGCTCGTCTGCCGTCAGCCTCGAGCGGCCGGGGGCCAGGCCGCGCAGCTCGAAG
>JBDIBD010000415.1:0-4731 GCA_039812725.1 Vicinamibacteria bacterium | reverse complement strand
GCACGCGCGCCAGCGCCGGGTCGGACGCCAGCGGCCCCGGCAGGGCCGGCGCGACGGCCTCGAGCGACGGGCCCGACACCAGCAGCTCGTCCCAGGCCGCCGCGCGCCGCAGGGCCTCGTCGTCGGGCAGCGGCAGCAGGATGAACTTGAGGTCGTTCTCGAGCTTGGCCAGGTCCTGCAGGGCGTGGCCCGTGCGCGTCCAGAAGTAGTCGATCATCCAGACGTTGCCGCCCTCGTCCAGCAGCAGGTTGGCCAGGTTGAGGTCGCCGTGGATCCAGGTCACGGCCGTCTCGCGCGGCTCCTCGGCGAGAAAGCGCTCCAGGCGGCCGTAGACCCGGCGCGGGTGCGGCAGCGGCTCGCTCAGGCCTTCCACGCACAGGACGTCCCCCGACTCGCTCTCCGCCAGGGCCGCCACCCGGCGCAGCGTCGACTGCGCGACCTGCGGCTGGAAACCGTAGTACGAGAAGAGCTGCAGGTCCTCGCGCTGCGGGCGCTGGTAGAGCCGCGCCAGCACCCGCGTGGCCACGTTGGTGAGCAGCCTCCGCGCCTGCTCGGGCGTGTCCGCCGCGCGCAGCGCCTTCTGCAGTGTGCGCACGTCGCCCCCGTGCATGGTGGCGAACTGGTACTTGATGGCCCCGCGCGTCTCGAGGTCCACGTAGTCCACCAGGCGCGGCGAGGCCGCCCCCAGCAGGCCCTCGACGCTCTCCACTCCCACGCGCTCGCGGGCGATGCGCTCGTGCGTGTCGAGCTTGACCACGTACGGCACCTGCTCCAGCCCCTGGCGGTCGAGGGCGGTGGCCCGGAAGACGCGCGAGCCCGAGAAGCCGCCTGCCAGCGGCTCGAGGCGCGCCTCGCGGCAGTCGCGGAAGAGGTGCTCCACCAGCCGCCGCTCCTCGTCGTCGAGCGGCACGCCCTCCGGCAGCGCCACGCGCACCGCGGCGCGCGGCCGCTCGGCCAGGGGCGAGGCGGCTGGATCGAGCCCCAGCCAGCCGGCGAACTCCGGCAGGCCGTCGATCACGCTCACGCCCAGGTTGGCGGCCATCTGCTCCAGCGCCAGACGGTGCTGCTGGCGCGAGCGCGAGGCCGTCAGGGCGGAGCAGACCGCCACCTCGTCGAGCCCCAGCCGCGCCACCAGCTCGTAGGCCAGGTAGTGCACCTTGACGTCGGTCCAGACCCCCACGAGGCCGGCCCGCAGCGGCCCCTCCCCGGGCAGCGCGCGCAGGGCCGTCTCGAGGTCGGTGCCGACGAAGTCGGAGAGGATGGCCGAGTCGACCACGCGGTGGCCGCGCCCCTGCCCGATCAGCCGCTCGAGCGGCGCCACGAAGCGCGCGCCGTCGCTCCCCTGCAGGCAGTGGGCCCCGAAGTGCGCGAGGTGCCCGCGCGTGGCGGCGTCCTGGGGGTCGTGCCAGTCGCGCACGTGCACCGCGTGGTGGTCCGGCCCGCTCCCGGCGCCCCAGCGCGCCAGGAAGCGCGCCAGCGGCCCCTCGCGGGCCCAGTCGCCGTCAGGCTCGCCCAGCAGCCGGCGGCTCTCGGCCCGCCCGATGTGCAAGGCGTTCGGCAGCGGCGCCCCGGCGGGCAGCGGGCCGACGAAGTCGTTCTGCAGGCACTGCGTCAGCAGCAGGTAGCGCATCACCGTGCCGTCATCCCGAGTCCGGACCGCAACGGCGCGGTCGCCGGGGCGCCACGACGCACGTCGCCGTCATCCTGAGGAGCGGTCGTCCTGGTCGGCGACGAAGGATCTCTCGGGCCGTACGACCCGGCAGATCCTTCGCTCCCGGTGGGACGGTGTCGCTCAGGATGACGGGAGAGCACGCTTGTCAGGCCCCCGGCGGGCGCAGGAAGGCCGACGGGCCGCCGAGCTCCTCGAGCAGGGCCTGGTCGGCCTGCCGGACCGCCACCATGCTGCGGATCGAGAAGCTGCGCAGCGCGTCGTAGACCGAGAGCGTGCCGAGGGCCGAGTCCTTGCGGCCCGTGAACGGGTAGACGTCGGGACCGCGCCGGCACTGAGTGTTCAGGTTCACGCGGCAGACCAGGTTGGCCAGGTGGTCCACCAGCCGCGCCAGGGTCGCGCGGTCGCGGCCGAAGACCGAGGCCTGCTGGCCGACGTGCGAGCCCTCCACGATCGCGAGCGCCTGCTCGACGTCGTCGAAGACGCTCACGGGCACCACGGGTCCGAACTGCTCCTCGTGGAAGAGCAGCGCCTGGGGGGCCACCGGGTAGACCAGCGCGGGCCGGTAGAGCGTGGCCGCGTACTCCCCGCCGCCCGGGTTGACGACGTGCGCGCCGCGGTGGACCGCGTCCTTGACCAGCGAGTCGAGCCAGCCCGGGTGCTCGGGGTCGGGCAGCGGCGTGACCACCACGCCCTCCTCCCACGGCATGCCGACCTTCAGCTTCGCGATGCGCTCCGACAGGCGCTCGACCAGCGCGTCGGCCACGCGTCGCTGCACGAGCACGTGCTTGAGGGCCGTGCAGCGCTGGCCGTTGAAGGTCAGCGCCCCCGAGACGATCTCGGCCGCGGCCGCGTCGAGGTCGGCGTCGGCCAGCACGATGGCCGGGTTCTTGGCGCCCATCCCCAGCACCTGCCGCAGGCGGTAGGGCTGCGGGTGCTGGCGTTGCAGGATCGCGGCCGTGCGCTTGGACCCGATCAGCGCCAGCACGTCCACCTGGCCGCTCTCCATCATCGGCCCCACGACCGTCGGGCCACTGCCCGTGACCAGGCTGACGACACCGGGCGGAAAGGCCTCCGCCAGCGCCTGGGCCAGCAGCGCGTTGGCCAGCACGCCGTAGCGCGGCGTCTTGACGATCACCGGGTTGCCCATGATCAGGGCCGGGATCACGATCGTGTAGACCTCGTTGACCGCGTAGTTGTAGGGCCCCATGCACAAGGCCACGCCCAGGGGTGCGCGCCGGATGCGGGCTGCGAAGCCGCCGGAGACCACCGCCGGCCCGTTCTCGCGCTCGAGGCCGCGCAGCGTCTCGGCCGTGTCCTCGACGTAGCTCATGGTCCGGTCGAACTCGACCAGGCAGTCGGCGTAGGGCTTGCCGACCTCCCACATGAGCGCCCTGGCCACCTGCTCGCGCAGCGGTCTGGCACGCCTCACGAAGTCGAGGCAGCAGGCGATGCGCGTCTCGGCCGACGAGCGCGGCCAGTCGCCCCGTCCCCCGGCCCAGGCCTTGACCGCGTCCTCGACGGCCACCAGGCCCTCGACCTTGCTGGCAGCCGCGGCCGGGCCGAGGTCGACCTGCGCCAGCGAGCCGTCGGCCGCACGCGTGCAGACCGCCGAGAGGATGCGCTGGCTCGGCCCGCGCCAGCGCTGCAGCTGGCCTTCGAGCAGCAGCGTGAGCCCGGCCTCGTCGGGCGGGCGCACCCAGGCCGCGGGCTGGGCGTCGTGGCGCGGGAACAGGTCGGCGAGCGTGCTCATGCGGGCCTCCGGGTGGGGGCGAGTTTACAGCCCACGGGGTCCAGCATCGCCGACCGGGCCGTCTCAGACGTCCTGGCATCCACGCACACGGACAGCTCTCTCCGAGCGCTCACCAGACATCATCGAGCGCGAAGACCAGGAGTTGGCCGTCGCCCGTGGTCACCAGTAGCCGGCCATCAACCACTGAGACGCCACAGAGGGAAGTCTTGTGCCGGTAGACCCCGCGCAGCCGACCGTCGCGGCGGTCAAGGACCGCCAAGTGGCCCGACTGCGTCGAGAAAGTGACAAGGTCGCCCGAAATCGCGCCTAGCTGCGGGTAGAGGCAGCCCTCCAACTCCGGGTGCGTCACGTCGACCGCCAGTTCCCCCGTGACCTCGTCCACGGCCACGAACCGGTTCCGCAACAGTTCGAGGATCCGGCCCTCGTGCAGCATCATCCCGTAGCCAGCAGGCACTGGTGCCCGCCAGAGGTTGCGGCCATCCCCCAGAGAGCCGCCATAGAGGCAACCCTCGGCCGCGCTGCCCAACGAGAAGATGAACCGGTCAGGCAGGCTCGACGGCGCAACCCCAACCGCCCCGGCGGCCTGGTCTCCGTAGCGCTCCACAACTCCGGCTGCCAGGTCCGCTCGCCACGCGACGCTCCGCTCGACAAGGCGGAAGGCACTCACGGGGTGCCCCAGGGCGCCCGGGGACAGGACGTGATCGCCACAGAGCGAAAACACGTCCTGCGGCCAGCCCAGCTGGAACGACTCACGGACCGCTCCGGTCATGGCATCCAGAAGTCTGAGCGCTCCGTCCTTGATCAGGACGGTATCGCGCCAACGGGCAGCAACCTCCTCGGGAGTCCGGCGACTCCACCGCAGATCACCGGTGACCGGGTTGAGGGCGCCCATCTCGCCATCACGCGAGGTCACGAGGAGCACCTCGTCCGACCACAGCTTGTACGGCTCCCAACGCTTGTCTGAGAGTAGGCACCACTTCTCGCTCAGGTCCGCCCCTCGTAGGCACCTCAGCCACTTGCAGAGGGCGGAACCCACGAAGACGGCGTCGCGTGATGCCAAGGGCGGCCCGAGGCCTGGGTAGGCCCCGGGCCTTGGGCTGGCGAACTGGATCGACTGCCGTGGCAGTAGGCTCACGGCGCTCCTTCCTGGGACGTGCGTGGCAGACTCCCGTCGCCTCAGGCCACGCTTTGTCGGACGACAGGAAGAATTGACCCCTTTACGACACTAAAACTGACCCACCCCCTGCCAGCCTGATTATCACGTCGGTCCCTGGTTCTGGTGAGGGCGGTGGGAGCTGTGGGAACCGCG
>JBDIBD010000414.1:0-4765 GCA_039812725.1 Vicinamibacteria bacterium | reverse complement strand
CCGGCGGAGCCGCCAGGGCCTGGCTCGCGGCCAGCACGGCCGGGAGCGTCCACGAGCAAGGGAAGGGGCGTCGGATCATGAGGTCACCTCGCGGGCCGGGAGGGTGGAGGGAACGAATGCGCGGATGATAGCAGCATCCCTTAGACTCTCCCCGTGCGCGCGACAGGCTGGCTCGGCGTGGCGGCGGGGGCGGCGCTGGCGCTGTCGCTTCGTCCCCAGGGGCGCGCCGACGACGAGGGCGAGCCGGTGGCGCGCCAGGAGCGCGTCGAGACCTACGACGTCAACGGGAGCAGCGCCCGCGAGCTGCGGCAGGAGCTCGACCGCAAGGGGCCGCTCTTCGAGGGCCGGCGCTTCGACGCGCGCACGCGCTGGTGGGTGCGCTGGCACTACGACCTGACGCCCGTGGCCGGGGGCTGTCGCGCGACCCGACCGCAGGTCGACCTCGAGATCGTCATCACCCTGCCGCGCTGGCGCCGCCCGGCGAGCGTGCCGGAGGACCTGGCCGAGCGCTGGGAGCTCTACCTGGAGCGCCTGCGCGAGCACGAGGACGGGCACGCCGCCGTCGCGGAGCAGGCCGCCCGGACCATCGCGGGGCTGCTGGAGGACCTGCCGCCCGAGGAGGACTGCGGCGGCGCCGACCGGGCCGCCGGCCAGGCCGCGCAGGAGGAGATCGAGCGCGCCAACGCGCGCGACCGGCAGTACGACCGCGAGACCGGCCACGGCGCCAGCCAGGGGGCGCGCTTCCCCTGAGGCCTTCGGGCGCGCGTAGAATCGCGCATGCCCACGCTGATCCCCGCCCCCACCGTCATCACCGCCGCCGGCAACAAGCCCAAGCTCATCGAGGAGTACGCCGGCCGGGTCAACAACGCCGAGGCCCGCCTGAGCGTGGCCCGCATGCGCTCGCCCGAGGGCTGGCAGGAGCCCGGCCAGCGCCCCGAGTTCGACGAGTACACGCTGGTGCTGGCCGGCTGCCTGCGCGTCGAGCACGAGGGCGGGGCGTTCGAGGTGACGGCGGGCCAGGCCGTGCTGGCGCGCGCCGGCGAGTGGGTGCGCTACGGATCGCCGCGCCCCGGCGGGGCCGAGTACGTGGCCGTCTGCCTGCCGGCCTTCTCGCCCGACACCGTCCACCGCGACGAGGCCTGACCCGCGCGGGGGCACGGAGGCGCCCCGCCCCGCTGCACTTTCTTGCGCCCGGGACGGCGCCCACCGCACTTTGCTGCGCCGGGCCCGCCAGCACCGTTCAAGTTGAAACTTTCCTGTTGACGCCTCTTCCGGGGCTGTGGTATCCGTCTGCCCATCGTTCCCTGAACAGCCGTCCGGGCAGCCCCGCGGGACCCTCCCCCCGGGGTCGTGCCGAAACCTGTCTGAGGCGCCCCGTCCACGCGGGCGGGGCGTCGTGCGCGTTCGCGTGAAGGAGTACGAATGCAGCGTCACACGTCCCTCCGCGCGGTCCCGTCGGCGCTGGCCGCCACCCTCGCGGTGGTCCTGGCCGCGCCCACCGGGGCCGTCACCCCCAAGCAGACCGGGGCCTACCTGGACGCCCAGGAGTCCTTCAAGCCCGACCTCTACATCAGCACGGCCCACGCCCCGCTGGCCGACGTGCTCGAGCGCCTGCCCAACAAGGCCGCCTGGGACGCTCGCCTCACCCGGGCCGCCGCCAAGGACCAGCCCCTGGTCGTGTTCGTCGAGCCGCGCACCGGCGTCCCCTCCAACTGGCTCATGCGCCAGCCGGTCCTCCCGGGCGACGGGGTCGGCAACCACGTGACGCTCGCGGCGCTGGGCAACGCCCTGGGCCGGCAGGTCGAGCAGGTCGACGCGGCCGTGGTGGCCGACGTCGTGCGCCGCTTCGTCGAGCGCAACCGCGACGCGCTGGGCATCGACACCTCCCAGATGTCCGAGCTCAAGGCCACCCAGGTCAACCCCGACCTGTGGCAGGTGAGCGGCAGCCAGGTGGTGAACGGCATCCCGGTGCGCGAGGCCGTGTTCGCCGCCTCGATCAGCCACGGCAACCTGGTGACGCTCGGCTTCGAGGCCTGGATCGACGTCAAGACCGACCTGACCCCGACCGTCAAGGCCGCCAAGGTCCTCGACCTGGCCTTCGCCGGGATCGGCGGGCGCGCTGCCGTGGACGAGATCCTGCAGTCCCCCAGGCTCGAGCTGGTGCCCTTCGCCCCGTCCCAGTACCAGGCCGGCGAGGGCTTCGCCGGGCCCGTCGGCAAGGGCCTGGACCACCGTCTGGCCTACTCGGTGGTCTTCTCGCGGCCGCCCGAGCTGGCCCGCTGGGAGGTGCTGGTCGACGCGCACACCGGCGAGCAGCTCTCCTTCACCGACCTCAACCACTACGCCGCCCAGCAGATCAAGGGCGCGATCTACCCGCTGAGCGACACCGAGCAGTGCCCCGACTACACGCGCTGCGGCAGCATGCAGGCCGGCTACCCCATGCCCTACGCCAACACCGGGCTGGCCTCGCCGAACAACTACACCAACAGCGCCGGCCTGTTCGACTACACGAGCGGCTCGGTCACGACCTCCTTCAACGGCAAGTACTTCCGCATGAGCGACTCGTGCGGCACGGCCAGCGCCAGCGCCTCGGGCGGCATCGACCTGGGCGGCACCAACGGCCAGCACGACTGCACCACCCCGGGCAGCGGCGGCGCCGGCAACACGGCCGCCTCGCGCTCGGGCTTCTACGAGCTCAACAAGCTGGGCGAGCAGGCCCGCGGCTGGCTGCCCTCGAACACCTGGCTGCAGGGCCAGGTCACGTCCAACATGAACCTGACCCAGACCTGCAACGCCTTCTGGAACGGCTCGACCGTGAACTTCTACCGCTCGGGCGGCGGCTGCCGCAACACCGGCGAGATCGCGGCCGTCTTCGACCACGAGTGGGGCCACGGCCTCGACGACAACGACGCCAACGGCGCCATCAGCTCCTCGGGCGAGGCCTACGCCGACATCGCCTCGATCTACCGCCTGAACGCCTCCTGCGTGGGCTACGGCTTCTTCCAGACCGTCGACTCCGGCTGCGGCCAGACGGCCGACGGCACCGGCTTCAACACCAACGAGGCCCTGACGGGCGCGAGCTACTGCGCCACCGACTGCTCGGGCGTGCGCGACACCGACTACGCCAAGCACAGCCCGGCCACGCCGGCCACCGCGCTCGGCTTCGTCTGCAGCCAGTGCACCAGCGGCACCGGCGGCGTGTGCGGCAAGCAGACCCACTGCTCGGCCGCGCCCGTGCGCCAGATGGCCTGGGACCTGGTCAAGCGCGACCTGACGGCCGCGCCCTTCAACCTCGACGACCAGACGGCCCTGATCGTCGGCACGCGCCTGTTCTACCAGGGCAGCGGCAACATCTCCGCCTGGCACTCCTGCACCTGCGGCTCCACCTCGACCGGCTGCGGCACGACCAACGGCTACATGCAGTGGATCACGGCCGACGACGACAACGGCAACCTCAACGACGGCACGCCGCACATGACGGCCATCTACAACGCCTACAACCGCCACGGCATCGCCTGCTCGACGCCGACGGCGCAGAACGCCGGCTGCAGCGCCGGCCCGTCGGCCGCGCCGACGCTCTCGGCCACGCCCGGCAACAACCAGGTGGCGCTGTCCTGGACCTCGGTCTCGGGCGCCACGCGCTACTGGGTGATGCGCGGCGAGGGCCACGGCGGCTGCAGCATGGGCAAGGCCATGATCGCCGAGGTGACCGGCACGACCTACACCGACGCCCAGGTGGCCAACGGCCGCACCTACTACTACAGCGTCGTCGCGGCCGGCTCGTCGAACGCCTGCTTCGGCCGCGCCGCGACCTGCACCAGCGTCACGCCCGTCGCGACCTCCGACACCACGCCGCCCACCACCTCGATCACGGCCCCCGCGGCCGGCTCGACGGTCTCGGGCACGGTCAGCGTCACGGCCTCGGCCAGCGACAACGTGGCGGTGACCAACGTCGAGTTCTACGTGGACGGCGCCCTGGCCGGCTCCGACGCGACCTCGCCTTACGCCTACTCCTGGAACACCGCCAGCGTGGCGAACGGCAGCCACAGCCTGTCGTCCAAGGCCTACGATGCCGCCGGCAACGTCGGCTCGAGCACCAGCGTCAGCGTGACCGTCAGCAACACGACCTCCGACACCACGCCGCCCACCACGTCGATCACGGCCCCGGCAGCCGGCTCGACGGTCTCGGGCACGGTCAGCGTCACGGCCTCGGCCAGCGACAACGTCGCGGTGACCAACGTCGAGTTCTACGTGGACGGCGCCCTGGCCGGCTCCGACGCGACCTCGCCCTACGCCTACTCCTGGAACACCGCCAGCGTGGCGAACGGCAGCCACAGCCTGTCGTCCAAGGCCTACGACGCCGCCGGCAACGTCGGCTCGAGCACCAGCGTCGGCGTGACCGTCGACAACACCACCGGCCCCGGCGACGTGGTGGCCGCCTACGACGCGACCCTGAAGGCCCCCAAGTGCGGCACGCTCGGCCGCTCCTGCGACTCCGGCGCCTCCTTGCTGCTGGGCCGCAACACCAAGGGCCCCGAGCCCAACTACCCCAACACCATCAACACCTCCTGCGCCGACGGCGCCTCGGGCACCTTCCACTCGGACGAGTCGAACGACCGTCTCAAGGTCTCGACCACCGACGGGTCGGCCTTCGCCCCCGGCAAGACCGTCCGCATCGACGCCACCGTCTGGGCTTACAGCTCCTACACCTCGGACAAGCTCGACCTGTACTACGCGGCCAACGCCAGCAGCCCCACCTGGACCT
>JBDIBD010000413.1:0-4811 GCA_039812725.1 Vicinamibacteria bacterium | reverse complement strand
TAGCGCCCGCCCTGGTGGCAGCGCTCGCAGGCCACGCGGGTGTGCGCCCCGGTCAGCCGGAAGCGCGTGCTGTCGTGGTCGAAGCTGGCCGGCCGCCAGGCGTTGGTGTTGTGGCAGCTCTCGCAGGTGGTCGGGAAGCCCGAGTGGCTGGGGTTCGAGGCCTGCTGGTAGTTGGCCTGGTGGCAGGCGTAGCACTGCGTGGGCGTGCCCGTGTAGCGCCCGCCCTGGTGGCAGCGCTCGCAGGCCACGCGGGTGTGCGCCCCGGTCAGCCGGAAGCGCGTGCTGTCGTGGTCGAAGCTGGCCGGCCGCCAGGCGTTGGTGTTGTGGCAGCTCTGGCAGGCGGTGGAGAAGCGTCCCGCCGCGTGGTTGGGGTTGGTGGTCTGGTTGTAGTTGGCCTGGTGGCACGAGACGCACTCCATCGACGTGCCCGTGTAGCGCTGTCCGGGGTGGCAGCGGTCGCAGGCCACGCCGGCGTGGCCGCCGCTGAGCTGGAAGCGCGTCACGCTGTGGTCGAACTTGGCCGGCCGCCAGGAGCTGCCCGTGTGGCACTGGTCGCACTGGCGCGGGAACCGGCCGGTCACGTGGTTGGGGTTGGCCGCGCGCTGGTAGTCCTTCTCGTGGCAGGCGGCGCACTCGCGCGAGGTGCTGCCGTTGCCGAAGCCGCTGGTGTGGCAGCTCGAGCAGGGCAGGCCGGCGTGCTGGCCCACCAGCGGGAAGCTGGCCGGGTGCACGAAGCCCACGATGCTGTGCCAGCCGCGCGGGGCCAGGCCGTGGCACTGCTCGCAGCGGGTCGAGAAGCGCGCCTGGGCGTGGTTGGGGCTGGTCGTGCCGGCGTAGGTCCCGGCGTGGCAGCCGAAGCACTCCGTGGGCGTGTTGGCGTACTCCGCCTGGCGCTGGCCCTTGTGGCAGGCCTGGCAGTCCAGGCTGGCGTGGGAGGCCAGCAGCGGGAAGCGCGTGCGGTTGTGGACCTGGAAGATCTCGCGCTGGTTGCTCCACGAGCGCGGGCTGTGGCAGTCCTCGCAACGCGGGCCCAGCTCGCCCCGGTGGGAGTCCTTGTGGCAGTCGGCGCAGGCCGTGCCCACCCGGCTGAAGACCAGGCTCTCGTGGCAGCTGCGGCAGCGCGCCTGGCGGTGCGCCCCCTCGAGCTTGAAGCCGGTGGCGGCGTGGTCGAAGCGCGGGCGCTCGACCGGCGTCCAGCGCTCGGCGCCGTGGCACTCGCCGCAGTCGGCCTTGAGGTCGCCGTGGGGGTTCTGCACGGGCGCCTGCGCCGCGCGCAGGGCCAGCGGCAGGAGGGCCAGCCCGACCAGGGCCTTGGCCGCCAAGAGTGCTTTCCTCATCGCGAGGTCCCTTCCCGGACGCCCGCGAGGCGCCCTGCGTGACAGTCCCGGCAGGCCGTGCGCAGGGGCTTGTAGCGCACGAGCTTCTGGCCGCCCTGGGTTTCGGCCTTGTGACAGGTGACGCAACCCAGCCTGTTGTGCGCGCCGTCCAGGGCGAAGGTCGAGTCCTTGGCGTGGTCGAAGCGGGTCGGCTTCCAGTCGGTCGTGGTGTGGCAGCGCTCGCAGGGCGAGGCCAGGCCGGCGCGGGTGAGCTGGCCCTGGTGCGGGTCCTCGTGGCAACCCTCGCAGGCCAGCGCCAGGCCCGCCAGCTTCGGGCGCTGGCGCGGCGTGCCGGCCTCGAGGCGCTCGTGGCACTTCCCGCAGGCCAGGCGCGCGTGGGCGCCGGCCAGGGCGAAGCGGGTCCTGTCGTGCTCGAAGCGCACCTGCCGCCACGAGTCGACGACGTGGCAGGACTCGCAGCCGCTCGTGCGCATGTGCTTGTCGACCTCGCCCAGGTGCGGGTCCTTGTGGCAGTCGACGCAGCGGGTCGAGGCGAACCGCAGGCGGGTGGCCGGTCCGGGCCTGCGCCCGGCCAGGGCCGGGCCGGCGGCCGGCAGGCGCCCGAGGCTCTCGGGCGGCACGCGCTTGTGGCAGGCATCGCAGGGGACGGCCAGGTGCGCCCCGACGAGGGCGTAGCGCGTGCGGGCGTGCTCCTCCGGACCGAAGCGGGCCGGGCTGAAGCCGCTCACGTCGTGGCAGGCCTCGCAGCGGCCCTGGTCGGCGCGGGCGGACAGCTGGCCGAGGTGGGCGTCGGCGTGGCAGTCCAGGCAGCGCGCGTGGGCCAGCTTGTAGCCCTGGTTGGCGCGGTGGCAGGCGGAGCACTCGAGGCCGCGGTGGCGGCCGCGCAGCGGGTAGGACGTGCGGTCGTGGTCGAAGCCGGCCAGCTTCTGGGGCCGCCAGCTGTCGACCGCGTGGCAGCTCGAACAAGCGGCCCCCAGACGCCCCGTGTGCGGGTCACGGTGGCAGCTGGAGCACTCCTTGAAGGCCACCGGAACGTAGCGCTGGTAGCTCTTGCCGCCTTCCGCCTGCGCGGGATGGCACTTGTCGCAGGCCAGGCCCGCGTGCTTGCCCTCCAGCTTGAAGGCCGCGCGCGCGTGATCGAAGCCCGGCGCCGGCTTCCAGCTCTCCTGCTTGTGGCAGACGGTGCAGTCGCGCGCCCCGAACTGGCCGCGGTGCTCGTCGGCGTGGCAGGCGGCGCAGCCGGCGCCGAGGCCGAGGAAGGTGCCCACCCCGGCGCCCGCGGCCGCGAGCTGCTGCGGGCTGCGCTTCTGCCGACCGCGGTGGCAGTCGTCGCAGCGCAGGCGAGCGTGCTTGCCCTGCAAGCCCAGGCCCGTGAGGGCGTGGTCGAAGCCGTCGCGCCCGCGCTCGCCCCAGAAGACCAGCTCGAAGCCGCGCCCCTGGTGCTCCATGTGGCAACGCTTGCAGTCGCGGTACTCCGCGCGCGCGTGCAGGCCCCGGCCGGCCGCGACCCGCTCCCCGAGCAGCGTGTGGCAAGCCAGGCAGCGCTCGGCGGAGACGCCCTTCTGGTCGTGGCACTTCAGGCACTGGCCGCTGCCCTCGAGCTGCTCGTGCCCGCGCGCCAGGGGGCCGGGCGAGATCTGGGCCCCGGCCGGCGCCGCCAGCATCAGCGCCAGCGCCAGGGCGCGCGTCCTCAAGAGGTGCCCCAGGCGTAGCCGGTGGCCAGCGCCACCGCCACGTGCACCACCATGAACAGGTACATGACCACGGCGAAGGGCTTGTGGAAGACGTGCCAGTAGTGGAAGAGCTCGTGCAGGCCGTCCCACAGCATCAGGCGCCGGTGCAGGGCGTGCTTCTGCCGGGCCAGGGCCTCCAGGTCGCGCAGCAGGCCGGCCGGCACGCCCCGGCAGGAGCGCACGAAGGCCCGCAGCTCGCGCCCGCGGCGCAGGTCGTCGCGCAGCAGGCCCACGAGCAGCGCCAGGAGGCCGCGCGAGGGCGGCGGGGTGGAGAGCGCCTCGAGGCGCCGCAGGGCCGCCTCGTCGAGCCCGAACTCGAGCCCCAGGCGGCGCGAGAGCACCCGGTCGCGGGCCTGCAGTTCCTCCAGCGAGAGCGCCTCGCCGGCGCGCGTGCGCGGGATCTGCAGGTACAGGTAGCGGCCCAGCACTCCCGAGAGCGCCACCACCACCATCGACCAGAAGCTCAGCGCCACCAGCCCCTGGACCTTGAAGCTGCTGTGCAGGATCACCAGCACGGGCCCCAGCAGGCCCAGGAAGATGTGCACGTCCAGCCAGCGCGAGAGCGGTCCCAGCCGGCGCAGGGCCCGCACGCGCTTGCGCAGCGAGTAGCCGAGCAGCAGCACCATCATCGTGGAGCCGGCCACGCCCAGGGGGTGCCCGACGCTGCCACCGGCCTTGTAGGTCCAGTAGCCGGGATGGCGCGCCCGCAGCGGCAGGGGGGCGGCGTAGAAGGCGGCGCCGCGGGCCGCCAGGAGCGCGGCGCACGCGGCGGCCAGCAGGTACGCCAGCACCAGTGTCTTGCGGAACAAGCTCCCCCCGAAGCGGGCGGCGTCCGCGCCCCTCGCCTGGCGCCGCCGGATGAGCGGGGAGTGTGCCGTCGAGCGCGAGCGGAGAAGGTGAGCCCCGACACGCGCGGCGTGCGCCGTGTGCGGCGGGTCACTGGTAACTTCTGCGCCGGGGTGGCGCGGGCGTCAGTCCGACTCGGTCACCACCACCATCAGGACCGTGCCGCCCACGCGGAACTCCGAGTGGTCCTCGAGCGGGGCCGTCTCGACGCGCTGCTCGCGCACGAAGGTGCCGTTGCGGCTGCCCAGATCGCGCACCAGCATGCGCGGGCCGTAGCACTCGAAGGCGGCGTGGGCGCGCGAGACCTCGGGGTCCTCGAGCAGCGCGTCGGCGTTGCCCCCGGACCGGCCCAGCACCACGCGCGGCTTGGTGACGTGGATCAGCTCGCCCTTGCGCGGGCCCGAGAGCTGCAGCAGCGAGACGCGCCGCCCGGCCGGCAGGGCCAGGCCCAGCCCCTTGGCGGCCACGGCGGTGGCCTCGCCGTCCCCGGGCAGGTCGAGGGGCTGGAGGAAGGCGTTGGTGGCCGAGTCGAGCGGCACCGTGCCCTCGCCCGTCTTGGCCTGCGGCACGGCCTGGGTGTCGCGCAGCACGATCACGCGCCCGCAGGCCGGGCAGGTGGTGGTGGACTTGGGGCCCCACGTGGCCTGGGTCTCGAAGGCGCCGCCGCAGGACGGGCAGTGGATCAGCATGACGCTCCTCCGGGCGCGAGTTTAGCCCTTCCCGCGCCGGTCTTCGCGGGCCTTCAGGCGCCGCCCTTCTTCTTCCCCCGGCCCTTGTGCCTGCCGCGCTCCTGTCCGGGCGGGCCCTGGCGCTCGGGCGCCTCGCGCGGCTCTGCGGGCGTCGCGACGGGGGTGGCGGTGGGTCGCGCGGGGCGCGCCGTCGGCGAGGCCTTCGG